>NZ_JBQQBQ010000110.1:0-16714 GCF_052245915.1 Nonomuraea sp. 10N515B
ATCTTGTACTCGTCACACAGGCATGATCACGAGCGGCTGCTCTCTTTGTGCCCGCTTCCCATCACAAGATCGCAACGGCCTATCGCGCATCCGTGCTGGTCACACTGCGAATGGTGACTGCCGTACTAGGAAAGCGACGCTGAAACAAAACCGGCGACGGTGGCCACCATACACATTCATAGCGGTCATAAACAGGAACCAGCGGGACTGTTCCGTTCGGTTGACGGATCCGGCGAATGACCGTCGACAAGACGTCCGCCTCCGGGGACACAACGAGAAGCCTCTCCTCGTCGGTCTTCGACGGGACGATCTGCAGCAGCGGCACGATCTCACCGGTGGTGGGCAGGCGGTATTGAATCAGGCTGTGATGGCTGATCTCCAGCAATTCTTCGACCCGGGAGCCCGTGAGACGAAGGGTTTCGACGGCGGCCCAGCTCCAGAACGCGTGGTCGTCTTCGAGGCCGAGGTCGCGACGCTTGCCGTTGGCCGGGTCGTCGACCCAGATCTTCTCGGCGGTCTTGGTGATCGAACGGGTAAGCGTCTGGCCTCCAACCGTGAACGGTCGGCCGGGCAGTGTCTCGCGGGCGGCCTGCAGGAGCACGGAGGCGTTCTTGCGCCGCTGGTCGACGGTGGGTGTCACCCACGGTGATGTCGGCCAGCATGCCGCCCTTAGCGGCGACTATTTCCGCGCTCCGCCGCAGCGTAAGACTGTGGGCCGTGTCAGAGACGTGCGGGTCGGCGTCGCACAATGCCTGAAGACGCGCGAATCCCTGTGGATCGCGGGTGCGGGCCAGGTTGCGGGTTAGGGAGCCCTTTCCCGCGGCTCCTGCCACCAGGCAGCCTAGCGAGGGGCGGACAATATCGCCGCATATCGCCACCACCAGCGCTCCCGACAACTCCTCCCGTAGCCATCGCGACGTCCGGCCGCGCTCCTGCTGCCAGGCGATCGGCACCTGCCGCCAGTTGCCTCCCTCAGCGTCAGCGCCGCTGGCCATCCAGCGCTCCTGCCATGTCTCGCCCGGCTGGTCGGCCAGCCAGTCCAGAAACCAGGCCAGCCCTCGAACGCGCGTCTCTTGGCTGCTGGCAGTGCTGAGGACGAAGATCCCGCTGGTGAGCCGCTCCCACACTTCGGCTCGACCCTGCCGGGTGGCAGGCCAGTCCATGGCCACCGGACGCGGCGGAAAACGCGTTCGCGCCAACTCACACCGAGCCTTGGAGGGACGAGAGGACACGTTCGCGCAGGTAATCGACCAGGAGATCCCGTACCGGGCGATGGGACAACTGGTATTGGTCGATCATCTGATCGAGATCCGGTCGGTGGTGCTCGAGCCCGCCGAGTACGCCGTGCTGAGTCCGGAACGCGAGGACTACTTGCGGACGCAGATCGCGCACCGATTAGGTTTCCGCGCCGCGCCCGTCGGTACGTGTGAGATCGACTCACGGGAGGCTGGCACGATGCGGAAACTGATCTTCGGCATGAACGTGACCCTGGACGGCTACATCGCCGCGCCCGGCGACGACCTCGGCTGGAGTGGGGGGGAGGGACCGGACTCGTCGCCGAGCGCCGAGCTGTTCCAGTGGTGGTCCGACCGGGTGGACGCGACGGGCCTGGCGCTGTACGGGCGCAAGCTGTGGGAGGCGATGAGCTCCCACTGGCCGACCGCCGACAAGCAGCCGGGTGCCACACCGGCGGAGATCGAGTTCGCGCGCCGCTGGCGCGACATGCCGAAGGTGGTGTTCTCATCGACGATCGGCAAGGTCGACTGGAACACCCGCCTGGTCACCGGCGACGCGGTCGCCGAGATCGCCCGGCTCAGGGCCGAGGACGGCGGCTCGATGGACATCGGCGGCGCGACGCTCGCCGGGGCGGCCATGCGGGCCGGGCTGATCGACGAGTACGCGATCGTCACCCATCCGGTCCTGGTGGGCGGCGGCACGCCGTTCTTCACCGCGCTGGACAACTGGGTGAACCTGAACCTGGCCGAGACGCGGACATTTCCGGGCGGCGTGGTGCTGACCCGATACGAGACGAGGCGATGAGCACGGGCCAAATGCGATGAGCACGGGCCAAATGCTCGGCTCGTAAGGCCAGGTCGAAATCCTTCCTGGCGTGCTCACCGTGACCCTCGGCGATGAGGGAACCTTTTCCCGGCCCTTCCTTGCGTTCCGAGTGAGCTGTTGACCGACTCGCTGAAGATGAGGACGACGGTGACGCCGCCCCGTGCGCTGGACGAGTCGACGATGAGGACTTGTCCGATCACAGCCTCGCGGGCAGGCCCAGCCATGGTTTGTCGGTGGCGTCGAATCCGGTGAGCTCGGCGACCTTCCCGTCGACGATGTGCAGGACCGCGATGGTGAACAAACGATATTCCGGGTCGTCGGGGGTGCGGAGGTACAGCACGGCGGCAGGCATGCGGTTGACCGTCGTGGCGATGCAGCGCCAGTCGTCGTAGCCGCGCTGGAAGAGCCCACCGGAGACCCAGCCGTCCACCGCGTCCTTGGCCGTGACGATCAAGGTGCCCGGATCGGGCAGCATCGCGAAGCGCAGGTCGTCGCGCAGCAGGGCCATCAGCCCGTCGAGGTCGTTGCGCTCATGGGCGTCCATATACGACTTCACCACGCCGCGCTCGTCATCCGACAGCTCGTGCGTGGCAGGGCTCCGCCAGTCGAGGCGGCGGTCGGGCAGCTGCTCGCGCATCGTCACGCGCGCCCGCTGCAGTGCGCTGGTCACCGATGCGACGGTCAGCTCGAGGGCGTTGGCGGCCTTCGACGCCGGCCAGCCGAGGACGTCGCGCAAGATGAACACCACCCGCTGCCGCGGCGGCAGGTGCTGGACGGCGACGATGAACGCCAGCTCGATCGTCTCCCGCGCCACCACCGATTCCTGCGGGTCCTCCGGGAGCATCCGGTCCGGGTAGGGCTGCAGGTAGTGCACTTCCGAGCCCGCGCCCGACAGCTCGGCAGGCACGGGTGTGCGGTCGTTGCGCTTGTCCAGGAAGTCGAGGCAGGCGTTCGTCGCGATCCGGTACAGCCAGGTCCGCAGCGCAGCGTAGCCCTTGAACGACTCCCGCTTGTTCCACGCCCGCAGGAACGTCTCCTGCGTCATGTCCTGGGCGTCCTCGTAGTTCGCGAGCATCCGGTAGCAGTGCACCTGCAGCTCACGCCGGTAGCGCTCCGTGATGAGTGCGAACTGTGCTGCGTCATTTGAGCGGGCCGCCGCGATGAACGCGGCCTTGTCGTCGCCTAGCAGTCTGGCGTCGGTCATGGTTGTCAATCCTTCCGCGGGTGGCGAGGGGCCACCAGAACTGACGACGTGGCGGAGGATTTCTGAGCGGTGAAGCCGCTGACACCGGGCCGCTCGTCAGGCCGGAGGGGTCGGGTCGATCCAGGGGAGGTGTTCGGGTCGGGCACCCCCTCGATGCCCAGCTGCTCGGCCAGGTAGTCCACCAGCTCGACCGGGGCACAAGTACGTCGGGTCGGGTAGCCGGAGGGAATTTCACCCTCCGGCTCCCACAGAACCGTGCGTAATAGTCTCCCATTACACGGCTCTTGCCATCCTGATCACCAGAAATTGCGGGTCCATTTCCAATGCGCGAACATCCTGGGGTATCGCTGTGTGATGCCCTGGAAGCATTGCTTGGATTTGTTGAACCCGGCCAGCCGTTTGTATTTTCTGCGGATCCAGCGCACCAGGTAGGCGTTGATGCGCTGCAGAAGGGGACGCAGTGCGGATTGATAGAACGCTCCGTAGTACTGCATCCAGCCTCGCACGATCGGGTTGATGAACCGTGCGAGTTGGGCGAAGGTTTGGCCTGTGCGTCGATGGATACGCCATCCGCGCACCTCGGCACTGATTTTATTAAGGGCTTCCTTGCTGATCGCTGGCAAGAAGTTCGTGAATGTCACTCCGTTCTTGTTTCGCGATCCGCGAGCGCGGAAGGTGAACCCCAGGAACGTGAACGATGTATGCTCATATGAGCCGCGCCGGTTCGCGTCCTTGCAGTACACGATCCGGGTTTTGGTCGGATGTGGCCGTAGCCCGACCTCTACCATCCTGTTTCCGATCGCCTCCATCACTTCCATGGCTTGGCGCTCGCTAACGCAATGCACGACTGCGTCATCCACGTAGCGTTCGAATGAGGTGGTCGGGTATTCCCGATCCATCCACATGTCGAAAGCGTAGTGCAGGAACAGATTCGCTAATACGGGCGAGACCGCAGATCCTTGCGGGGTGCCGCGATCTCTTTCTTGCAAGGTGCCATCAGGTAGTTGAAGCGGAGCCCGAAGCCATCGCTCCACGTAAAGAACCACCCAACGCTGATCGGTGTTGGCCTCCACCGCTTTGACCATCAGGTCCCAGGGGACGCTGTCGAAGAACTTCTGGATATCGAGATCGACGACCCAGCCGCGCCCGAAGCAGCGCTCTCTGCATTTCGCCACCGCGTCCAGTGCCGACCGGTTCGGCCGATACCCGTAGGAGTCAGCGTGAAATTTTGGTTCCACTTCTTTCTCCAAGCGGGCCGCGACCACGGTCTGCGCGATCCTGTCCGCGACGGTAGGAACACCGAGAATTCTGGTTCCTCCGCCATGCGGCTTTGGTATCTCCACCGCTCGCACCGGAGGCGGGAAATAGCTGCCCGACGACATCCGGTTCCAGATCCGATATAGGTTGTTCTTCAGATCCTTTTCGAAGTCATCGATCGAGCAGCCGTCCGTTCCTGGCGCTCCCTTATTAGCCTTGACTTTCTCCCATGCCTTCCAGACTTCCCACTTCGAGATGTCAAACGACTTTCCAGACGACTTCAGCTCGTCCACGCGACTCCTCCCGAACAGCGTCCGGTTGATCGAACGAACACAGCCACGGATGACCCGGCCCCTTCGCTCCACCCCCATTACAGGGGTTTCATCGCTACTACGAGCCGGTCCGCCAGCGAGTTCCGCATCGGTACTCAGTCCCTAACGGTTTCCGCCGTTCGGGGTTCTCCCTCTCGCCACCAATAAAGGCAGCACTATCGGGACTCGCCTTCCCACGTTCCACGTGAAAGCGGCAGATCGGGCTCGCGTCGCCTCCGTGCCGGGCACCATCTGGCCAGTAGACGGGTATCCGCCAGACTCAGTCCTGGAGCCATATCCACACCCCCAGTTTCGATGCCGTCTGTAAGTTTTCGACACTTCATCAGCGATTCGCTCGCGCTCGCCTTCCCGATCCCCACCTGACGCCTCTTACGACGCCTTTTCCACATCGCTCACCACGACGGTCTTCAGCCAACGCAGCATGTGGTGGTTTGAAGTCTCCCCCCGCAGGGCGACTCCGAAGGGCCAGACCTTCATCATTCACGCAGCACCGCATTCAAAGAGGCGCCTACCTCATTCCTGCACCTCTCTTCCTGCGCTCGTGGCACACGGACATCACTTATCCCCCCGTCGGGGACGGGAAGTTCTTGTACCTGGCGACCGTGCTGGATCTGGGGTCGCGGCGGTTGGCCGGGTGGGCGATCGCCGACCACATGCGGACCGAGCTCGTCGTGGATGCGCTGCAGGCCGCGGCGCGGTCCCGGGGTGGCCGACTGGACGGGGCGATTTTCCATAGTGACAACGTGGCTCAGGTCCACTGCGCCAGCCGCCTGCGTCGCCTTCCACACCTGTTCGTTGACCACACCGACCTCGAAGCTGCCGGAGGCGACCGCCTCAATCGTCGCGTCGTGAGAGCCGGAGAACCCAGGTTTGCCCTTGAAGGCGGCCTGGCCGAGGCCGCCCTGGCGCAGGAAGTACTGCGGCATCAGCCGACCGGAGGTGGACGTCCCGCTGCCGAAGGTGTGACCGGCGAGCGCACGCACCCCCTCGACCGCTTCGAACGGCCTCAGTCCGGATGCCTTGTTCGCGATGAACACACTGTGGAAGTCCTGGTCGATATCGCGATGGACCACTGCCGTGGCCGCAGGGACCCGGTTGCGGGCCTGGCCCCCGGTCAGGCCGCCCATCCAGGCGAGGTAGATGTCACCGACCTCGAACGCCCGGACCACGGCCGTGTAGTCAGTGACCGGCCGGTAGACCACCTTGAGCTTCGTGACGGCCGCGAACCTGTCGGCCAGCATCGGGCACAGCCGGTTCAGCTTCTCGGGGTCCTGGTCGGGATCGCGGAGATCATCAAGGATGCACTGGCAGCGCGTCCTTCCTGCGTGCCGCACGCGGCAAGCAGGAACAGCCCGGCAGATCCGAGCAGCAGCTCACGGCGCTTCAGAAAAGGGCACAGATTTCTCCAGCAAGCTCTACGGCGGGAACCGGGTCGGTGGCGGGGGAGAGCAGCAGGCGGGCCGAGGAATGGCGCCGCGACTCGGCAGTGGTGTTCATTTCAGGCACAGCGGAAGACCTGCCGTCCGGACCGGGCCGCGGCGTCCTGCACTGCCAAGGTGTCCCGCACCACGCCGAACACCTCCGCGACCGGCAGGGCCGCATCGGCGATACGCATGTGGGGGTTGGTCACCGCCACGGGGTGCCACCAGGCACCGTCCGCAGTGACAGTGGGCTCGGGCTCCAGGGTGTCGATCGACACGTGGACCCCGGCCTCGGCGAAGCCCTCCCGGGCGACCGGCCGGATCAACCGGTCCTCGCCCGGAATCCCTTCGGAGTCCAGCCTGCGGTGCAGGGCCTCCACCGCCGCCGGATCCTCGTCGTACAACGTCGCCGCCACCCGGACCCGGAAGCCGAGGGACCCGGCCAGCCCGATACCGTCCAGCGCCCGCGCCCAGGACCCCGCGCCGCGCTGCCGATCGTGCAGGTCCGGCATCGCGGAATCGAGACTGACCTGCAGCGTCACGGACCGATCGAGTGCCTCCAGCATCTCGCGCCGCCGCCCACGCCCGAAGATCATGGCGTTGGTCAGCACGGTGCGCTCCAACCCCTCGGCGGCGTCCACCAACTCGGTCAGCCGAGGGTGCATAAAGGGCTCGCCACCGGTCAGGAACACCTCCCGGCCGCCCAAGGAACGGAACTCGCCGAACACCTCCCGGGCCAGGTCGGGCTCCAGCCGCCGGGCCGCGGAACGCGGGGAGGATTCCGCACAGCAGTACTCGCAGGCGAGGTTGCAGTCGAAGTTCGTGTACGCCCAGAGCCGCTGCCCCAAGGGCGTACGCTCTCCCCGGCTGAACATCGTGACCGGCTGGTCCACCGGCGCGGCCTTGCGCACCCCGAACCACCACGGCCCATCCGGCGTCTCGCCCACCTGCGCGTCGACCGAGTGCCCGACCAGGTCGGCCCAGGCCGGCAGATCGACGACCACGCTCGGTTCCGCGCTACGGACCCCGAGCACCTGGCCCGGTTCCAGGCGGCGCATCGCGCGGGTGATGAGCAGCAGCAGCCCGCTGCCGCAATCCATGTCACCGCCGTCCACCAAGGCGGCGACCTCCCCCGCGGGGGTCGGTTGCGTCGGTGTGGGGATCTGGTCAGGCATGCGCCGACCCTAGCCAGGGAGGGTGTCGGCGGATCTTACGATTCCATGACCTAAATCGTGGATTGCGTCCGGCCGCAATACCGCGCAATACCGTGATGCCATGTCGCATCCAGCTCGCCCCACGGACCCGACCTCACGCCAGGACTTCTGGGAGGGTGTGCATGACACCAAGGACGTGGACGCGGTCTCCTGGTGGCAGTCGGTCCCCGAACTCTCCCTCAGCCTGGTGGAGCAGGCCAAGGTCGAAACCGACGACCCGATCATCGACGTCGGCGCCGGCTGGTCCACCCTCGTCGACCACCTCGTCGCTCGTCAGTACCGAGACCTGACCGCCGTCGACCTATCCACGACCGCGCTCGGCACTGTCCGGTCCCGCCTCGGCCCCGCCGGCGAGCATGTGATCTTCCAGATGGCCGACGTCCTCGACCTGCGTCCGAACCGCCGGTACACGCTCTGGCACGACCGTGCCGTCTATCACTTCCTCATCGAGCCTGACGAACGTGCCGACTACTTCGCCTCGCTCGAGCGGTGCCTTCACCCCGGAGGACGAGTGATCGTAGCCACCTTCGGGCCGGATGGGCCGACGACCTGCAGCGGATTGCCGATCGTGCGCTACACCCATCGGGAACTCGCCGCTGAGTTCCCGAGCTACGAGCTGATCGCGACCAGCGGCGAAGACCACGTGACCCCCTGGGGCAGCACCCAGCAGTTCACCGCGGTCCTGCTACGCCGCCCGGACTGAGCCTCTCCGGCGTTTTGCCCCCAGCGGTTGCCACGGTCGGGGTCCGTCGCACACTTCTCCCACGTCCCACTCAATGACCAGCGGCGAGTCCGTACAGCACTTCGCCACGCTCCAGGCGAACCTGATTGAGATCATCAGGTGCCGATACGACCGAGGGCCACTCTGGAGCGCGGCCTGGCCAACCCGTATGTGCTGGACGACGCCCCGGCAGGATGCGCGTGATGGCCACTCGCGCGGCCGTCCCTGGGGGCGTGTTCGCCTGCTCAAGGCCGCCGAGCTCACGTTGCGCGAGATCCTGCTGGTTAACTCGCGACACGCGGCTGTAGGTTCGGAATCGTTGATCGCACCGCCTGCCGAGGTGCCCGTCACCTCCTTCGACGTGCGCATGACGGGTATCACCGAGGCGACGCTGGCTACCGCTGCCGGCCCTGAGCAGGTCATGGCCGACCTCGACCGCCGGCTTGCGGCGGCGCCGTAGCGGCTGGTCGCGGAGAGCGACGTGCGTGCGGCCTCAGATGGGCACCGTCAGCGAGTGGACTCCACCTCCAACGATCCGCCGGCCGCGAGCACCGCATCAGCGAACAGACTGTCCGCCCCACGAGCGATGCAGGAGACGCCCGCGAGTTCGCCGGTGAACGAGGCAAGGTGCGCGCGGAGCGCGTCGAAACGAGGCGGGCCGCCGTCGGGGTCAGGTTCATGTGGCCGGTCACGCCGATACGCATCGAGTCCTTCCTGAGCACCACAGCGCAGGCCGCCCGGGAGGTGACCGAACTTAACGCCCTGCGTTCCATCCGCCGGAAACCGGTAGTTGCCGGCATGATCAGCGAATATCATTACGCCACGTAGCCGCAGCTCGGGTCACGTAACTCAGTATTGGAGCGGTACACCCGCTCAGGCTTCTACTGTGGGCATACCGGCGCTGGTGCGCGACAGGCACATCACGGGCCGACGAGCAACAGCCGAGCTGATGAGGCCAATTCATGCTGAGCATGACGACATCTACGACTCGCCTCGGTGACAGCTGAGCTGCGTGTATCCGCGACGAAGGTCCCTCACTCGGGTCCGCGTGACCAGCCCCAAAGTAGCTCTCTGTAATCACCGCTACGGCCAGTCACGTTAAGGAGTTCGGCGGGCTCGTCATGTCGTGACTGGCCGTTCTGATGTCGAGGGCCTCGGATTAGCTGATGACGTTCACGGTGCGGCGAAAGGTTGCGGCGGCGGCTTCCAGGTCCGCGAGGACCTTGCGCCAGTCCGCGGTCTCGTCCTCGTCCATGTCGACCCAGTTCTGTTCGCCGAACTCGCGGGCGAACTCGCCGACGTGCTCGGCGGTCTCGGCCAGCTTGTTCAGCACGGTCCCGACGCTCATCCCGCCGGTGGGGGTGGTGCGGAACCGGTAGAGCAGCAGCGGGAGGTCGGCGGCCGCGGTGGCCATGGCGGTGGCCTGCCGCTCGATCTCGTCGTTGATGTTGGTCAGGCTCGCGCGCCATCCGCTGTCGATCAGTTCCACGGCCGGAACAAGCCCGGCGTTGACCGCCGACTCCAGGTAGTTGCGGGCGTTGGGCAGGGAGTCCTCGCGTTCCTTTGTCGGTCAGCTCGTCCCACGTGGGCAGAAACGTGCAGTCGTGGGCGAGCTGCTGGCGGGCCTTGGCCAGGGCCAGGACGCGCGGTCGTCGAGCGGGATCTGCGGCAGTGGCACGGCGTGTTCCTCAGGGAGTCGGGGGCTGGTCAGTGGGGTTGCCCTCGGCAGCGGCTGCGAGGGTTTTGTGGACGACGCCGACGGAGACCTTCACCCCGGCGGCGATGGTGCGGATGGATTCCCCGCGCCGGCGGCGGTCGAGGATCGCGGCGCGTTTGTCGTCGTCGACTACGGGGCGGCGGCCTCCGACCTTGCCTTGCTTTCGGGCGGTCTCCAGGCCGTTCTTGGTCTTGCGGACGATGTCGCGGCGGCGGTCCTCGGCCAGGGCGAGGGCCAGGTCGAGGATGAAGGAGCGTTCGGTGTGCTCGCCGACGGCGATGCCCTCCAGCACCTTGACACCGATGCCTTGCTGGAACAGGTCGTTGAGGACGATCAGTCCTTCCAGGAGGTTGCGGCCAAGCCGGTCGACTTCCTGGACGGTCAGTAGGTCGCCTTCGCGGATGTAGGAGAGTGCGCTGAGCAGGTCGGGCCGGTCGCTGGTGGCGAGCTTGCCGCTGGCCTTCTCCTCGATGACCTTCAGGCAGATCGGATCGAGGGCGTCGTGCTGCCGCTGGGTTTTCTGCTTGTCGGTGCTGACCTGGACCAGTCCGATGAGCGCCATCGTGAAGCACCTCCGTTCATCAAACGTCATGTGCGAGGTACCTGAACGGTAGCAGAGGATGACCGAAGATGAACGGAAAAATGAACATCCGAACCGGACACGGCGCACGGAGGTCCCCGTTCGGCCGGGTGTCCTTGGTTGCGTTCGTCAAACGTTTTTCGTTAGATGAACGAGCCGGACACGGCTACGGAAGGTCGTCTGCATCTGGGATCCACCGCGTCCGGATCTGTCGGGCGGCGTCCAGCGCGGCCTGTCCCGAGGTGGAGCGCGACCTTCGGTATCTGCCGGACGCGGGGTGAGTGTCACCCCGTTCCGCTACGGTGATCCGCCATGGACGATCACTTCCCCCCAGCCGAGGACGTCCTGGTCCTCTCCGAGCCCCTGCGCCGAGATCTGCACCCCCGGCGGGGCGGCGCGCTCCCCGCGGAACCGAGCGTCTCCGACCGGTCGCTGGGCGAGGTCTCGCCCAGCGACACCGTCGACCCCGGCGCCGCGAACGTGGCGGCGAAGCTGGCCGAGAAGCACTGCGGCCACATCGAGGCGGTGCTGTCGGCGGCTGTGAGCGACCCGGCCCTGGTCGCGCACGCGCGGGCGTACCTCAGCGGCGCTGACGACCCCGCCGGGGCGGCGGCGATCGCATCGATCGTCGACCGCGCGCAGAACGGGAACAAGGCGCCGCGAACCTTCACCGACGGGTGGATCGCCTCCCGCGGGCTCGCCTTCGCCGCCTGCGCGCTCGCCGAACTGAGCGGCATCGCCTCCTCTGCGGAAGACCTGCGCCCGCTGGACTCCCTCCGGCAGGTCGACTCTGTGAGCCTGCGCCGGGTCCGGGGCCTGCTGGCCTTCTGCCCCGAGGAGGAGTACCGGCGGGCGGTGGAACGGCTGGCCGCGCACCGCGGCACCCGCTCCCGGCGGCTCGTCGTCTCCTACCTGGTGCCCACACGGCACGACTGGGTGGACGAGTGCTGCGCCGACCCGCCGTCCGCCGAATGGGGCTCGAACGCCTTCTACCGCGAACGACTGTGGGCGTCGGTGGGCACGCCGCGGCACCTCGAACTGCTCGGCTGGAGACTGGAGGAGTCCGACTTCGACGCGTTCACGTACGGGATGCGCGCCACGATGGCCGACGGCTTGGGGCCGGCAGCCGCCCCGCTCCTGGTCGACGCCTGGGACCGGCTCAGGATCTACAAGCCGTGGCGGGAGCGGTTCGTCGAGCTGATCTCCCTGATTCCGAGCGACGAGGCGTTCAAGCTGCTGCTGGAGCGGTACGAGCGGGAGTTCGCGGGTGAGTACCTGCTCGCGGCGATGGAGCGCTTCCCCGTGCGGGCGGCGCGGGTGCTGTCCACGGTGGCTGCGAGCGACTCGACGTCGGCGCTCCTGGCCGCCGGGCTGCTTCGCATGCACCTCAAGGCGCATCCGGAGCTGCCCGGGCCGGACCCGGCGCCGCGGGTCCCGGACGCGCCCGGCGAGGACGTCCCGGCGGTGCTGACCGCGCCGGGGCGGGCGGCCCGGCTGCCCGCGTACGCCGATCCCGATGTCCTGCCGCAGGTGCTGCTCAAGGGCGGCGGCCGGGCCCTGCCCGCCGACGCGACCAGGAGGCTCGTCGCGCTGGCCAAGAAGCCGGACGAGCGGCTGGACGCGGTCCGCGAGGCGTGCGACCGGCGTTCGCTGGCCGACCTGGGCTGGGCGCTGTTCCTGCACGGCGATGCCTGGGCACTGCCCGCGCTGGGATGGCTCGGCGACGGCCGGACGGCCCGCGACCTGGCCGCCCTGATCCCCGGCTGGGTAGCGCGGGGCACCAGGGCCCGCGCGGTCAAGGCTGTCGACGCCATCGCCCGGATCGGCACCGCGGAGGCGCTGGAGGTGCTGGACGAACTGGCGGAGACGGTCCCGGACCACGCGGTCCGGGACGCTGCGGCGAGGGCGCGCCCGTAACCACTCAGGTGCACCCGAGACGCGGTGGCACGCCCGTACCGCCCGCAGAGATCGCCGCCGGCGCGCCTGGCCTGCCGATCCGGCAGTAGACGGCGGGGCCGACAGGGCTGAGCGGTGCCAGCCCTGGCCCAACCCCGTGCGTCACGGGGCGCTGGGCCGCCCGAGCGGAACACCGTCCAACTCCAGGTGCCGATTCATGTCGAGCTCGAAGCGGCCATACAGGTTCAGGTGGGACCAGAACAGGCCCGACAGCCCGCGCCGGTCGGCCGGATTCAGCCGTTTTCGCCAGGCCGGATCGCACAGCACGATCTGGATCAGGTGTGTGTTGAGGTAGGTGATGGCGGCGGCGATCAGGTGCAGCGCCAGCGCGGACACTTCAACGTTCTCGCGGTCGTCGCCGGTCAGGTCGCCGGCCTTGCCGTAGAACAGGTCCTTGCTGGCGGAGTTAAAGTTCTCCACCACGTTCAGGCCCTCGTTGATCTCTCTCCTGAGTTCCTCGTCCGCGAGGTAATCGCAGATGAAGATCGTCCGGATGACGCGGCCGAGCTCCTCGATCGCCTGGTAGGTGGGGTGCTTGGGGCCGCCGCGGGTGAAGCGGCGCAGCATCTGGTGCGACTCGGCGGTGTGCAGCCGCAGCGCGGTCGCGTACTTGATCATCTGGTCGTAGTGGCGGGCGATCAGGTCCCAGTCGATGGTCTTGTTCGACAGCACCGTCTCCAGGCGCGGCCACGCCTCGTCCTCGCCGGTCCCGGGCCGGTACAGCCGCGCCGAGCCGATGTTCTTCAGCCGCGGCAGCAGCTTGAAGCCGAGGAGTTCGGAGAAGGCGAACCCGACGATCGAGGCTCCGTGGGTGTCGGTGTACTGGCGATCGATCTCCGTATCGGTCAGGTGCCGCAGCAGGCCCTCGATCATCGAGGCCACCTCGGAGGCGGTCGTGGAGGTCACCTGGCTGTAGATGCACACCGACCGCCGTTCGACGTGCCAGTAGACCATGATCCCCGGCCCGTTGTAGCGCTGATGCCACTCGGTCATGAAATTCGCCGACCAGGATCCGAACTTGCGCGAGTCGGACGCGCACGAGGTGCCCTCACCCCACAGAACGACATCGCGCGCCTTCAGGGTGGCGTTGACGATGAGGCGGATCGCCTCGCGCAGGTTGTCGCGGTTGATGAACAGTCGGCGGGTGCGCCGTAGCGCCGCCTCGTGGCCGCTGACCGAGGGGTGCGCGGCCTTCCATGCCGTGAGGACCGGTTCGATCAACGCCCACTGAGCGTCGGTTAAGTCGCTCGGGTACGGCTTGCGCTCAGTCACCGCGCCATCCCAGCACAACTGGACCCGCAGACTGGCGGTAACACTACAAATCCACACGATCACATAACGACATCACGGATGGAGGCTCACGTAGGCACTCTCAGGGGCTCGAGGGCGGCTAGGACGAGGTTGAGGCCGAAGGTGAACTCCTCCGCCGGGTCGTAGCCGGCGGCGGCGAGCACCGCGGCGGACTCGTTGAGGTAGGGGAACTCGTCAGGAGGAAGCTGGGGCAGGAAGACGTCCTTGGCCATGTCCGCGAACTCATCGGCGGTGTCGAATGGCAGGCTGGATTCCTGCAGGGCGAAACCGTAGACATAGCTGTCGAGCAACCAGTTGGCGTGCGTCGCCATCAAGACCGGGAAGCCAGCCCTCCGCAGGCAGGCGGTGACCGCTTCGCGGTGGCGGAGGTTCGCGGGCCCCGGCGATGTCCGCGACTCCATCAGGCCGATCGCCCACGGGTGGCGTGCGAGAACCTGTCGGGCGGATACCGCCCGACGTCGCATCGCTGACTGCCAGTCGGTCTCTTCAGGCGGGAGCTCGATCTCCTCGAACACGACGTCGATCATGGCGTCCAGCAACTCCTCCTTACTCGCCACGTAGTAGTAGAGCGACATCGCGCCCGCGCCGAGCGCGCGAGCCAGCCGGCGCATGCTCAGCTCGCCGACCCCCTCGCGGTCGGCGAGCCGGACCGCCTCGACCACCACCCGCTTCTTGCTCAGCCCCGCATCTGACGCGACCTGGCGTCGTTCCCTCGCAGACAACGGGTCTCCTCGCTCCCTCGAACGGCTTGACAATCGTCCAGCGTACGGTCATGGTACAGCGTACGATCGTAGTACAGCGTACGACGTACGATGTACGAACCAGCGAGAGTCGTAGCTCGGACGTGAGGAGGCTTCTGTGGGAATCGAACAGCGATCGAATGCCGGAGCACGCCTGGTGCCGGGGGCGAGTCCGGCCGGGGCGACGACGATGCGGGCCGCCCTCAGCGCTCGAGTCGTCCGAGGTCGGGCTACCGCTGCCCGGTCGAGGCGATGTACTCGTCCAGGTGGGCGCGGCCTCGGTACATCCTGGCGCCTACTTCGTCATGACCGGTGAGCCGTACGTGGTGCGCTTGGCGTTCAGGCTCCGCCGGCCGCGCCACGGCATCCCTGGCAGGGACCTCGCTGGCGTGGCGGCAGCGGTCGGGAAGGATGTCACCGCTCTCCGCCCCGGCGACGAGGTGTTCGGCCAGAGCACCGCTGGAACGCTCGCGGAGTCCGCCTGCGTCCCGGCGGACAACCTCTTGTCCGTGCCCGCCAACCTGTCGGTCGTGGACGCGCCAGCGGTGCCCACCTCGGCCACGGCGGCGTTGCAGGCATTGCGCAAGATCACGAACGTTCGACCGGGCCAGACGGTGCTGGTCACGGGCACGTCGGGCGGCGTGGGCTCCTTCGCCGTACAGATCGCCAAGGCGTTTGGCGCCGAGGAGACGGGTGTGCAGCACCCGCAACGTCGACGAAGCAGCCGACGCCCTCCGCTACGTCGCGGCCGGCCACACCCGAGGGAAGGTCGTCGTCACCGTCTGACGACCGGACCGACGAGAACGACCCAACCCCGTGCGTATGTACGCCCCGACCTGCCGCCACTCCGGAGGACGGACCGCTCCTCTCGAAAGAAGAACCGATGACCATCCGGACGAAAACCCCGAACCTGCTCGACAACCCGCCGGTCCCCGTGCAGGCCAAGCTCGCCGCCGCGTGGACCAGCTTCATGTTCCTCTACATCTACGTCGACTACTTCCACCTCCACAAGCCCGGCGTCATCGACAACCTCCGCGCCGGCGTCGTCTTTGAGTTCGACATCAGCCCGACGTTGTTGACCATGATGCTCGCGTCCGTGGCGATCCCGGCCCTGATGGTGATGCTCTCCATGACGCTGCCCGCCCGGGTGAACCGCGCCACGAACCTCGTCGTTGCATTGCTCTACATCCCCTACTCGGTGTTCAACGCGGTAGGGGAGTCCTGGGACTGGGCCCCCTTCTACGGCCTCTCCACCGGAATCGAGGTGCTGCTCCTGGCCTTCATCCTGCGCTCCGCCTGGACATGGCCTCGAACCTCCGCCGTCCCAGCCGGTCCCGCGACGACCGACCTTCGACAGGACCTTCGACAGTAGGTGTCCGTGTAAAGCCCTACGGCGTGAAGCCCGCCGCCGCGGACACCGGGCCGACCGTGACCAGCTCAGTCGCGGTATACGCAGAGAACCTGCTCACGAGCGGTCCGGTGTCCGCGCCAGCCGCGCCCGTAGGCCGAACGGCGGCTGACCGACCAGCAGACCTCATCCAACCAACCGCAACGACGAAAGGGGCATTAGCTCGCTTAACGCACTCTCAGTGGGCGTTTAGGTATGGTTGGTTAGCAGATACCCGCTCTGCGGTCGCAGACTTTTGGGCTCTCCGCCCTATAGGTGTAGATACGAGTAGTCCTCATCGCCGATGAGCGCGCCCGTTTGATTATCAAATGATACTCAAATTGCGTCTGGTCTGGAAACGTGGCAGAAACTCCTGATCAGTCGAGAGGCCACTACCGATCACATGTTTCGGGTAAAAGTTCCGCCATGAGCAAGCGGAAGCCGTACCCCAGTGACATATCCGATGCCCGCTGGGCCTTAATCGAACCTACCTTAACCGCCTGGCGGCAAGCCCGACTCGACCGCGAGCAATGCTTGAGACCTGTGGATCAGCCGGGAAGGGGTGTACCTTCCCGGTGATCGTTTGAGGTCTCTCACGCATGGCCGACGCGCCAACGTCGGTCGGGAAGGCACACCCGATGCTCACCGTAGTCCCTGACCCCGCCGACGGCGACCACCGTACGGCCGGCGGCCCGGTCTCCGCCGCGCTGATCGACGAACTCGTCCGCGAAGGCGCCCGCCGGATGCTCGCCGAAGCGCTCAAGGCCGAGGTCGACGCCTACATCGCCGCGTTCGCCGACGAGCGTGACGAGG
>NZ_JBQQBQ010000111.1:0-16712 GCF_052245915.1 Nonomuraea sp. 10N515B
CTTCACTCATTCTGTGGTAATATTCCGCCGAGGGAGTACGAGGACGCCTTCTATAAGGCGCAGGGATCTACTACGTCATTCGCAAGTTCGCAGGAATCGTAGCCTCCAAGATCCCCGGGGCGGTCCAAGGCCCGAAAGGGGATGACGGCATATGCGATTCCGCCAGCGCCGTCGCGTTTTCATCGTCTGCGGCATCGCCGCACTCTCATCACTCATCGCCTGCGTGCCTTACTCTCCGGCGCCCAGCTCCGGCGCGTCCGACATCAGCACCGTGCCAGCCATCGTCGACGTGGATAAGACCGCCTCACCCTTACCGGAGGCGGAACCCGGCCTCGAGCCAGAGACCGGCACCTGGCAGACCGAGTGGGGGCCTCTGACGGAGACCGATCGCAAGCTCATCACCGGTGTCCGGCTTGCCAGCCTCTGGGAGATGCCTATGGCTCAGGATGCGGTGCAGCGGGCCAGCAACCCCAAGGTCCGTGAAATCAGCAAGGAGATCGCGCAACAACACCACACGCTCGACAAGCAGGTCCGCGACGTGGCCGCCAAGTTGAAGGTCAAGCTGCCGGTCACGCCCACCGACGAGCAGCAGGACTGGATGAGCGACATCTCCGGCAGATCCGGATCCGCCTACGACGCCACGTACGTCAAATGGCTGCGCCTGGCCCACGGCAAAGTCTTCGCCTTGATCGGCACCGTCCGAGGCAGCACACAGAACACCCTGGTCCGGCGTTTCTCCGAGCAGGCCAACGCCGCAGTGCTCAACCACCAGCGCCTCCTGGAGAGCACCGGCCTGACCACCCCCGAAAGCTTCCCCACTCCGTCCAACTGACGGTCAAAGCCACTCCTGGGAGAAGGCAGGATGGGCCAGCGGTCGGGTAGCAAGGCGCTGGCCCTGACGAGCTGACTGAGCCGCGGCGGACCGCGACGCTGCTGGCGGTCACCGCAGTCTGGCGGCCGAGGCGACAGGCACCGTGTTGGATCTGTTCGATCTACTGATGGTCACGCTGCTGATCAGCCCGGCCTGCCGCAAGTCCGCTGACGACGCCTGCAGATGCTGCCCCGGCTGGAGCGGGTCTCCAAGCTGATGGCCAAGGCGGGTCGGGTGCTGGTCGACCAACTGGACTTGGTCGCCGAGGAGGGCACGGGGCTGGATGTGGCGGCGGTGGCCGAGCGCGGGCCGTTGCGAGCAAGAAGCAGGTACGCGCCGCGCTCGAGGTGGCGGAGAAGCTGATCAGCGAGGCTTGCAATGTCGGCCTGACGCCCGTGGGGCTGATTCCCTGCCCCGCACACGCCAGCACGATCTTCGCCTGGACCGCCATCGTCGACGACTCCGCCGACATGCCGATCAGCCGAGCCCGTTCACTTCTCCGACAATCGGATCTCCACCGCAGCCGGGCCTGGAGGCGCCATGGCCATCACCATACGGATTTACATGCAAGCCTGGAAGGATTGGGTATGGCGTCGTTGGAGCGGCGGGGCTGGCGCATGACTTCGGACATCCCCCTTTCGGTCACGTCGACTTCCGGAAGGAATGTCTCTCCAATGAAGATCCGGCGCGGTTACTTGCCTGCTGCTTCGGCGTGCGCGAGAACCTCGGCGACGACAACAGTTTCCATGATTATCCCGAAGGATGCCTGGCCGGCGGCGTTGCCGCGGACATCGTCGGCGCGGCGCTCGGCTGCCTCTTTGTTGTCGAATACCAGCGTGTTGTAGTTGCGTTGGCCATCGTGGGTCCAGTACCCGGCCACGAATCCTGGTTCGGCACTGACGTTCGGCACAATGTGTTCACGCAGGTATGTCATGGCTGGGTCGTTCGCAGCTGGCTGCTTTGACCGGAGGATCGCGATGAGCGCATACATATGTCGTCATTCCTTTCCTTGGTCGGCGGGAGGTTTCACGGGGTTCGAGGAACTTCAGTGGCGATCCATAGGATGCTAAGCGCTGCGCCGACAGTTTCGGAGGCGGTGTTCGGGTACGAGTGTCGGCGCAGCGCGGTCCTGAATTGGGGTATCTGCTCTTGGTGCCCCTTGATGCGGGGAAACGAGCTCTGGGCGTTGAGTTTTAACCACGGCGGTCAGCGCAGCGCCAGTTCCCGTCGCGCCAGCGGGTGATGTCGCGGTTCTGCTCTGGGCGATCGACACTATCGAGTCGATGGCTTCGAACTGGTCAGCGTCTTGGCCGGTGGCGTCCGTGATGCCGAGTCGTGCGCGGGTCGGCCACCCGATGCTGCAGATTCACGCCGTTGCCATCACGTCCGACACGACCTGCTTGCGGCGCATGAGCGTCCAGCCAATGGGTGCCATGGCCAGAATCAGGACCACGTCGGCGATGATCGCCAGGGTGTTGATGCGTTCCGGCCGCGAGGCCACGAACAGCACTCCACCGAGGATGAGCAGTGCGGCGGACCACATCGGCACCGAGCGCGTAACCCACAGCAGGATGCCTGTGGCTACCAGTGTGGCCGGGGCGAGCAGGCCCCAGGGCAGGAAGGCGAAGATTCCCACCGTCGGCGCTTCAGGTAGCCGGCCTTCGCTGATGTCGGCTAGCAGGTCGGTGCCATACGCGCCGTAGTACATGGCCTGGACGTTGAAGGCGGTGCCGGCGGTGAAGCCGATCAGCGTCAGGGCCATGAAGATCGGGCCGATGCGGGGCAGGCGCGGCTCGAGCGTTCGATAGACGCCGGCGAACGCGACGACGAAGGCGAAAGTCGACCAGACGCCGGTGGCGCCGCCGATGACCCCGTCGTTGATGCCGTCCTCTGAGATGAACGCCAGGGTGCTGGCCAGCAGCAGAACGGGAGCGATGATGGTGGCCCATCCGTGGAGGCGGGCCGCTGTCGGGCTGAGGGCTGTTGTGTTCATGTCTTTCAGCGTCACCGTTTTGCTGTCCTGGTTGCAGGGAGCAGGCTGGCCAAGTGGAGGTGTGGCCAGCCGTACTTGGTGTGGTTCGGCTGGTTCGCTGTTGCCGCGCCGTGGCCGCACCGATACTGGTGCTCGTGAGAGGGCGTTGGCTGACCTGGGTCGCTGCTGTGGGCACGCTCGTCGTGCTGGCGGCGTTCGGTGTGATGCTGGCTCGGGGACGCCCACTCGACGAGTATTACGATCTGTTTCTGTTCCACAACGGACCGTCGGCGATCGTGCTCCTGTGGATGGGCCGGCTCGTGCTGCGCCGCCGCCCGGGCCACAACGCGGGCCGAATACTGCTGGCCATCGGTATCGTCCACGTGCTGCATGTCGCGGTCGCGATAGCCGCAGACGTCCCGCTGGTGGCCGCCGGGTTCGACCCGCCGCTGGAGCAGGCGGCCGTACTGCCTCCGTCCGCGCTGCCGCTGGCGGCAGCGGTGCCGCTATGGATCATGAACTGGCTGTGGGTGCCCGCCCCGGTACTTGCCATCCTGCTGCTCGTGGTGTTTCCCGATGGCCGGTTGCCCAGCCGTCGCTGGTGGCCGGTCCCGGCTGCCGCGTTGGCCGGGGCAGTCCTGCTGCTCGTGGGTTTCGTCGTCGACGCGTGGCCTACGGCGTCCTGGGGCATGGCGGACGTGCCGGCCGTGGTGGGGCTGTTTGTCGCCGGGGGCGGGCTGCTCGTAGCCGGGGCCACAGTGGCCTGCGTCGCGGCACTCGTCATGCGGTGGCGGCGCGCCGGCACCGAGACCCGGCAGCCGTTCCGTGTGGTCGGCGTGGCTGCGATAGTCTTCGCGATCGTCGGGGTCTCGAGCTATCCATGGCAGGCGATCTGGGTACCGGCGGTGCTGATCTCCTTCAACGGGTTGCTGGTCGCCTACGGCCTGGCGATCGCCCGCTACCGGCTGCACGATCTGGAACCGCTGCTCGGCCGGGCAGCGGTCGCCACTACCCTCACCGTACTGATCGCCGCGGTCTACCTGGCGATTGTCGTCGGGATCGGCCGATTGCTCGGCGCGGGTACCGGAAGCACGCTACTGCCGCTTGTGGCCGTTGCGGCGGTGGCCCTGCTCGTCGAACCCGTTCGCCGGCGCACGCGCAGAACGGTCGACCGTCTGCTTTACGGCCGCTACGCCGACCGTACCGAGGTGCTGTCCCGGCTGGCCGCCCACGCCAGCGCCGCCTCGGCCGGAGAGGTGCTCGAGGAGGTGACCCGGCTGCTGGTACGCAGCACGGGCGCCACCCGAGCCGAATTCCGGACCGCTGCCGATCCCGGCGGCGAGCAGCCGACGCTGCGCGCCGACGTCGAGCACCGCGGGGAGCGTTTCGGCGAGCTCTGCCTGCACGCGACCGCCCCGTCCGATCTGGTGGCTGATGCCCCCCAACTGCTGGCGGATGTCGCCCACGCCGTGGGCGTCGTGTTGCGCAACGACCAGCTCGCGGCCCAGTTGCAGGCCCAGCTGGCCGAGCTGCGCGCATCACGGCAACGGCTCGTCGAAGCTCACGACCGCGCACGCCGGACGCTGGAACGCGACATTCACGACGGTGCCCAGGTCCGGCTGATCGCGCTGCGCATGAAGGTGGGCGCCGCCGCAGCGCAGACCAGCCCGCCACTGCTCGGCGCGCTCGACGAGATCGGACAGGAGGTCGATGCCGCGATCCGCTCGCTGCGCAACCTGGCCCAGGGCATCTTTCCGCCGATCCTGGAACAGGCCGGGATCGCCGATGCGCTACGCGCCCATGTGCGGGAGCTGCCACTGCCGGTGACGGTCACCGCCACCGGCGTCGGCCGCTATCCGCGTACGGTCGAATCAGCGGTGTACTTCGCTTGCCTGGAGGCGCTCCAGAACGCCATCCGGCATAGCCGGGCGAGCGACATCACCGTCGAGCTGCTCGACGACGGGCAAGCCCTGGCGTTCGCCGTCCACGACGACGGCATCGGCTTCACGCCGAGCACGACCGCCGCCGGAACCGGCCTGGTCAACATCAGCGACCGCATCGCCGCCATCGGCGGCCGAACCGAAATCCAGTCGGCTCCCGCAGCGGGCACCCGGGTCTGCGGACGTGTCGCCCTTCAACCATCCACGGCGGACAGATAAGCGAGGACCGCCCGCACCCGCCGGTGGATCTGGCCGTCCTCTGGATGCAGATCGAGTTTGTTGAGCACCGACGTGATGTGCTTCTCCACCGCGCGCTCCGTGAGGACCAGCCGACCGGCGATCGCCGCATTGGACAACCCGGTCGCCATCAACCCCAGCACCTGCGTCTCCCGCGGGGTCAGCCGGGACAGCGGCGATCGCGCCTGCTTGGTCCGCGCCCCGACCAGTGCCTGCACCACCAGCGGATCCAGCACCGAACCACCGCCGGCCACCGCCCGGATCGCGGCGCCCAACTGCTCGACATCGCCCACCCGCTCCTTGAGCAGGTACGCCCGCCGGGACGCCGACGGCTCGAACAGCCGCAACGCCCACTCCGGCTCCACATACTGCGACAACACCACGACGCCGAGGTCAGGGTGAGTGCGCGCGAACGACTCAGCAGCCCGGACCCCCTCATCGGAGTCGCCCGGAGGCATCCGCACATCGCTCACCACGACATCGGGCGCATATTGCTGCACTGCCGCCAGCAGCTCGGGCAAGCTCGACACCGCGGCCACCAGGTCGATCTCATTCTGGCCAGACAGCAACGACCGCAGTCCTTCCCGGATGAGGTAACTGTCCTCGGCGACCACGACCTTCAACACCATGACACGCACACCTTAGCCGCGATCGGCCGACACTGGCCGGTTAGTGCCTGTTCCCGAACCGTTGATCTTGACTCCGTCGGATTCGCGTTCTGGCAAGGGATATAGGCCACCTGGATACTTCCAATGTCGTAATCAGGAACGCCGTTGCTCCTCCAGTCGTACCCTCAAGTCCCTCCTCAGGCAGGACGACCAGGGCAGGCCCACCACGAAACGCTGTCGGGCATGAACGTGAAAACGAGCCGCCGGACGAGTTTCGCCGACTGGGTCGGCGATCATGCCCTGGCCCTGGAAACCCTGGACTTCCAGCCCCCCGTGGACGACCTCGAACCGCTGCGCGACATCGTCGGCGGGGCGCGGGTGGTGGCGCTGGGCGAGAGCTCCCACCACATCCGGGAGTTCTACCAGGTACGCCACCGCATACTGCGGTTCCTGGTCGAACGGTGCGGTTTCGAGGTGTACGCCTTGGAGGCCCCGTTCACCCAGGGCCAGGTCCTGGACGGCTGGGTCCGCGGCGGCCCCGGCACCGTGGAGCAGGTCGCAGCGGACGGTATCGCCCTGTCACTCGGCCAATGCCAGGAAATGCACGAGGCGCTGACCTGGATGAGAGAGCGGAACCGCACCACAGCAGAGCCGCCGCTGCGGTGCCTGGGCACTGACCTGCCCGGGGCCGCGGCATCGCCGCTGCCCGCGCTGGAGGAGGTGGCCGACTACGTGCGCCGGGTCACCCCGGAGGTGCTTCCGCTGCTGGAACAGGCGCTCAGCGTGGCGCGGCGCTTCGACGACCCGGTGACCTTCACGGCGCTCGGCCGCTACCAGAGTCTCGACCCTGGTGAGCAGGACCTGCTCACCAGCGCGCTGAGCCGGCTGATGGGGCACCTGCAGCGCCTGGCTCTCGTCCAACGCGCCCGTGGCCACGGAGCCGAGCACGACACGGCCATGTGGCACCTGCGCGGCGCCTGGTACCTCGACCAGCTCCATCGTGCCAACGCCCAGGAGGGCTTCGAATCCGCCTCGACGTTTCGTGACGTCTACATGGCCGAGTCCGTGCTACGCCTGGTGGAGGACGGCACGCGCGTGATACTGGCGGCGCACAACTGGCACATCCAGCGCACACCGGCGGCCGACAGCCAGGGGCACCCGCTCCTGCCGACCGGCGCCCACCTCGCCGCCGCTCTGGGAGACGACTACCGGGCCATCGGCGTCACCTCCAGCCTGGGCCGCACCACCACGTTGGGGGAACCGACCCCGGAGCGGCCCCAGGGCACCTGGTACGACGCGCCGCTCCCGCCGCCCGCCGGGGGCAGCATCGAGGCGGCGTTTCCCACCGACCGGCTGTGGATGCTCGCCGATCTGCGCGCGGCCCCTCCGCACATCAACGACGCGGCGTCCTTCCAGCACTCGCGCATGGCCGACTATTTCCTGGACATGCCGGTGTTCGAGGCGTTCGACGCCATCGCGCACGTGTCGCGGACCACCGGCACCGATCACGTGGTGAAACGCGCCGAGAATTGAGGTCGTGCGCGCAACTTCCGCGCACTACTTTTGGAGCTGTTCCAGGTGGTGTCGCGCATCACTGCAGTCGCACCCGCCGTGTTCGGTGCGATCGGCACGACGATCTTCAACAGCAACAACACACCAGACCAAGTGCTGTCCCACCTTCACATGCACGTCGTGCCGCGATTCCACGCCGACAACCTTGTGATCCCCAATCCCAGCAACGAGGCGGCGCCCCGCAACCTGCGCGTCGCGGTTACGACGGGCCATGCGTGGCTGAACGCCGTGCCATCACACGGCCGGGTCAACCTACTGTTGGTTCGGTGAGCCGGGCTTCCAGGTCGATGATCATCTGAGTGAGCAGGCCGGCGTTCTCCCGCCGGACCGTCTGCGGGCCGACCAGAGACGCCGATGGGAAGTCCTCTGGATCAACATTGCCTGCGTGATTAATGGAGGGCAGATTTGGTAGGTCCAAACGTATGGCTGGAAGGTTCACTTTCGAGAAACTCGTGAGTGAGGAGATGCGGCAGGCTCGCGAGCACGACTGTAGATCGCCTCTTTCGCCCGACCGGCTAGGGTCACAGGGCCAGATCGCGGCGGCGGAGCCCGTACAGGCCCACCGTCACAAAGCCGGCCGCCACAAGGGTGAGCCCCAGCAGCGTGCCCGGTCCCGGATCGGCCAGCGTGGAGTAATGGACGTGGGCGAACGGAGAGATCATGAAGAGTGAGTCGCTCACCAGGCCGACCTCCCAGCCGACTTCCAAGGCGATGGCCAGCGCTAAGGCGGTCCACCCCACGGCCGCTCCGGCCCGCCGGAACAGCCCGAATGCCGCCACAGCGATCCCGGCCATCACCCAGATGCCGGGCAGGATGACCGTGGTGAGGGCCAAGCCACCGGCGAAGTCCCCGTTGCCGAGGCCCAACGCGAGGCCGGCGATCACCAGCACGACGACGGGTACCGTCACCGCGAACAGGAGATGGCTGACCGCCCAGCGCGCCCGGCTCACCGGGCCGGACAGGAAGAGTTCGGTGGCCTCCTCGCCGCGTAGGCGGAGCACCGTCATGATCGCGTACAGGGAGACGGAATACACCGCCAGCTCGTACACGACGAGTTCGAAGAATATCTGCGCGGGATCATCGGCTCCCGTCCGCGCGGCCCAGAAGTCCAGTGCTCCGCTCTGACCGAACGTTTTGACGGCGGTCTGCCCGCCCAGCCCGATCCCCGCGCCGATGAAGGCTGCACCCGCGATCCACGCCAGGGCCATGCCCCGGTGCATCCGCCACGCCAGCCCGAGTGGTCCGCTCAGGCCGTTCGGCGCATGGGCGGGGCCGAGCCGCGGCGGTACGAAGCCGGCGCCGATGTCCCGGCGGGCCGACAGTGCGTAAGACATCCCGATCAAGGCCGCAACGAACGCCGCCACCAGCAGGAACACCCACCATTGCTCGCCGCCGAAGGCTCGGGCGCGCAGGATCCAGCCGTTCGGCACGAGCCAGCCCAGCCATTCCATGCCCGGGCCACCCAGGTCGCTGACGCCTCGGACCAGGTAGGCCGCGAAGAACACGGTGAAGGCCACGGCTCCGGCCGTGCGGGCGCTCTGGGTCGCCTGTACGGCCACCGCGGCCAGCGCGGCGCCGACCCAGCCACCGGATGCGGCCATCACCCCCCAGGCGAGGGACCCGGCCAGGGGGAGCTCGGCGCTGACGCCGACCACGGTGATCAGCACGGCCAGGACGGCATTGGCGGTCAGCACGACGGTGAGGGCGGCGGTCAGCGGGCCATGCCGTCCTACGGCGGCTGAGCCGACAAGCTCCCGCCTGCCCTGCTCCTCGTCGGAGCGGGTGTGCTTGACCAGGAGGATGATGCTGGCCAGTGCGGCGAAGAGCGTGGTGGCGGCGCCTCGCTGCTGAGCGGCGGCCGCGCCCAGGCTGTCGCCGTACGCCGGTCCCTGCAGCAGCAGGATCACGGGGTTCTTCACGATCTCGCCTGCGTAGTGCAGGCGCGCTTCCGGAGTCGGGAGCAACTGCCGGATGGTGGCCACCACGGTCGCGACGAAGAGGGTGACCGAGAGGACCCACAGCGGCTGCCAGATGCGGTCGCGGCGCAGGATCAGCCGGATCAGCGCTGCCGTATTCATCGGTAGTGCCTCATGAACAGCTCCTCGAGGGTGGGGGGCTGGGCGGTGATGTCGTACACGCCGTACTGCACCAGCCGGGCCAACACATCGCCGATGTGGTCGGTGTCGGCCTGGAAACGCACGCGATCACCGTCGACGCTGAGGTCGTGGACATGGGGCAGGCCATTTTCCGGAACCCTGGCGAGTGCGGCCGTGACCGAGGTGCGCGTGAGATGGCGCAGTTGCGCGAGTGTTCCGGCCTCCACGATCCGCCCGTCCCGGATGATGCTCACCCGGTCGCAGAGCGACTCGACCTCGGAGAGGATGTGGCTGGAGAGCAGGACCGTACGGCCCGCGCGTCGTTCCTCGGCGATGACCTCGCGGAAGACCGCCTCCATCAGCGGGTCGAGACCCGAGGTCGGCTCGTCCAGCAGCAGCAACTCCACCTCGGAGGCGAGCGCGGCGACCAGCGCGATCTTCTGCCGGTTGCCCTTGGAATAGGTGCGGGACTTCCTGCGCGGATCCAGAGCGAAGCGCTCGATCAGCTCGTCGCGCCGCTTGGCATCGGTGCGACCGCGTAGCCGGCCGAGCAGATCGATCACCTCGCCGCCGGACAGGCTCGGCCAGAGGGTGACGTCGCCGGGGACGTACGCGAGCCGCTGGTGCAGTTCGACGGCCTCGGTCCAGGGATCGCCGCCCAGCAGCCGGACCTCTCCGCTGTCCTTGCGGAGCATGCCGAGGAGGATGCGCAGGGTCGTGGTCTTGCCGGCGCCGTTGGGGCCGAGGAAACCGTGCACCTCTCCTTCCCGCACGGTCATGTCCAGGCCGTCCAGCGCGAGGACCTGGCCGAAGTTCTTGATCAGTCCGTGGATCCGGATCACATCAGTCAAGGGGGTGCTCCTTCGTGTGGTGATCGGTGACGGCCTGGCGGACCTGGCTTCCCGGCTCCGAGGCGATCCACTGCCCCATGTGCGCGTAGACATCGAACATGGCCATGCCGAGCCGGGCGAGATTCGTCCTGTGCAGCGCGTCGATGCCGAACCGCCGGGACAGATGCTGGTGGAGCACGATCGTGCTGAGGTGCATCGCCGCCATCACGGCGGCGCGTTCGCGCACCTTCGCCTCGTCCGGGGGGAACTCATCCGGCCAGTTCTCCGTGAAGAACCGCTCGGCGGCCTCGGCGCCTTCGTCGAACATCGCCGCCGCCACGGGCGAGCCCTCGACCAGCGCCCGCGCGAGATAGCGGACGCTGAGCTCGTTCGCCTCGTACATTCCCCGGATGAACTCGGGGGTGATCTCGGCCCCATCCTGGACGTGGCCCGCAGCACCCAGCATGGTGGCGCGGACATGCGCGTCGCAGGCCTCCCGCAGGCCCTCCTTTGAGCCGAAATGGTGCTGCACCAGGCCGACCGAGACCCCGGCGGCATCGGCGACGGCCTTCATCGTCGCCCCCTTGAAGCCGCGCTCGGCGAACTCCACCAAGGCCGCGTCCCGGATCCGCGCACGGGCGGTCAGGTCCTCGGGCGGCCTATCGTAGGCTGAACGCATAACCCGGATACTATATGACGATATGGTATCCAACAACTTCATATTGCCTGCTTCATGGTTCCCTGCGTGGCCCGTTAGCACCCGCTGCACCGGTTAGGGGCTTACGGCAGCATGAACAGGTACAGAGCCGTGTGAAGTGCTGTGGTCCAACCGCCTCCACAATGCGCACGTGGCCCTATCCGGCCCCGTAACGAAACACCCGCGCCCAGCTCGAACTCGCTGATCAGCTGCTTGGTCACCTTGCTGTCGGCCCAGCCTTGATTCGATGCACGGTTGGCGATCAGCGTTTCCATCAGCGTGTCGGCGATCTCCCGCTTCCGTTCGTGAACCAGCGCCGCCAACGGCAGGACCGCAAGCTCGCGTAGGGGGTGCGCATGTGCGAGGGCGCCTCCACTGCCGCCCGAGATCGCCAGGCTTGGCGGGAAGTACGCGCGCTCCGCCCGTCCGACCACGAGGTCTACCCCGACCCGAACCGCCTCTTGGCGATCTGGCTTCCAGTCTTCTCAGGAGCGTCATGAAACTGTTCGTTCTTGGTCGCACCCACCACGTCGGTCGCGGCCATAAGCGGCGCGTCGGCTCTCAGGCGTTAATCGCGGACCGCACCGACTCCAAGACGGTCCGGGCCACGCTGGCCAGCTAGGGCCCTGGGCGCCGCGGCCTCCCTGGCCGAGCCGTACGGGTTGACGTTCTTCCCGCTGGACGACGGCCCGAACAGCTCATGGACGACCCCGCGACCCCCGAGGCGATGGAGACCAACTACCGGGGGTTACGTGGCAAGAAGACCGCGCTCACCGTGAACAAGCGCACCAAGCCGCTGATGGCCAAAGTGTTCGCCGACATGGCCGCCGCGGTCAAGGTTCTTGAGACGGTTGGTACAGCCCGACCTGGCGGTAGGCGGACTTGAGATAGCACAGAATCCCGGCCGCGTCCGGCGGGTCCGGCTGGAGCACGCGGTAGGTCACGGCCGCGGCCATCATGTCGATCAACACGTCCAGATCGGCGTCCGCTGCCACCGTGCCGTCCTTTTGCGCGCGCCGCAACATCGCGGCGGCCAGCTCGCGGCGCGGCAGGATGTAGTGCTTCCAGTAAACGGCCATCAGCTTCGGATGGCTGACTGCCGAGCCCATGACGTGGGCGACCAGCGCGCGGAAGGCCGGGCGGGCGACCATCTCCGCCGCTGCGGGGAGGGCACCTTCGATGATCTCCTGCGGGGACAGGGCCTCGACTTGGGCGGGGGAGGGGGTCAGCTCGGCGGCGACCGCCTCCTCGATGGCCTGGGCGATCAAGTCTTCCTTGGTGCTCCAGCGGCGGTAGACCGTGAGCTTGCCCACCCCTGCCCGCTTGGCGACCTGCTCCATGCTGGTGCCCTCGACGCCGCGCTCGAGGAACAGCTCCAACCCCTGCCGACGGCAGGCTGACGCTGCTCAACTACGGCCACCCGCCACCGTTGCTCGTGCCCTTCGACCGGGACGCGGTCTTCGCCGAGCCGGAGGACAACGCCCCACCGCTCGGCCTGCCCGGGCTGGAGGTGGAGGGGCCGCGGCCTTACCAGGTACCCTTCCGGCCCGGCGACCAGATCCTGCTCTACACCGACGGAGTAATCGAGGCACGCGACCGTGAGAATGCCTTCTATCCGCTCCTGGAGCGCTCGTTCCTGCTAGAGGGCGACGATCCGGAGGCGGCGCTGGAGAAGCTACGCCTCGACCTGATGGCGCACGTTGACGGGCCATTGCACGACGATGCCGCCATGCTCCTGCTGCGCTGCAACGAGCCCTCTTCCTGACGGCCAGGCGTTCCCACCCTCTCGATCAGCAACACCACCCGTTACCGTGAAAGGGCCGACGATTCGCTCACCCGGATCGGTGACAAGCCTGGTCCGGGCCGCGCTGCCCCTCGTCGTCATCGATCTCGCGGACGCGCACTCGTTCTGCCACCCGGATAACCCCGCGACACCGCGCCGTCCGGGCCGGCATCCGAACAGCGCATCATGTCACCACAGGGCAAACGTTCTCTGATGCAGGCTCGTTCGCTCATCGTTGCAGCCTGACTGCAGCTTCGATACGGCGAGTCTGCGTTCACCAACGGTGCCTGCAGCCTAGGCTCCAAGCGCGGCCCGGCTCGGGCGGCAGATCACCCCGGGCCTTGGCCGCACGGTTCGCCCCGCCGCTCCACAGGACAGTCACTGCGGGAGAGATGAATGGAGTGGTTGGTCTCGCTGCTCGGAGCCGCGCTCATCATGGCCGCCCTACGAGACCTGTTCCACACGCTCTGGCACCCCACCCGCCACGGAGGCCTGAGCCGACTCGTCATGGCGGCGCTGTGGAAACTGGCCCGGCATCTCCGAGCGCGCAAGCGTGTGGTAGGGCTCGTCGGTCCGCTCGCCATGGTGACGGTGGTCGGCGTGTGGGCCGCCACCATCATCCTGGGCTGGGCCATCGTCTACTGGCCCCACATGCCGGAGGCGTTCGCCTTCGCACCCGGTTCTGGACTGTCGCAGGAGCCGGAACTACTCGACTCCATCTACCTGTCGCTCGTCATGGTCGCCACCCTCGGGCTCGGGGACATCGTGCCCGCCGAAGGCTGGCTCCGCGTGGCCTCGCCCCTCGAAGCTCTCATCGGCTTCGTCCTTCTGACGGCCACCGTCTCCTGGGTGCTGGAGATCTATCCGACGCTGACCCGCCGACGGGTGCTCGCGATCCGTTTGGCGCTACTGCACCGCTCGGACCCGTCCGTGCAGCAGCTCGACTGCGCTGCAGGTGCGTCATTGCTGGAAAGCCTGGCCACCGAGGTGGTACGTGTCCGTATCGACTTCACCCAGTACGCCGAGGCCTACTACTTCCATGACGGTGAGGACCACTCGTCCCTGGCGGCCACGATCGGCTATGCCGCTCACCTCGCCCAGCGCGGGCAGACAGCCCGACGGGCAGATGCGCGTCTGATGGCCGCCCTGCTCGCTGGTGCGTTGGAAGACCTCGCCACCATCCTTGACCAGCGTTTCCTCCACACGGATGGAACACCAGCGGAGGTATTTGCCGCGTACGCAGCCGACCACGGTCGCGCCCTCACCGGGGCCTGAGCGCCCTGCCCGTCCATTCGTCTTGCCTTCGGCGCCCCGCGAGGTAGTCAAGAGGGCGAACGTTGCCTGATGCGGCACTTAGTCGGTGGTCAGAGGGGCCGCACCGGAAGAATCCAAGGGAGGGCATGTGCGTCAGCCAGGAAGCCGGCTCCGAACGGTCGGCCCTAGTGTGCCGACCACCAGCAGAATCAGTGCCATCGCCGCTGTTTAGTGGCGGCGGTCGGCAGGTAGCTCCAAGCGTTGGCGACGAATCTGCTCATCCAGCGGCGCGATGTGATCTGGGCGTGGGGCAAGAACAAACCCGGACCCGTGCGCGTGTCCCTCTTCGAGCGTTGTGCTCTTTCCGTCGAACCGCGGTCGCATGCCTGACCGACGTCGCTGCTCCGCAGCCACACCTTTGCGCTCAGCTTCACGGATGACCTACTGCGTCTTCGTCCTATGTGGGCCGCCGTTTCGGTCATGAGAGCCGTGCATCGCGTGCACCAGTGAGGCGATCGGCATCGTGAGGATCATGGTGAGGCCTCCTCCGTGTGTTTCGTCAGGCGTGAGGGTGCCGCCCATGGCTTCGGCCAGCCCGCGGGACAGCGCCAGGCCGAGGCCGACCCCGGTGTGGGTGTCGCGGTAGCCGAGCCGTTGGAAGGGCGCCAAGCACGCCAGCTTGCAGTCGGCTCATGTCGAACAGGTTCTCCACCAGCCGGACCAGCTTAATCAGAGCGGTACCGACGACATGTCAGCGAGGCGCGCGGCGATCCGTGTGGTGTGCCCTGTGCCGCAACTTGGCGGGTTCGTGGAGCCCGTGGTAGTCGGCCCAACGCTGGCCTTCCTGACCGTTCCACAAGGTCTGCTACCTCGCATGAGCCATGGGCGCCGTCAGGATGCCTTCGCGTCGTGCGCGTGCTTGGCAAAGTGCCCGCGGCAGTGAGCGCAGCAGAAGCCGTACGTCTGCCCGTCGCGTTCCAGGAGGACGGCATCCTCGATCGGCACGACTGCTCCGCAGACCGGATCAACGACCATGCCCTCCGGCGCCGCCGCCACCTGACCTGTCTTGGCCTCTTCGATCAGCCGGAGCATGTCCGGCGACCGGTGAGCGCGTCCCCATATGCCGTAGCTCCCCTCCGGAACACTGATCACGTTCACCAGGGCGCGCGGCTCGGGATTGCCTTCCGCATCCGCCAGCTCCGCGGTGATCTTCGCGATCAGGTGTTCGCTCATCTCCTTCCCCCACATTCCGACGATCACATTCACCACGTAGCAGGGGCCTTGGGATGGATCCCACAGGTTCCCGCCCGAGACCCAGGTCTCCTCTTCCCGCACCACCACGTGGGTGAGCGAGTCGAACAGCTCGATCACACCGGGATCCGCGGCCGCCTCACCGTGCGCGTCCGACAGCAGCCGCTGCGCCGTCAGCCGCCCGGCAAGGTTTCGGCGTTCCTGCTCGTCGAAGACGCCCTTGGGAAGCAAGAGCTCAATGAACAGCATGCGACCACGGTCCTTTCCGAGAGGGATCGGTCGTAGAGATGCTCACCCATGACGTTCCCGGCGTCGTCGGCTGGCGGAAGACTCTCCTCGCTACCCCACCGGGTGTAGTGGCCGGGAATCTACAACCCGCGCAGTAGTCATGCACGACGCCTCTCTCACAGACCCGTACGGACTCAACGGGCGCAGAAGCACCAGCCCCTCTCCCCACCATGATCCCTCACCAGGGCAAGGGCCACCGGCGAAGCCGTGTTCTCCTCGGGCGACCCGACCGATGGCCCCATGCCGAAAGCCGACTGGCCGGCGCATAAGAGCTCGCGAGCCTCAGCTGAGAGTGGTACGTGGCGTGAATCGCACGAAAGGGATACGTCTGCCAACCTCACGGTAGTCATCCACACTGCCGTCGACGGCAAAGCCCATGAGTTTGCACAGCTCGCGGGCCGCAACCGGGTGGCGCGGCGCATACCTGGCCATGATCTCGGCACCCTCGTCGGCCTCGATCGGCGTGGCGACAGCCTGACGTACCTGGCCGCCGATCTGGATGGTGACCTCTGGCGTGGCCATGACGTTGCGGTACCAGTCAGCGCGTGGCCCGAACCCGGAGGCTACGACGTAGCTGCTCTTGTCGTTCTGGACGATCTCGACGACGGCCTGACGTGGCCGGCCCGACACACGTCCGGTGTGGGTCAGCAGCATGATCCGGCGTCCCACCAACGGCCCGAGCTTCATGCGGAAAAGCTGGATGGGAAGGCGCCACAGCGCGCGGCGTAGCCCGGTCGGCGGAGCGGGTTTCTTGACGATCTTCATGGTTCAGTCCTTTCCCAGGGACGGCGGTTCGCAGGGAGAATGCTTTCCGCACCGAATTGCCTGCGCAGCGCGTACGCAAATCCCTCACACATGATCAGCCGGTTCGCCAGGCCCTGCCAGCTCAGCCCCGCGTGGGCGCCCGAGCACCAGCGATCTGCGTACACCGGGGCGTTGCGCTGCCGCCCGCTCGTCCGGAGCGCCCAGAAGCTCGGCTACCACGGGGTTGAGGGTGAGATCCGTGGCGCGTCGAAGATCGCCGCGGGTAGCCCGGACAGGCCGCTGAAGTGGCAATGGATAGGGCCGGGGTTGGTGTATCAAGCGGCGACTCCCTCCGGGGAGCATGCGGGCACGCTCGAGCACTGCCGGCCCTGCGCCTGGAAGGCCGAACAGCCTTCAGGCGCTGAACGCCGTGCTGCGGGCTCTGAGAGGGCGTTACGCGAGGCGAAGTCCATGATGTCGCAGTGTGATCGGATGGATTTGTAGCGTTACCGCCCGTCGGCGGGCTGCCCTGTGCTGGGATAGCCGGGTGAGCGAGCGCAAGCCGTACC
>NZ_JBQQBQ010000112.1:0-16412 GCF_052245915.1 Nonomuraea sp. 10N515B
ACTGAGCACCACCACGACACCGTGAGCACCAGACCCCGTCAGGCCACCGCCTGGCGGGGTCGTTCATGTCGTCCACATAGACACCACGAACGCCGCCTGCGTGCTCATTTTCAGCGTCGCCCTACAACAGGCCGGTAACCCGCCCTTGTCCCACCTGCGCAAGCTGTCACGACGACCGCTGCCCAACGGCGAGGAACGGCGCGAACTCGCCTCCAGCACCACCCAGGAGATCCTCAGCGGCAAGCGGAGCCGTATCCCCTCCTGGGCCTGGGTGATCTCCTTCGTCGTGGCCTGCCACGAGGCGGCGAGGACGGGGAACCTGGACATCGGCCCGGTGGACGTGGAGACCTGGCGGTCCCGCTGGCTGCACACCCGAAACGCCGACCGGGCGGCTGCCACCCCAGGCGGGCGGCCCTTCACCGCTCTTCCCGCGGGCGCACCAGCCGCGATGGCACCCACCGACCGGCTGACCGTCAGCGAGACGATCCAGTGCTACCGCGAAACCCACGGCCGGATCGGCGCACGCCTGGCCCGCCTGGCCATGAACGGCGACGCCGATGCATGCTTTCAACTGGCGCTGCTCACCCTGCTGCGCGGCTGGGGCCACGACGGCACCGAATGGCTGCGCCGGGCCGTCGACGCCGGCCACGTCGGCGCGATGGCGCTGCAGGACAGCCGCGACCTTCGCGAGGAAGCCGCCGCCGTCGCCTACCAGTACGGCTGCACGCTCGAGGCAGGCGGCACCACCAAGACCAGCATCGCCTCCTTCTTCTACCGGCTGGCAGCCGAGACCGGCCACCCGCAAGCGGTCGCCAAGATCACCCCCAGCGCCCCCCAGAAGCGTGCGGAGTCATCGGCCCAGCCGCTGGCCGCACCGCTCACCAACGTCTTCGACAACCCCTTCCCCCCATTGCTGGACGACGGCTTCCCCGACCTCATCTCCGCCCAGCTCGGCACACCATGGCAGGAGACGCCGCCCATCATCGAGTCCATCCCGGACCGGAGCATGACCACCAAGCGACTCGCCCCCGAGGGGGCAATGCAGCGCTCCGCTGAGGAACCCATGATCAGGCCGCTGGAGCCAGGCTTCGACTCGCGACGCTACGAGGCGTCCCAGTAACGGGGCCCTCAATGGTTACCCGGGGGGACGGTACGAAACCCGCCGCGTGCGGTCCCTAACCGACTTCGGCCCCGGGGGGCCAGGGATGGGCTCACCGGAGCCGGGGTTCTGCCAGCGACCGCGTAAGAGCGATGGGCAAAGGCGCGTGCGGTCGTACAACCGTCCACCCACCGCGAGTCCCTTCTGCAGGAAGGCGTAGTGACGGCGAGGCCCTCGCGGATCGGGTTGGAACGCTTGCCGTACAAGAGCATGATCGAGACGTGCGCCAACGAGCAGCCCAGGACGAGCTGGGGACACTCTTGGACGTTTCTGTACCGAATGGGGGTTTTGTCCGTCCTGGGGGTTCGATAGAAACCCGCGCATGGCCCCGCCTCCCCACCAGCGCAAACAGCCTCACACACGGCTGCGCGGCCCGATCGAGCCGATGCTAGCCTTCCCCGTCAAGTCTGCGTGTTGAACTTCTTACGGTTGTCTCGCCGACGTCGTGGAGCCCCAGCGTGGAGTGCCAGCCAGCGCCTGTCGCTTCTCAGCAGCCATCCCCTGCACTCCGGCGGCGAGACCGACCACAGGTAACCATCCCGGCGCGACTTCGATGACGAGCTGACGCTGGGTCACTTAAGGAGTGTGATTGGGCAGGCTCCCGCTCCGGGGCGTGCCGGGACCGCCTCGGCCGGGCAGGCGAGCCTGGGAGCGCAGGGCCAGCGCTCCCGCGATCAGGTGGGGGCCAGGCGAACAGTTCGAAGGTGCTTGAGCAGCCGTGCGGCGCGGACGACAGAAACCAGGCGACTGGGTGGAAGAATGTGGGCACCAGCAGCGCCAGGCCGACGAACGGCGCGCTCGGATGCGGGGCCAGCGCGGCCCCGATAGCAGCCAGGCCGACCCAGATGTAGAGGGCCTCGGCAGTGTCGAGATGTAATGCGGTCAGCGCCCAGGTGCCCTGCAGCTCCGCCCAGCAGCCGACGATGCCGTCGGAGGAGTGTTGCGCCTCAGGGCGTGCCGGTCAAGGACGGTGACGTGGCGCGGCTGTCCCCACTGGGCTACGCCCACCTCAACTGTCTGGGCTGCTACGCGATCGCTTCCTCGGCCCCGGACAAGCGCCTGCGGCCGCTCGGCGCGGTGGCGTTGCCCGCTGTCGTGGACGAGGACGGCCTCTGAAGCGCGGACCGAATCGAGGTGGCGTGAAGTGGCCACCATCGTTATCGCGGGTTTACGGCTCTTCTTGCTGGCCAGAATGCGTGATCTTTTTTCTCACGTGTGGCACGTTCAGCATGTAGCAGCGGCTGTGCGACCACGCGGGGCGAGGGCGATGTTGAGCCGGCCCGGCTCGTTGGTGCCACGCTCCTTACTCGCGCTCGCCAGCGAGGCCAAGATTCGCGTAAGGAAAGCCGCAGACAGTTCGGCAACCGTGGAGTTACGGTGTGTGATCGGCGGCTGGTGCGGCCCGTGCCTTGAGGTACGTGGGGAGGGCGATCTATGAGCGGTCCCGACCGGCAGGCCGATGAAGTGGGCCAGATGCGGTCGGCCCACCCGGCGGGCTAGCGCACGAGGCCGGTGATCTCCACGACCTCACGCAGGTTGTTCAGCTGCCGGAACAGCGCCAGCGCCTGTTCTCGTGCCTGCCGCGCGGCATCGTAATCTCCCCTGGCGTGGCGCGCGGCTTCTAGGGCTTTGAGCGCGAGAGCCTGCTCGTGCGTGTTGCCTGCCTGGCGGCTGATCTCGACGGCGTCATTGAGGTTGCCGCACGCGGAATGGTGCTGCCCTGCGGCGTGGTCGAGCTCTCCGAGCAGGCGCAGGCCGACGCTCTGGCCGAGGGGGACGGTGTACTCCTCGAAGACCTTGAGGGCGCGTTCGATCTCGTCACGCGCGTCCGCCTGCTGAAGGGCTCGGTTGAGATTGCCCGCAGAGAGGAGGAGGTACGCCTCAAGCAGTCGCTCACTCCGGCTGCGGCACACGTCGATGTGATCTTGGACGCGGTCCAGTATCTGTTGTCGTGCGGCGCCTGTATCGGCGGGCGCGGCGGCCAGTTCCCACAGGGCCAGCACCCGGTCATGGATGGCGCCGCTGCGTTCCGCGAGCCTGAAGCTGAGCTCGGCATAGCTGGCGGCGTTCGGACGTCCCTGCTCGCGCGCGATGATGGCCCGCAGATACCACAGGCGGCCCTGGCCCAGCTCGTATTCAGCCCTCGTCGCGGCCGTCATGGCTTCCGTCGCGTGCGCGAGCGCATGTCCGAAGTCGCCTTTGTGGCGCAATCCGAACCCGCGCAGGAACAGGGCGTCGATCTGACCATGGAGGTCGTCGGTCTGACGGAACGTCTGCAGCGCGGATTCCGCTCCGACCAGGATGATCCCGGGGGGCGCTTTGACGCCTGTCATCCGCAGATATCCAAGGTTGCGGAGCATTACCGCCTCACCGCGGCGGTTACCTGATTGGGCGCACACTTGACGGGCCAGTTCGTGGGTCTGCAGCCAGCTGTGGTAGAGGCCGCGGAAGGCGAAGTAGTTGATCGCGGTGGCGGCGAGTTCCCATGCGGTGTCGTCGTCCAGTCCGGTCGCGCCCGCCTGGGCGATGAGCGTGGGCAGGGCGGCGCGCTCGCTGTCGAACCATGCCGTGGGGTTCGCCTGGATCGCGCGGACGATGGCCGGATCGGGAGGCCATCGAGGGGCCGATCCGTGGATGTCGGCGGCGACGCGTTCGGCGAGGAGTCGATCGGCAGTTTCTGCGAGGGCGAGCCAGGCGCCCAGCGCGCGGGTGCGGAGCTGGACGTGTACCTCGGTCGGGTCCTCATACTCGGCGCGCTCGCGGGCGTATAGGCGGACGAGGTCGTGCAGGCGATAGCGGTTCTGCCCCAGCCCGTCGGTGCCGGCCCAGGTGAGCAGTTGGGCGTCGAGGAGGGAATCCAGGTGGGTTTCGGCCTGCTCAACTGAGATGTCGAGCATCGCGGCCGGTAGCCAGGCGGCGAAGTCGGGGACGTCGAGCAGCCCCAGCGAGCGGAAGAAGAGCCGGCTCCCGGGCTCCAGCGCGGCATAGCTGAGCTCCAGGCTGGCCCGCACCGCCATGTCGTCCTCGGAGAGCTCGTCCAGCCGCTGCCGTTCGTCCATCAACCGCGTGGCCATCCGCTCCAGCGGCCAGTGCGGCCGCGCGGCCAACCGTCCGCCAGCCACCCGGATGGCCAGCGGCAGATAGCCGCAGAGCCGCACTATCGTCTCCGCGGCCTCGGGTGCACCGGCCGAGCGTTCGGCGCCGACGATCCTGGTTAGCAGCTGACGGGCTGAGCCCGGCTCAAGGACGTCCAGATGGAGGGGCTGGCTGCATATCCAGCCGAGCCTCCGCCGGGAGGTCACGATCACGGCGCAGCTGGAGCTGCCGGGGAGCAGCGGCCGGATCTGCCGCTCGCTTGCCGCGTTGTCCAGCACGACCAGCAGCCGGGAGTGCGCCAGAAGCCCGCGATAGCGTTCGGCGCGCTCCTCCGTGCTCGTGGGGAGCGCTCTGCCGTCGACACCCAGTGCTATGAGAAATCGGGCCAGCACCTCGCCGGGATTGGCCGGATCCTGCTCGATGCCGTGGAGATCGACGTAGAGCTGACCGTCAGGGAAGCGGGTGCGAAGCATGTGAGCGACGTGCACGGCCAGCGCCGTCTTGCCGATGCCGCCATGACCGCACAGCGCCGTCACGGCCGGCGCCGTCGCTTCGTCGCCACGGGTCAGCTGGGCCGTCAACTGCCGCACCTGCTCCTCGCGGCCAGTGAAGTCGGCGATATCTGGCGGCAGCATACACGGTGGACCTATTCCGACCGACCGCGCGCGTGAGGCCCGGCCGGGAACGGCGGGCTCCTGGTCGCGGATCTGGGCAGGACCGCGGGAGCCCGGTGCCGCGCGAAGAGGCCGCTCGTCCCGCAGGATGGTGCGCTCCAGGTCCCTGAGCTCTTTCGCCGGCTCGATACCCAGCTCGTCGATGAAAAGGCGGCGGGTCTCGCGATAGACCTCCAGGGCCTCGGTACGCCGCCCGCACCGGTACAGCGCCAGCATCAGCTGACGGCGGAGGTTCTCCCGCAGCGGGTGCTCGGCCGTCAGGCGTTCGAGCTTGGGCAACACTTCGGCGTACTGGCCTAGCGTCAGGTCCGCGTCGACGCCGGCCTCCAGGGCGGTGAGCCGGCAGCTCTCCAGCCGGGCCCTCTCCGCCTCGACCGCCGGGGTCGAGGGCACGTCGGCCAGCGCGGCAGAGCCGTGCCAAAGAGCGAGCCCCTGGGTCAGCCGGTCGGAGGCCGCCCGCCACCGGCCAGCGGCCATGTCGGCTTGTCCCTCCCTGAGAAGCCGTTCGAAGACGCCGCAGTCCAGCGACTGCGCCTCGACCTGGAGCTGGTATCCGGGGGGCCGGGTGATCAGGCGGCGCCCGAGCCCGTTGTCCATCACTCGCCGCAGGCGCATCACGTACGCGTGGATCGTGTTGTGCGCGGAGGAAGGCGGCTGTTCCCCCCAGAGCTCGTCGATGAGCCGGTCGATCGTGACCAGGCGGCCGTTCGCGAGCAGGAGCACCGCCAGCACGGCTCGCTGCCGAGGTGCACGGATCGTTTTCCATCCGTCACCGTCCGCAACCTGAAGGGGTCCGAGTAACCGGAACTTCACGACACTCTCCGTTCACACGGGAATCGTCGCAGCCATTATGATCTCGATCATGATCCGTGAGAAGAGGAGTGGATCAAACTCTGTGGGCGTGCCCTCCCGCCGCGCAGTCCTGTCAGGGCGGCCAGCGGCAGAGCGGCCACCACGGCGATGATCACCCACATCAGCCACGAAAGGCCGCCGGCCAGCAGCGGGGGAACCAGGGCTCCGGTCAGCGCGTTGCCCATCGCCGTACCGAGCCCGGACAGCAGGCCGAGCAAGCCGAGATAGGTGGCCAGCCGGTGCGGGGGTGCGATGGCGGCGATGTGCGTGTTGGCGAAGGTGGTGAAGAGGATCTCCCCTACGGTCAGCACGACGATCGGGACGTAGATCCACGCGTACGGCGCCTGTAGCCCCTGCACGGCGGCGAGCAGGAGAAAGCCGAGCAGCGTGAGCAGGAAGCCCCCGAGCATCGGGATCTGGGCCGGCAGCTTCTCCAGCACCCGGGTCAGAGGCAGGCTGAAAGCAACGATCAGGGCGCCGTTGAGCGCGAACAGGGTGGCGACGGTGGTCGTGCCGTGGACGCTGTCCAGCGCCGTGACCACGAGCGGAATCGAGAACTGGAACTGCGAGAAGACCACCCAGAAAGCGGTGATGAGCAGCGCCGCGAGGAGCAGCGACCGGTGGGTGACGATCTCGCGCAACGCCAGCCGCGCCTCGCCTGGAGCGGCGGCGGACGCCGGCGGGGGTGCGGCTGCCGCGGTGAACAGTCGCAGCGCTGCGTAGGACAGGACGTAGACCCCCGCCGCGCAGGCGAAGGTCAACGAGGGCGAGAAGGCGAACACCGCAACCCCGGCGAGCGGGCCCACCATGGACCCGACGTTGAAGCACACCGAGGTCAGCGAGAACACGCGGGCACGGAGCCGGGGCTCGCAACCGTTGATCAGCTTGTACCTCATCGCGATCACCAGGCAGCCGTCGCCCAGCCCCAGGAGGAGAATGCCGACGGTTGCGATGGGCGCGGACCGCGCGATCGACAGTGTCGAGAAACCCAGGACCATCAGGCAGAACCCCGCGGTCAGCAGCCGATCGGGAACCATCCGGTCGGTGAGGTAGCCACCGAGGACCTGCGCCCCCTTGGACACCAGGGTGAAGGCCGTCAAAACGGCTGCCGCGTATCCGATGCCGAGGCCCAGGACCTGGGAGAAGTAGACGGCGAAATAGGGGATGACCATGAAATCGGCCGCTACCGTGATCAGCGTCAGCGACAGGAGCACCCACACCTGCCGGGGCAGGCCCATCATGGCGTGGCGTTCCTGTCATGGCCGGAAGACCCGCTGGCGAACACCTCGGCGCGGGCCTGCGACGACACGCTCCACCAGGTCTCCTTGCCGTTGGCCTCACGCAGCAGCACGCTGAACGCGGCGTCGAGCTCGTCGAGCACGCGATTGAGGTCGGCCCTGGTATGGGCCCAGACGCTGTAGGCGCCGATGGTACTCCAGTTGTCGCGAGCGTAGCCAGTGGCGTCCCCGGGAGATCCGAAGAAGTCGAAGTCGACGACGCCGGGGATAGTGTTGGGGTCGCGTTCTTGGCGTACGCGGACGATCGTGCCCAGGGGCAGGTCGATGAAGACGGTGAGGGCGACGCGCTCGGAGGTCGGGGCCGGCACCTGGGGCAAATTGGTGCGCAGGTGCATGCCCACCAGGTAGGGGGTGGCCTGCCCGCCGAAGCGCCAGTTAATCAGGTCCATGATGGCGTGGCCGGGTTCGCGGACCGCCCACTCGACCGGGTACACGGTCCCGCAGTCGATCGCCTCCAGGTGGAGGATACCCGTCTCCATCCCGGTCAGCTCGATGATCCTCATGGCCAGCTCGGCGAAGGCGTTCTGCTGCTCGACGGCCAGCTCAGCAGGCACGACCTGCACCGTCTCCACGAAGTAGGGCTCCGCGCCCTTGCCCTTGCCGGTGAAGTTCGTGAGCATCGGCAGGCCGTCCAGCACGAGGCATTCGACGCTGATCTCCCGTCCGGCCAGATACCTCTCCATCAGGAAGGGGGCGTTGCGCGCCTCAGCCAGGTAGTCCTTCAGGTCGGCGGCACAGTCGAGCCGGCGCACGCCGTCACTGCCCGAGCTCGCGCAGGGCTTGGCGACCACGGGCGCGTGCTCGGCCACGAACTCGTACGCCTCATCCGCCGTGGTGGCGACGGTGAAGGGAGGCACGGCCACCCCGTGAGCGGCGCAGAGCAACCGCTGCATCACCTTGTTACGCGAGATGGTGGCCGCGCGCAGGCCGGGGCCCGGCAGGTCGTAGACGGCGGCCACACGCGCCGCCACTTCCACGTGTTTCTCGCTGTCGGCGTACACGCCCTTCAGCTCCAGGTGCTCCGCGAGCCGCTGGACGGCGCTCAGCACCCGGACCGAGTCGAGGACGGCCACCTCGATGGGCACGTCGGCCAGGGCCAGACGGCGCTCGAACAGCTCGGTGAGCTGCCGGGCGGCGGGCACATCCCGCTGGAACGGCTCGCAGATCACCACCACGACCACTCCTTGCCGGTGACAGGCCTCGATGAAGGTGGGCAAGCCCGTTGACAGGCTCAGCCCTATGACGAGCATTGCCGGGCTCTTAGCGGTCATGTGCTGCTCCGGGGATCGGGTGTGGCTGGCAGGGGGTGAAAGTGACGAGGTCGAGGCACTTGTCCGCGCACTGGGCCGCTTCGAGCGCCGTCTCGGCTTGGACGACGATGTGACCGTGCCGGTCGCGGTAGTCGCGCAGCAGACCCGAGGACTCGATCTCCGCCGGCAGGACGAGGTCGTGGACCAGCGACGACCGCAGCGCCGCCGATCCGTCCAGCTGGAAACGTCCCTCGGTGGGCGCCGTAAGGAACCGGACGCACGCACCGCCCGCGTAAACCGGCTCTCGTTCAGGAGCGCACGCTCCCAGGAAGGCCCGGACCGTTTCCCTGGTCATGTCCACGCCGGTGGCAAGCTCGATCAGGTCGATGATGCGGCCGCCGGCGAGCCGGGCCCCGATCTCAATCAGCACCGGATCGCCGTCCTGCAGCCGCAGCTCGATGTGGGCCGCACCGACGCGGATCCCGTAGGCCTCGTGGACCCGCTGGGCGAACCGGTAGACGCGGGCGAGCTCCGGCCCCCGCAGAGCGGACGGCACGGTGTGACCGAGCTCGACGAAATGAGGGCCGTCGGTCACCAGCTTGTCGGTGACGTTGACCAACGCGGGACCGGAGCCGAAAGTGACGGTCTCAACGCTGACCTCAGGTCCGGTGACGAGTTCCTGGACGAGGGCGAAGGCGGCCACCGGATACTCCCAGTCCGCTTCCGGCGGCCGGCTCCAGATGCGAGCGCAGCACTCCAGCAGCTCCTCCGGGGAGCGGACCTTGTAGACGTCGCAGCTTGCCGCCGTGTCGGGGGCCTTTACCACGGCCGGATAGCCGACGTCGTTGGCCGCCTCCAGCGCCTGCCGCTCGGTGGCTACCACATGAGTGCGCGGAATGCGCAGCCCGCACTGGCGTGCTCGCTCCGCCATGCGGTCCTTGAGCCGGAGGGCGTCGATGTGGCGCAGGTCATTGCAGGCAAGCCCGAATCGGGCCGCGAGACGGTGCGCGAGCGGGACGAAGTATTCGAATCCAGGGATCACCGCGGTGATCGGGTGAGTACTGTGCAGCCGCTCCGCTTCACGCAGGACCGCTGCCGTGTCGCTCACGTTGATCTGGATCAGCGTATCGATCCACGGCCGGCAGGATTCCTCCAGCCGGATCGGGCCCGCGTCCAGCGCCATCACGCTGACCCGGGCGCCCAGCGCACTGGCTGCGGCCGGAAGGCCGGTTCCCGAGCTCAGCGGCTCTACGATCAGTACATGGTCTGACATGCGCCCCTCCTCGCACGATCACAGGCAGGTGTCGAGCAGGGATTCCGCTCCCCGCCGGTATGCGGCCAGGAAGGTCTTCAACCGGGAGACCGTGGGCTCCAGGTCTTCCCCGACCGTCCTCCCCCAGCGCTCGCCCTGGAAGATGAACCGGATGAGGAACGTGTCGGGAGCGGTGTGGATGGCGGAGAGGTGATCGATGAACTGGGCGTAGTTCTCCGTATACACACCTTTCAGCAAGCCGTCCGGATTGGGCTCGCTGGCGACCCCGTGGGAGTCGAGCAGATACCGGCTGACCAGATAGTCTTCGATGTTGGACAGGTAGATCGTGTCCGCTCGCTCGCCGAACTTGTCAAGCAGGTCGTTGATCAGTTGGATACTGGCGGCTGAGGAGAAGTTGCCGAGCATCGGGATGATGCGGTCCTCCAGCTGCATCTGGCGCACATACGCGAACCGGTCAGCGTCGGTGAGGAAATGGAAGTTCCTCCGGTAGGAATTCCTCGCGAGGATGACGTCACGCAGCGTCGGGCTGCCCAGCGCCTCGGCGCATTCCTGGTTCACCGCAGTGATGGCGAGTTGCCTGGCGAAGAACTGGCCGTACAGGTAGGAGAGGCGGTCCAACTGCCCGTCGTTGAATTCCCACCGCCGTTTCGCCTCCGAGCGCAGCCATTCCAGGTTGTCCCGGTAGGTCTCGGGGTCCGGGGTGCCCCGCTCGAAGGCGGCGACCAGATCCTCCGCCTCCTTGATGTCCGCGCTCGGAGGCGGCTCCTCCACCGGGCGCGAGAACAGCAGCAGCAGGTAGTCCAGCGGATTCGTGGCCCGCTCGATGAGCATCTTGAACATGAGATGTTCGATCAGGTTGTCGAGGCGGCTGTCGCAGATGATGGCCAGACGAGGCCGGAGAGCGCCGATGTAGGTCAGGTTCTGACAGGGGCCCACCCCGATGTAGGCCCCAGTGCCGGCCGCTCCGGTACCGGGCCGGCATTTGGCGATGGCGTCGTTGTGAGCAACCTCCGAGGTCACGAAGCAGTCCATCGTGTAGCCGCTCGGGGAAACGCTTTCAGTGAGACCGAGTCGGATGACGTCATCGAGGTTCGATGATCGCATGTGGTTGCCTTTCGTCGTGGAGGGGATGCGGGATCAGTCACGCCAGCCGACCAGCGCGGCCATGCCGTCGTAGCCGGACCGAAGAGCCTGCTCAGGGGTGTGCTGCGTGAGGACGGAGCGGAAATGCCCATATGGGGCGTAGCTCTTCTCGATGTCCGCCAGCGACAACGGGCACGCGGGATACTCGGGACCCTCTGGCCCAGCCTTGTAGCCCGTCGAGCCGACCATGTGGGCGGTGACGAACAGTCCGCCCGGCTTCAGCGACCGCAGGAGTGAATCCAAGGCGGTGGCGAACACCTCAGGATCGTGGGTGATCGACTCCGCCACGAAAAAGCACATGACCGCGTCGTAGTGGTCCATCGGCAGGTCGAAGATGCTGCCTGCCTTGACGGCGGCGGTGGCGCGCACCTTCCGCAGGCTCGTACGGTGGCCCGAAAGCCGCATGTGGCGCTCAAACTTCGACCAGACGGCGAGCTTCTCACCGTCCGTGCCCTCCAACGCGTCACGCAGGTAGTCACGGTTCGCGGCAGAGTGCTCGACGAACTCTAGGGTGCCGTTCTCGTGCAGGTAAGGGGCCAGCAGCAGAGCGGGATACAGGTTCGGGCCTGCTCCGATGTCCGCAGTCAGTTTGAGGCTCTGCGGAACGACCCCGAGGTCGCGCAGCCCATCCATCACGAATCGCATGATCTGCATGTCTTCGTGCAGGATCTGGCGTCCGTAGTTCTGGTTCACGTACGTAAGGGTGTCGAAGCCGTCCCAGTCGACCATCAGAACTCCCAACTCGCTCGGGTGATGGCCAGCGTGAGCGCCGGGCCTGACTCCTCTCTGACACGGCCTTCACAGAAGGTCAGCCAGCCGTCAGCCATGAGTCATTACGGGCCCTCATCCTCCCCACGTCAGAGAAAGCGCCGTCGAAGTGCTCACTCGAGCGCTTCTGTTCACCAGCAAGGAGGCACCGACGCCATGGATCACGAACTTGGCATACGCGCCGCCGCCAAGAGAATCGACATGCACACCGTCCGGACGCCGTTTCACCCGCTCGGCAAGGACGACATCTTGGTCAAACGGGAGGATCTGCAGGTAAGCGGATCGTTCAAGATCCGTGGCGCCGTGAACACCTTCCTGACTGCCGCGGGAGACCGGCGCCAACGGGCGCTGGTCACCGTCTCCACCGGGAACACGGGCCGCGCCCTGTGTGCTCTCGGGAAGTGGTTCTCCGTGCCGGTGCACGTTTTCGTGCTGGAAGACTGCCAGGCCAGCAAGCTGGATGATCTGCGCCGAATGGGCGCCACCGTCCACCTGGCCGGACGGTCTTTCCTCGCGGCCAGCATGACGGCGCGTAACTTTGCCGACGAGCATGAGATGTTGTACTGCTCGGCGGGGGCCGACTGGGATTTCTTACACGGCCTGGGAACCATCGTCCTCGAACTCCATGACCAGCATCCGGACCTGGACACGCTGTTCCTGCCGGTCGGCGGAGGCGGCTTGGCCGCGGCTGTCGGCACCGCTTACGCGGCCCTTCCCGAGGTCAAGAAGCCGACAATCATCGGAGTACAAGCCGCGAATTCGCGGCCCATATACGACTTCTTCCACTTTGGTCGGATCATCACCGACGCCGCGCCCACCATGGCGGACTGCCTGGCCGGAGAGCCGGAGGCCAACGCCATTATTCTGGACGTCGCCAAGTCGGTTCTCTCCGACGTCGTCTTGGTCTCCGAGTCGGAGATCGAACTGGCCACGAAACAGCTGGTCTCCTACGGCATCACGCTGGAGCCGGGCGCCGCCGCCGGTTACGCCGCCTACCTCGCCGCGATCGGCGGCGACGGCGTCACGGGGAAGGTCGGCGTCATGCTCACCGGTGCAGCCTGAGGCCCGGCAGTCGGCAGGCGTTGCGCCACGTACTGATCAGATCTGTACGCGCGAATCTCCGCCGCCTGGGCGCCGACCTACTCCTCGAGGTCAACAGCAACTACGTCGACTCTCACGGCCAGTCCGAGATCGGGTTCGATGGCTGCGGGCACGGCCCTGCCCTCGAATCCGCGCTCCGCAACGGAACGGACCCTCCTGATGACTGCAGCGTTGCCTCTCGCGCGCTCCTTCGACTCCTCCAGTGCCCGGAGGCTCCACACGGCAGCCCGGCAGATCTACGCCGAATGCGGTACCGCGTCTCCCTCCCCAGAGCTGTTCACCCGGGTCGGCCAAGCCGTGGAGACCCTCGGCGACGCCGTTCTCGAGCAGTGCCGGCCCGTGGACACCGCCGACGGCCTATTCGTCCTGACCGGGCTCAGCCTCGACGACGAGACGCTCGGCGCCACCCCCTCCAACTGGGCCACAGCAGGTGAGGGAGGAACGCAGGACATCGTCCTGCTGCTGCTGTCCGCCGCGATGGGCAACCCCCTCGCCTGGTCCGGCCAGCAGGACGGCCGCTTCGTGCAGAACATCGTGCCCGCTCGCGGGCACGAGAGCGAGCAGACCGGCGCGTCCAGCACCGTGCTGCTCGCCCCGCACACCGAGGACGCCTTCCACCCCGGCCGGGCGAGCCTGCTGCTGCTCGGCTGCATGCGCAACCATGACCGCATCGCCACGACAGCAGCGAGCATCCGCAGGACGCGCCTGGACGATGCCGACATCGAGACCCTGAGCAGGGCGGAGGTGCCGATCCTGCCCGACGACTCCTACACCGAGGCCCAGGCCTACACCCGTCAGCCGCCGCCGGCCGTCCCCACCTTGTTCCATGCCGACGACGGACTTACCGTGCGCTTCGACCCGGCCTACACGCCCCTGGAGCAGGCCTCTGCGGCCTACCAGGACGCCTATCGCCGGCTCATCGACGAACTCATCCGGGTGACCGTCTCACTCGCCCTGTCCCCTGGGGAGGTCCTCGTCATCGACAACGATCAGGCCGTGCACGGCCGGGTGCCCTTCCGGCCGCGCTACGACGGCACCGACCGCTGGCTCAAACGAGCCTCCGTACGCGTCCGCGGCCGGCGCACCCGCCCACCCGCAGAAGCCGACGAGCACGGCTACGGCCAGGCCGTCCTGGAGATGGACCCGCGAACCGGAAAAACGTCATGACTGGCACCGACTCGCGCATCCTCTCGGCCACCGATCTGGCCGGGCTGGAGATCTCCCTGGCCGACGTGGCCGTCAGCATCAAGGACACCTACCACACCCCGCACACGGGCCGCTCCAACAACCCACGCAAAACTGACCGTCAAGCCGGCCGGCTACGCGATCGGGTGCTGTTCGAGACCGCCTACGTCTGCGGCGCCCGTGCCTCCGAAGTCTGCGGCCTGTACGTCGAGGACCTGGACCTGCGACTGGACGACGAACACGTCCGCATCCACGGCAAGGGCGGCAGCGTGCGCACCGTGCTGCTGGACGACCGCGGCTACGTCGCCCTGCTCAAGCCCTACCTGGCCCGCGCCAGCTACACCGCCGGGCCGCTGTTTCGCGCCTCCATCAACGGCCGCGGACCGCTGTCCTACGACGCCGCCCACCACCGCTGGCAGACCTACTGCGCGCAGGCTGGCGTCGAGATCGACATCCACCAGTTGCGCCATCCCACGCCACCGAACTCATCAACGCCGGCGTTTCCATCGAGGCTGTGCGCCGCCGCCTCGGCCACGCCTCCACCCAAACCAGCCAGCTGTACGCGCTGCTGGACGACAAGGTGGCCGACGCCGAGATCCGCGCCGCACGCCGACGTCGGGACTGGGCAACGAGCTGAGGAATCTTCGCAACCAAGAGCAGCCTCAGCTCGCTGCAATCAAGATCCTTCTCAGCGCCAACGGTTGTCCGCCGGTTCCTCACCCCCGGTGTTGAAGACGAGGAGGGTCAGCGCGTTGAGCACCAACGTCACCGCAGCGCAGATCACACCCACTTTCGGGAACTGCCGAGGCGCCCAGAGCGCGAGGAACGCCGGCACGAGGGGCAGCAGCGTCGAGGCGTATCCGGCGGTCCGCCAGACGGCGATCTCCAGCGGGCTCGGCTCCATCACCTTGTAAGCGAAATAGCCGCAGTCTTCGAGCGTCAGGATGGATAAGAACTGCGGTGTGGTGGCGGCCAGGATGGTCAGGGCACGGAACATCGGCAGCCTCTCGACAGGCGGATGATCACGGGAGAGAGTGGCGGATCGGACGCCTCTCAGCGCCGATGGTGCAGCGGTGTGACGTTGGGTTCGGGCAGTTCAAGCTGTGCCCGCAGTTCCTGGTTCTCCAGGGTGAGCTGGTGGACGACCCGGACCAGGGCGGGGACGTCCTCTCGGATCTGGGCGAGTTCCTTGTTCTTGTTTGCGATCGTCTTCTTCAACTTCTTGATGGTCTCCCGCAGGCGCACTTCAACGTCGGGGGTAGCCCCGCGGGCTTTGACCCGCTCGTAAAACTCGTTCTTCAGATCGAGGTGACGCTGGGTCAGCGCGTTTCGGGGCACCTCCGCCTCCTGGGCGAGCGCGACGACGGTGAGGGCGCCGGTCGAGTTCTGCGGCGCGTCAGCCAGGATACGGTCCATGGCGGCGCGGATGCGTTCGCGTTCGTCCAGGGCGGGGCTCATGCGGAGGGCTCCTGCAGGGTCATCCGGGTGCGGTCGTGGGTGTCGGCCAGGGCGCGGAGCTTGCCAGCGCGGGCGCGGAGTCGGTCGCCGATCAGCTGGGGGGCGTGCGCGGCGTGTTTGTCCAGAACGTCAGCCCGATCGCGCAGGCCGGTGGCGTGGCGGTCGGTGCGGACGATGTTGCCACAGCCGGGAACGCAGTGATCCAGGCTGGGCGTGTCTTTCACGCCGTCGCGGTGGCAGAGCGCCTGAGCCCGTTTGTAGTGGCAGAGCACGAACGCCTGCGGGTTGTCATAGATCATGACGTCCTCGTTGGCGATCAGCTTCCGGGCGGTGGCCGCGTTGATGGTCGCGCCTTCGAAGACGGTGGCGCGGGCGGCGGCCTTGATGACGCGCCGGGCCGCGGTCCCGGAGATCCCCTCGCCGGCGTGCAGACCATCGCGCAGGCCGGCGACGGTGTCGGCGACCGCCCGGACCGTCTCAACGTCGATGAGCTCGTGGATGCCGCCACGGCTGCGAGAGGCGTAACCCTCAGAGACGAGCGTGCTGTGCAGGTGGCCATACTGGATGGCGAGCGCAACGAGGCCGTTCGGTCGTCGGGCGATATGCCAGGCCAACGACCTGCGGAAACGCCGGATCCCGATGAGGCCATGAGGGTCGGGCGGAATGAGCTGATCGCTGAGCCCACGGACTGTTGCCTCCGCGTTCGCCCAGGCGATGAAATCCTCGATGCGCCTTCTGAGCGAGACAGGTTTGAGTGAGCCCGTGCCAGGCCGGTTCCTATGGAGATCATGGGCATTGTGGTCGAACAACAGACAGCCATCGGGAACCATGCGTTCCAAGACCCGAATGGCGTTGACGACCGGAGTGATCGCGACCCAGGGAACGTCGCGTTCGACCCCGGCAGATCGGTGGTTGCCGTGTTCGTCGACGGAGTTCTTGTATTCGTAACTGCGAATCAGATGCCGTCCGATGGTGCCGTGCTCGTCGGGCTCGGGGTCGAGGCAGCATCCGGTGCGCAAGCCGAGAACTACTGGTGGAAAGGTGTTATTCCGACCGTGCGCTATTCCTCTGCTCTGGCTTGCTGGGCTGTTATTGAAATGGCCTGAATAGGTGTCACGAGTGATGGGTCGTGCAACCGGACCGCGCGTTGTCCGT
>NZ_JBQQBQ010000113.1:0-16228 GCF_052245915.1 Nonomuraea sp. 10N515B
GCTGAAGGACGCGCACGAGGCCCGGGTTGCAGCCCGGCGAGAACTACGCCAGGATCCCCTATAACCCCTCCCGCGACTGATGGGTATTTAAGACCCGATCTGGTGCATTTTCTCTGACACACCTCGGGCGCAGCCTCAAGCTCCGCCTCGGGCCGAGGGTGGCGGGGCGTGGCGCCCTGCTCGCGCTCGTCTACGGTATGGACGTCGGCCTGCCCTTTCTGGCTGCGGCCTTCGTCCTGATGAGCCGGTTCATGCGGGCGATGGAGTTCGCTCGTCGGCACGCCAGAGCGGTGATGCGGGCTGGCGGCGGCATGCTCATCGCCGTCGGCATCGTGCAGACCTCCGGTGTCTGGACGGACCTGATGGTGCTGCTTCAAGGCTGGGTCGGTGGCTATCAGCTGCCCCTTTGATCTCACACGTCCGGATAGATGAAGGTGCGGGTGATGAGGTGGTTGGGGCCCACCAGCGTTTCCCGGGCGATCCGTCCCGTTCTATCGAGAGTCAGCCGGACGGCGACGCGTTCGGACGGGTAGCCGAGCAGCAGGGTGCTGGAATCCGGAAGCCAAGCGGTGATGGTGGCGGTGCCGCTGCCGTAGGGGTCGGAGTCGAGCAGTCGCTTGCCGGTCATGTCCAGGCGGGTGTCGATGCCAGGCGGCCGGCGAGTGTCGCTGGTCACCTGCTCGTGCAGGACGAACTCGGGCACCGCGGCCATCACCTCGACGAGACGGCGCAACCGTGCAGGATCGGGGGTGACCGGCCAGGCGACGGTCAAGGCGGTCTTGGAGTCGTCGGTGACGCGCAGGGTGACGGTATTGATCCCGGGGCGCCAGGTCACCGGCGCGACGAAGCAGTTACGCCCGCAGCCACGCAACGCCAGCCTCCGCGCCGGGCTGCCGGGCCCGAGCACGGTGGCGGTGGGCTCGAACTCGGGCGGGTCGCCGTCGCCGAGCGAGGCCACCGACAGCCGCAACACGAGCTGTCCGGCCGATGCCGTGCCGTACACGCCAACCTGCCCCGCCCGGCCGCCGACCGGCACCTGTGGTCCCGTGGCCGGTGGCGGGAACGGGAGCGGCTCGCCGGCGCTGCGAGGCGTGGGCAGCGCCAGAAGGATCGAGGTGACGGCGAGGATCCCGGCGAGTACGCCGAGCTCCACCCGCGCGGCCCGGGCCGGATACGGGGGTGTCGCGATCCGGCGTCTGGCCAGCAACGCGCACGCGACGGCCATGGCCACCAGGGCCAGCTTGGCCAGCAGCCAGAGGCCGTAGTCCGTGGTGAGCACGTCCTGCATCGGGACCAGCACCAAGGCGCTGATCAGCCCGGTGCTCGCCACCGCCAGAAACAGCCACAGGGCTGAGCGCGCATAGGCGCCCAGAACGCGCCGAACGGCGGGCGGGTCGGCGCGCCAGGCCACCCCCACCCTGATCACATACAGCAGACCACCCACCCACAGCGCCGCGGCGACCAGGTGCACAACCGTCAGCGCCGCCCCGATCCCGGCCACCTGCTGATTCGGATGCGCCCGCACTCCTTCGGCCAGCGCGAACACCAGCAGCGCGGCCGTGGCGAGCCCGTGTCGCCGGACCAGCAGGCAAATCGCGGCCAGCGCGAATGCGCCGGCCTCTGCCGCGGCGATCAGACCGGGCTGAGAATCCGCCAGCCGGAGCGGATCCGACAATCCGCTGAACGGGTTTCCTCCGCCGGCGACACTGAGCGCCAGCCCCAGAGCGGCGGCCAGCCCAGCGAGACACGCCTGAAAGGCGAAGGGGCGGGGCAGAGTGAGCTCCGGCGCCTGTCGCCGGGCCAGCCGGCGCCCCGCCAGAGCGCCCAGCGCGATCGCGTAGCACGTGAACAGCAGCCACCGCGCAATGGTCGTCCAGCCGACGGAAGGCGAACCGGCGGCAAGAGATGCCGGAGGGGCGTGGGCGCCCACGGCGAAAGTGAAACGCCCGGTCATCGCGTCGCCGTCGGATGAGGTGACGGTCCAGGTCACCGTGTACAACTGAGGGGCCAGATTGGTCAGCACCCGGGCGGTCATGGCCCTGCCGCCACCGCTCATCCGAGGCTGCGCCACCCGTGCTTGATCGCCTCGCTCGCCGACCAGCACGAGAGGTTCGGCGGCAGGGCTGACCGGCTCGGAGAACACCAGCGACAGCGATGCGGGGCTGCTGGGCACGGCGCCGTCCGCGGCCGGGGTGGTGAACAGCAAGACGGCATGCGCCTGCGCGGCCATCGGCGGCAAGGCCAGGAAGGCGGATATCACCATCGCCGCCAGCACTACTGCACGTCGGATTGCTCGACCTCTTCTCCTAAACGACTTAGGCGATGAGAAGCCTAACGGACTGGACTTCCAGCCCTACCGCCTGGGTCGACGGAAACGCGCAGGTCATCCGGTATGCCATTCGCGTTCGTCGCGCTTGGCTATTCGGTGTCGCTCGCCGGGCTGACATCGGTTAACCGGGTGCCGGTTATGGCGCCTCATCGCAGGCGGGCAGGACGACCGTGAAGGTGGTTCCGCATCCCGCCCTGCTGTCCACGCTGACCTGACCGTGATGAGCGGCGACGAGTTCGGCGACGACGGCCAAGCCGATGCCGGAGCCTTTCGCGCGGGCGGCGTGACCGCGGAAGAACCGGTCGAAGACATGGGGAATCTCGTCGTCGGGGATACCGATCCCGGTGTCGGCGATGCTCAACTCCGCTTGTCCACTGACGCGCCGCAGGGTAATGGTGGCGGTGCCCCCGGCAGGGACGAACTTGAGGGCGTTGGTGAGCAGGTTGGTGACGACCTGGCGCAGTCGTACCGCGTCGCCGTCCACCCGCACCTCGGCCAGGTCGGTGCGCAGCGCGATTCCCGCCTCGGTGAACTGTCCGGCGAGCCCGGCGACGGTCTCCTCCACGAGCGCGTCCAGAGCCAGTGGCCGGCGGTCGAGTGTGAAGGTCGCCGCATCCGCCGAAGCCAGCGTCTCCAGGTCGGCGACGAGCCGGCTCAGCCGGAGGGTCTCCTCATGCAGGGAGTTGATGACCTCGGATGTGGGTTCGGCGATCCCGTCCTGAATGGCTTCGATCTGGCTGCGCTGGATCGCCAGCGGGGTGCGCAGTTCGTGCGCCACGTCGGCGGCGAACAGGCGGCGCAGCTCGTCCTCCTTCTCGACGCGATCGGCCATGGTGTTGAACGCCGTGGCGAGCCGGCCGATCTCGTCGCGAGAGACCACCGCGGCGCGCCGGTCCCGATGCCCGGCGGCCAGATCGTCGACAGCCCTGGTGAGCTCGATGATCGGTGCCGTGGCCCGGCGGGCGAAGAACAGGCCGGTGGCGAGCGCGACCAGTCCGGCGGCTACGCCGCCCGCGATCAGCAAGCGGTTGACCGCGGTGCGGAACTCCCTGTCCACGGCGGGGATCGCGCCCTGCGGGAGGCGGATGGTCAAGGTGCCGACGCGGCGTCCGTCCACCACGATCGGCATGTCGCGCGGCGGCCCCGCCGGACCGGTGCCCATCATTTCCTGGTGCATCTCGGCCATGCCGGGATCGAGGGACCAGATGAGCTGTCCGTTCGGTCCGCGCAGCTCTGCCTGGGATCCGGTCATGGCCAGGCTCGGCGCCAGTTCGTCCAGCGATCGCTGATCCCACCTGCTCTCACGCTCGTAGCTGCCGGCGAACAGTGCGGCCAACTGCTGCTCGCGCACGTGCTGTTGGTCGGCGAGATAGTCGTCGAAGCGCGCGCCGAAAGCCGCGTTGACCAGGAGCGCCGTCAGCGCCGCCGCCCCGAGGCCGAGAGCGGCGAAGGCCAGGGCGAGACGGCGGGCGAACGGGCCGCGCAGCAGATCACGCATCGCGCTCGACCCCGAGCTTGTAGCCGACGCCGGGCGTGGTGAGGATCAGCTGCGACGGCGGGGTGTCGTCGAGCTTGCGGCGCAGGTTCTTCACGTGCACGTCGATGGTGCGTTCATAGCCCTCGAAGTCGTAGCCCTGCACCCGGGAGATGAGTTCCAGCCGGGTCCAGGCGCGGCCCGGGCGAGAAGCCAGCGCGGCCAGCAGGTCGAACTCGGTCCGGGTGAGCGTGACCGGCTCGCCGTTCACGCGTACCTCGCGCCGCTCGGCGTCGATCGACAGCCGGCCGCCGCCGTAGGAGGCGATCTCCGGCTCGGCGGTACGGCCGGCGCGGGTACGCCGCAGCACGGCCTCTACCCGGGCCACCAGCTCGCGCGGGCTGAACGGCTTGACCACGTAGTCGTCCGCGCCGAGGCGCAGCCCCATCACCCGGTCGTTCTCGGCGGCCTTGGCGGTCAGTATCACGATCGGCACGTCGCTGTCCCGGCGTACGAGGTGAGCCACCTCCTCACCCGGCAGGTCAGGCAACCCGAGGTCGAGGATCACCAGATCGGGCCGGCCCGCGGCGATGAGCTCCAGGGCCCGCCGCCCTGTACCGGCCTCCAAGACGATGAACCCGTCCCGTTCCAGGTAGTCCTTGACCAGGCGGCGAAGCTTCGGCTCGTCGTCGACGACGAGAACGGTGCTGGTCATGCCCCCTCCTCCACATGGATACCACCGATTCTTCCCTGGCCGACTCGCCGTGCTCCCATCGCGGTGACCGGCCACAGAGCCCGCACACGGCCTCTTCACAGCTCCTTCACACCGCCTGCCTAGCGTCCTGAGTGAGGATCAACATGGAGGAGACATCATGATCAGGCGTAAGCTCATCGGGCTCGTGGTAGCCGCGACCGTTCTCAGCGGCGCCGGCGTCTACGGTGCGGCCTCGGCGTTCGCGGCGACACCGACACCCGCTCCGACGCCCAGTGCGACGCCCACTCTGCCGCCCGGCGACAACCACGAGGGCATGGATCGAGACAGCATGATCCGGCACTGCACGGAGCACCTGCCTGCCGATCAGCGGGACGAGGCCCGTCAGCAGATGGAGGACATGATGTCCGGTTCGATGATGGGAGGGATGCACCGGCACGGCACAGGCATGATGGGCTGATCCGCCACCCGATCTCTACCTATTTACCTAAGGTGTTTAGTTGACACTTGAATACCCCCTGTACGTATCCTGCGGGTAGGCGCACCAAAGGGGTGACGACATGACAGGGTCGGAGATCGGGGTCCTGGTCGGTTCGGTGGGCCTCATCGGGTTTCTCACCTGGTATTTCTTCGGGCCGAAGAACGCCAGGCCGGCCGAATTGCGGGAGGGCGCCCAGGAGGTCGAGATCACGGTCAAGGGCGGCTATTCGCCGGATCGGATCCGGGTACGGCAGGGTGTGCCGTTGCGCATCACGTTCGACCGGCGTGAGAGCGGGGAGTGCACCTCGCAGGTGGTCTTCCCGGACTTCGGGACGAGCAAGGCGCTACCGGCGTTCGGCAAGGCCACCGTGGAGTTGATGCCGGACCGTGCCGGAGAGTACGGCTTCGCCTGCGGCATGAACATGGTGCGCGGGCGGCTGATCGTCGAGTCGGACTCCGGCGACGGGGGTGTGCCCCTGAGCGCCCCCGAACCGGCCCGCCGCGCTGAACCCGTCACCAAAGGCAGCGACGGCGCGGTGGATGGGAGTGAGGCGGAGGACGGTGAGGCCGCCGAGCGCCGCGCGGAGATCGCCGACCTGTTCCGGCGCGTGCTCGTCGGCGCGGTCCTCACGGCGCCGGTAGCGGCGGCGGTGATGGCGCACGAGGTCTTCGGCGCAGGATGGGTGCCGGATTCGTTGCTGAACCCGTGGGTGCAACTGGTGCTGATCACGCCGGTGATGTTCTACACCGGCCGGCCCATCCACCGGATCGGCTGGCTCACGCTGGCCCACCGAAGTGCGGAGATGAACGCGCTCATCACGCTGGGCACCTCGGCTGCCTATGGCTACAGCCTCCTGGCCACCGTCGCTCCCGGCCTGCTGCCCGAGGACGTCCGTGACGTCTACTACGAGGCCGTCGGGGTGATCCTCACCCTGATCCTGCTCGGGCGGTTGTTCGAGGCCAAGGCCAAGGCAGGCACCGGTGAGGCGATCCGCGCGCTGATCGGGCTGCAAGCCAGGACCGCGCGCGTGGTGCGTGACGGCGCCGAGGCCGAGGTGCCGATCGAGGGGGTCGTGCCCGGCGACGTCATCGTGGTCCGGCCGGGGGAGAAGGTGCCGGTGGACGGCGTCATCGTCGACGGCCGCTCGACGCTGGACGAATCCATGGTGACCGGCGAATCCATTCCGGTGACCAAGGGAGCGGGCGATGAGGTGGTCGGCGCGACCGTCAACCAGACCGGCGCGTTCCGGTTCGAGGCCACCAAGGTTGGTTCGGAGACGATGCTCGCGCAGATCATCGCTCTAGTACGACGGGCTCAGGCGTCCAAGGCGCCCATCCAACGCCTGGCCGACCTGGTGTCCGGCTACTTCGTGCCCGCCGTCATCGCCATCGCCATCATCTCCTTCGCCGTCTGGTTCGTCGCCGGGCCGCCGCCCGCGTTCACCTTGGCGCTGGTGGCGGCGGTCGCCGTCCTGATCATCGCCTGTCCGTGCGCGCTCGGCCTGGCCACTCCACTGTCGGTGATGGTCGGGACCGGAAAAGGTGCTCAGGCAGGCATCTTGATCCGGGATGCCGAATCGCTGGAAACCGCCCACAAGCTGGGAATCATGGTGCTGGACAAGACCGGCACCATCACCCGAGGCCGGCCCGCCCTCACCGACGTCGCGCCGCTGAACGGCCGGGACGAGGATGACGTGCTGTCATTGGTGGCCGCTGCCGAGCGGTCGTCGGAGCACTCGCTGGGTGAGGCGATCGTTCGCGGAGCCGGTGAGCGTGGCCTCGCCGTTCCGGAGGTCACCGACTTCGACTCGGTGACCGGCAAGGGCATCCGGGCCGTCGTGGACGGGCACGAGGTGCTGGTCGGTCACTCCCGGTTCCTGACCGAGGAGGGCGTGGACGTCAGCGGCTTGAACGAGGCAGCGGATGAGTTCTCCTCGGCCGGTCGTACCCCGATCCTGGCAGCCGTCGACGGCAGGCCCGCGGGCGTGCTGGCGGTGGCTGACACGGTCAAGGTCGATTCCCGGGACGCGGTGGCCGCGCTGCAGGAGCTCGGCCTGGACGTGGTGATGATCACCGGGGACAACGCGCGGACCGCCGAGGCGATCGCCCGCCAGGTCGGCATCACCCGAGTGCTGGCCGAGGTGCTGCCCGAGCACAAGGCCGCCGAGGTGGCCCGGCTGCAGGGCGAGGCCCGGCGGGTGGGCATGGTCGGCGACGGCATCAACGACGCCCCCGCCCTGGCCCAGGCCGATGTGGGGTTCGCCATCGGCACCGGCACCGACGTGGCCATCGAGGCCGCCGACGTCACGCTGATCTCCGGCGCCCTTGGCGGGGTCGTCACCGCGATCCGGCTGTCCAAGGCCACCATGCGCAACATCCGCCAGAACCTGTTCCTGGCCTTCGTCTACAACGTGGTCGGCATCCCGATCGCGGCCGGCGTCCTCTACCCGTTCTTCGGCATCCGGCTCAGCCCCATCGTCGCCGCAGCCGCGATGGCGCTGTCCTCGCTGTCGGTGGTGGGCAACGCCAACCGGCTGCGCCGCTTCACCCCGCCCCGGCTTCCCCAAGCGCCACTTGCCGGGTGAATGGGATGCATGGGTCCGTCCCGATGCGTATGGAGCTCCTTCCCCGCTTCGACTACGAACACATCCCGTCCCTGATCCTGCGCGCGGTCGCAGGCGCCGACTTTATTGGTGTCTCAATCGTCGATCTGTGCATCCCGATTCCCGCTATCTCGCGCCACAGTGAGCAGGGCCCGGACGCGACGGCCGCAAACTTTACCCAGCCCAGACCCACGGCAGGCTCGGCATTTCAGCGGCTATCCGGCGGCTGAAACACCGGAATCCTATTTGCCCTACTTGCAATATCTATGGGCGCATGCATACCTTTTGCGCAATCGCGGTACACGTCTTGACGAGCTCTTCGTCACGGCGTTGCCGCATTGTTGACCGGACTGTGCGCCCTCCCGAGGAACCCCTCGGGACGGCGTTCGGCCGCCGAATCCGCACCTCGCGGAACCGGGGACCCATCCTCTTCGGGGTGAATCGGACGCCTGCCCAGGCTGCGTCCGTAGGGCACTTCCACGCCCGAACCCGTCAGCTAACCCGGTAGGCGGCATGGAAGCAAGGAGTCAATGCCCTCATGCCCAAGCCCCGGCTTGCCGCAATCGCCCACACCCTCAAGAACCACCTCGATCTTCCCGTCAAGGGCCTCGGCTTCGCCGTCGCCGGCGCGATCCTGGCCGCAGCCACCGCCCTCGCGAGCGTGACCGGCACGGCCCTCGCTTCATCTACCGAGCACAACTCAGTAAACGCAGCTCACCCCGAAGCCGAGACGCTCACCTATGGCGTGGACGTCTCCCGGTACCAGCCCCTGTACGACTGGAACGCCAGCCCCGCCAAGTTCGGCATCATCAAGGCCACCGAGGGCACGACCTTCCGAGACGCCTCGTTCGCCCGACACTGGCGCGAGATGGACAAGAAGAGAATCGTGCGCGGCGCCTACCACTACGGCCATCCCGGCAACGACCCCATCGCCGAGGCGGAGCACTTCCTGTCCGTGGTGAACTCCCAGCCCGCCAAGCGCGGCGACCTGCTGGTCCTCGATCTGGAGACCACCGATGGCCAGTCCGTCGCCGAGGTCAACGCCTGGGCCAAGGCGTGGCTGTCGCACGTGAAGGCCAAGACCGGGGTCACCCCGATGCTCTACAGCGGCTGGAACTTCGCCAACACCTACGGCAAGGGCCTGGCCGAATACCCGCTGTGGGTCGCGCACTACAGCAAGCCCAAGGGCGAGCTCGCCGCGCCCGCCGACTGGAAGTCCTGGGCCATCCACCAGTACACCGACTCCCCCGTCGACCAGAACGTCTCCACGCTGACCCCCGACCAGCTACGCGGCCTGGGCCGCCCCGCTGTCTGAGCAAACGGGGCGGACACGGGCACCAGGCATCTCACCCCTCAGATGGGCCATGGCCGTCCCCGGTGTCGTCGTGGTGATCTCCGCCTGCGCCACGCAGCAGACCGACACCTCGCAGCTGCAGGTGTCGGGCACGACCGAGACGTCCACTGCGCTGCCACCTGGCCGGCGCACGGTCGCCCCCGAACTGCGCGGCACCGACCTGGACGGGCGTGACTTCGACGTCGCCACGCCGCGGGGCAAGGTCGTGGTGGTCGACCACTGGGCGTCGTGGTGTGCGCCGTGCCGGGAGGAGACTCCGGCGCCGATCCGGGCAGCCCGGCAGCCCGAGCCGCTGGGCGTGGACTTCGTCGAGGTCAACATCCGCGACCGGCAGGCCTTCGCGCAGGCGTTCGCCCGCGACGCGATGCCGTCCCGTCGATGCGTTCGGCGCCGGCGCGCCGGCCTTCGGGCCGATGGCGCACCGCACGCTGCCGGCCACCTATGTGCTGGACCGGCAGGTCCGGGTGGCGGCCTTCTTCTTCGGCGCGGTGACCGACAAGAGCCTCATGGCCCACTTGCGCGGGATCGCGGCAGAACCCCGTGCGGCCGCGGGTGTCACATCTTCGGCGCCTGTGGGTAGGTTGACCTATGGAACTTAGGCGATTAGGGGGTGAGGCGGTGATGTGCGACTTTATGGGTGGTACAGGAGCCTGGACGGCTTTCTGGGCCATTCTGGTGTTGGCAGTGCTGGCCTTGGCGGTGGCCGCGACGATGTGGGTGGTGCGCTCGCTCACCGCTCGCGACCAGGGCCGCCCGCCACTGCCGCCGGAAGATCGCGCCTGGGCCGAGCTGCGCCGCCGGTACGCCGCCGGCGAGATCGACCGTGAGGAGTTCCTGGAGCGGAAGGTAGACCTGGAGGCGTGAGCGGAAGAATGGTACGGGGACTGGGCGACCTTGAGTCCGCCATCATGGACGTGATGTGGGCGGCCGACGGCCCGCTGCCGGTGCGCGAGGTGCTGGAGCGGCTGCGCGCAGAGCGCGAGCTGGCCTACACCACGGTGCAGACGGTGATGGAGATCCTCTACCGCAAGGGCTGGCTCGATCGCGAGCTGAAGCGCCGCGCCTATCTGTATTGGGCCAAGGCGAGCCGCGAAGATTACGTCGCCGGGCTGATGGCTGATGCGTTGGATGTGAGCTCCGATCGGACCGCCGCCCTGGCGCGGTTCGTCGAGCGCATGGACCCAAGGGAGGTCGCCAAGCTGCGGGCGCTGCTGGACGCGGCCAGGTCGGATGAGTCTGTGACATGAACGCCGCCCTGATCCTTGTGCTGTACGGCCTCGTCGTCGGCGCGCTCGGCCCGGTCGTGCTGCGCCGGGCCGCGTGGCTGGACCGGGCGCCGCGGCTGGCCATCTGGTGCTGGCAGTCGCTGAGCGCGGCGGTCGTCGGGTCGGCCCTTCTGGCCGGGCTGACGGTGGTGGTACCGGTCAGCGCGCTCGGCACGGATCTGGCGCGGTTCCTCAACGCGTGCGTGCTCATGGTGCGGGCCGCCTATGCCACGCCGGGCGGCGCGCTGATGGTCAGTGCGGGACTCGTGGTCTCTGCCGGCGTCGCGGGACGGCTCGTCTACGGTATCGGCGGCGAGCTGGTGGCCGCCGGCCGGGAGCGGCGCCGGCATCTGGCCGTGCTGGAGATGGTGGCCCGCCGGGACGCGGCGCTCGGCGCGCTAGTGCTGGAGCATGACATCGCCGTCGCCTACTGCCTGCCGGGCGGAGGCGGCCGGATCGTGCTGACCACCTCGACGTTGGCCGCCCTCGACGACCGCCAGCTGGCGGCTGTGCTCGCCCATGAACGCGCCCACCTGCGCGGGCATCATCATCTGCTGATGGCCGTGGCCCGCGGCCTGAGGCGGGCCTTCCCGTGGATCCCGTTGTTCCGGCTGGCCGCACGGGAGATCGGCCGATTGACCGAGCTGGCCGCCGACGATGCCGCCGTCAAAGCGGCCGACCGGCTGACCGTCGCCGACGCCCTGCTGGCGCTGGCCGACGGCCGGGCGACGCCTCGCTCGGCGCTGGCCGCCTCCGGTCAGCACACGGGAGATCGGGTGCGACGGCTGCTGACCCGCACGGCTCCCCCGAGGACGGCGGTCATCGTCCCGGCCGGTGTTCTCGCATTGGCCGCAGTCGTGATGCCCGTGGCCATCGCGGCCGCCCCGGCGCTGGCTGCGGCTGGGCAGAACTACTGCATCCTGCCCTGATCTGCGGTGGGGGCGACGACGGCGAACCCCTGCCCATCGGCCGGTTTCACCGGTAGTTCGCGGGCGTAGAGCCGCTCGAGGAAGCCGGTCGAGGTGTGATAGCAGAACACCGAGCCGGGCTGGCCCACGATGGCTGCGGTGTCGAGGAACAGCGGCAGTTCGGCAAGCAGGTAGTCGACGGCGATCTCCAGCCGCCTCGCGGTGATCTGCTCCGGTTCGAGGCGGCCGTGCAGCACCCAACCGGTGGCCTCGACGCAGACGTCGGCGAACTCGTCGTCGGACTTGAACAGCTCGTAGGTGGCGTTCAGGAGCTCGCGATAGCGGGTGTTCTGCGACAGCGCCGCCCAGTCGAGAATCCTTCCCGAAGGGTCCGGCACTCCCAGCGACGCCAGGGCGCGGCAGATCTTGTTGCTCAGGTAGGACGCCTGGCGACGAGCCTTGGTCGCGGCTCGCTGCGGGCTGTAGCCGAGTGCTTGCAAGGTCGCGGCAGCGGGCACGTCCGGGACGAACAGGTGGACGTTCGAGAAGGTGCGTAGCGCCCAGGCCGTCAGCTGTGTGATGCGCTCGGTGGTGAAATAGCCGTTGAACGGGCTGATGCCCAGGCACGCGTGGGCCCGCTCGGCCAGGGGTCGCTCGCACGACAGCGAGATCGGCTGCACCGAGAAACCATCCTCAACCCGTACGCTGTGCACTGTCTCCGTGACGTTGTGTGGTCGACCGTGGGTTTGGTCGTCTTCCTCGGTCTCTCGCATGCGATTTCCCCGTCTGATCGTGTCCTGCTCGCCGCCCGGGTTCGCGCCCAAGCATTCGCCTATGCAACTTAGTACCTAAGCTTCATAGGAGATATTCGGATCTAGGGACTGCATGGGTGACCTTTTGCTCGGGACGACAACCCGCGGCCGTTCGTGTGGAGGAAGACCGCCGAGGAGATCCTCGAATCCCTCGCTAGATAGTGCCGACGAATTTCAGGCGCATGACAGTCAACATCACGCAGCAGTGACCGGCCCGGGTCCGCCACCCGACGTGGCGGACCCGGCCACAGGCAGGTCAGGAGCCTTCGACCGTGCAGCCGACCGCATCGACAGCCGCCCGGACCTGCCCCTCGTCGACAGGGCCGTCGGTGAGGATGCTCACGCGGCCTTCTGCCGGATCGACGTCCACTCCCACAACTCCCGGCACCTGGATGAGCTCCAGCTTGACGGCCGCCAGGCAGTGCTCACACGTCGCCGGTGACAGGCCGGTGACGCGGTAGGCGACGAGACTGTACGCAACAGTGATCAATCAGATCCCTCCTTGTTCGCGGCGATGGCGCTTCGCCTCACTCCAGGGATCGTGCTGCAAGCCCGGCGGCCCGTGTAGGGCCAGCGGGCTTCCAAAGTACGACATGGCGGAAAGTGGAACCTTTTGCCGACAAAGGGTCAGGTATGTCAATGTGCAGCGTTGGCCTATGGTGAAGGGAGCCCAGTGAATGGGGAACCGCCTTCCGCGGATGACAGTGTCACTCGTTCGCTGTACGCCCGCATGCACCAGCAAGGCGAGTCACTGCCCGAGGCCGCGGACAAGCTAGGCCTGGCAGCGGCGGAGATCGACCGGGCTCGCGCCCAGCTCACCCGGCTCGGCCTGCTGAACCCGGAAACGCAGACCGCTGCCGACGTGACCGCAGCCCTCAAGCGCAGCCTGCAGAACAGTCACCGGCTGCTCGACAGCCTCGTCGAACAGCACGTGAGAACGGCCGCTCTGGCCAAGCACTACCTCCGCCTGCCCGAAGAGGCAGACGGCCACGCGCACATCGAGTTCTTCGCCTGGCCGGACCGCCGCGACCAGTTGTCCGAGCGCATCAACGAACTGGCCGAACTGGCCGAACACGAGGTGCTCGGCATGCACCCCGTGGCCACGTGGACGCGGGAATCCCTGAGGGAGGGCCTCGCCCGCAGCGAGACGACCATGCGCAACGGCGTACGAATGCGCGCCCTTCACGCGCAGATCGCGCTGTCGAACCCGCTGATCCGCGAATTCATGGGACGCTGGCGACGACTCAACATCGAGGTCCGGGTTGCTCCGGTGATTCCCACGCGGATGCTCATCTACGACCGCCGCATCGCCATCGTCCAGGCCGACCCACAGAACCACGAAGCAGGCAGCGTTCTCATCCGCGGTGGGAGCCTGGTGAAGTCCCTTGCGGCGATCTACGACTACTGCTGGACGACGGCCTCCGAGCCCGAGGACGTGCCCCGATCGGCCGACGGCGTCACGCTCACCGAGCAGCAGCGGGCGGTCCTGCGCATGCTGGCCGCGGGCCAGAAGGACTCGGCCATCGCCCGCAGCATGGGTGTCTCCACACGTACCGTCACCCGTCTGGTGAGCGAGCTCACGGCGATGCTGGGAGCGAGCAGCCGCTTCCAGGCGGGCGTGCGAGCGGCACGGCTCGGCCTGCTCGATGCCGACTGAACGGCGAACACCCCGAGTCCGGTTGAGCACCATCAATGCCGTAGCCGAGCTCACCGAGAGCCCGCCGCACTCGTCAGGTGAGCCCGTTTCGGTGGCAGCCAACCAAAGGTGCCGGCGGTGGCGCGGAGGAACACGGCGGTGGGCAGCGCCCACATGACCAGGTCACGCACCCAGGCCGTCGGCGCGTTGCGGGTGTTGAGCATCCGGCCGGCACGGGCCGAGGCGCGGACCAGGTCCTGGGTACGCCGCCGACGGGCCCGATCGTAACCGGTCAGAGCAGCGGACAGGCCGGTCGAGCCCTCAGCGAGCGCGGTACGGGTAGGTAGTGGCGGGTTGTGCTTGTGGCTTGCCCACCAGTTGTGGCAAGACGCTGATGCGTACGCAAGACCGGGCCCACGCCCAAGCCCGCGCGTGACGGGCCTTCGGTGAGGAGCCTCCTGCGGCTGTCCGACTCCTTCGGGACGAGCAGACTATGGGATCGCCACCTGACGGTAGCTCGACCGACCTCCTAGAGGATGACGAACGGGGTCGCACAGAGGGGAGTGACAGTTGCCGTCGCCGACCGGGAAGACCGGTGTGGTAGCCGGGGCCTCCCGATCGGCGCGGATAGCGTATCCGGACGTACGCGCCCTAACGCGACTGCTGCTGGGGGCTGCTCTGGCTCGGCGGGCCTGTCGCTCCCGCCGGCTCCAGCTGCGGCAGCAGAGCGTTGAGCGCCTGCTCGGTCTCGCGGCAGGCCTCGGCGCAGATGCGGCAGTGCTCGTGCCGGCTACCGTGCTCAGCGCAAGAGTCGCCGCAGGTCTTCGTCGCCTGGATGGCGGCCTGCACCTGTGCGCGGGACAGGTTGGCGTCGTACCCGGTGTGCCGCGACAAGACCGCCGCGGTGGTCGAGCAGATGGCGGCGCAGTCGAGGTTGTCACGGATGCATCGGCTGAGCATCGGCAACGCCTCCGCAGGCTCCGACAGACATGCGTCCGCGCAGGCCGTACAGGCCTGGGCGCAGGCTTCGAGTTGGTCGATGACGGCAGCCAGTTGCCTGTGGTCGAGGTTGATCTGGGCCGGGTAGGCGTCCAGCATCTTCTCGGTGTAGGTCATGGTGACCTCCTTGCTGTAGGTGTCCGGTGTCGCCTACCCGCCGCTACCGCACACAGGCCTCCGGCGTGTCCGTAAGCAAACATGCAGGTTGAAGGCACAATGCCGGCGTCGAGTTCAGCGGTGTCGTGGACTCCGCGCGGTCGAGCCTCCCTGATGTATGCCATTGGGGGCGCAGATCAGGCGTCATCGGGTCAGTGGTAGGCGACGACAGCGGCGAGGTAGAGGAAAAGGCTGGTGGCCGCCGCGCTGGCACCTGGCCCACAGGGCCAGGTGACGGGGGGCGTATGCCTGACTCCTGGAGCTGCAAGACGCGGCCGGTGCGGTGTAGGGGGTGGCCGGCGTAATATCCGCACGCGATGGTTCTCCTCCATCGCGCCTACCGGAACGCGCTGCTCCGCCGTACCGCTTGTTACGCGGGCGGCACCGCGGAGAGGGAAATGGCGTGTGCGGCGCGCGCCAAGATGGAGCGAGCAACGCCGCTATCCGTCCCCGTCGAGCGACCATAGACGTAGTCAGCTGTGGTCGCGGTCACGAGGCTGTCGCAAAGAAGAATCTCCTCGTGCACGCTGGATGTCGAAGAGCGCGTTGAGGCGGCTCGGCGATGGGACGCCCTCGGTGCGCGGACACCGGATCAGCGTACTCCCGGCGTGGCGGCCCGCGGCTGCCGGTCCGCGGCCCGCGAGGCGGCAGGCTTCGCCGCGCGGACCTGCCTCAGCAGGAACGCGGCCAGCACCGCCCAGGTGACCACCTCCACCAGCACCCCGGCATCGCCCAGCGCCAGGGTCAGCGGCAGCGTGGCAGGCAGGGCGACCGCGACGGCGCGCGGGATCCGCCTGGCCTTGAACGCTCCGATGGCCATCAGCACGAGCCCGAGCAGCCAGGCGGCCAGCCCCGGTGTGAACAGGCTGAACAGGACCTCCGGTGGATTGTCACCGCGTACGAAGGTGACGATGACGGGCACCGCGAGCAGCGCGTGGCCCAGGGCGTAGAGGCCGGCGCCTACGTCGCCGAGCCGTCCCCAGCCGCCGGGCCCCGTGTGGGCGGCTCGCAGGTCAAGTACGGCGAGCACCGCCGCGACCAGGTAGAGCGCGTATGAGCCTTCGATCACGTAGTCGGCGAACGTGCGCTGCCAGTTCTCGCCGTACGGCACCGGCACACCCAGGCTCCGCAGGTGGGCCGCGTTCTCCTCTTTGTGGTAGGAGCCGGTGAACACGATCGCGTCCACCTCAGCGCCGGCCGCGACAGCCCCCGGTTGTGTCCGTGATTCAGCGGACACGTAGGTCCTTCGGTCGCTAGAGTTGAAGCTGTTGCGGAATCCCGTCCGCCTGGGGAATTGAGGAGCACTGATGTCTGCAACGATGACCGGAGCTTCCGTTCGCCCCTTGGTGACCGCAGTCGCAGGCTTGTAACGCCGCGTGTAGCAGCAAAGTCAGCACACATCCCGGTCGCCGGGGCGAGGTGACACGTGTCACCGGCCCTTGGCGCTGTTTGGCGTCTCCGTTCGCCTTTCCGGGAGTTCTGCTGTGTCCGCTCGTCATG
>NZ_JBQQBQ010000114.1:0-15767 GCF_052245915.1 Nonomuraea sp. 10N515B
GGACCGTGGAGACGCCCAGCTCCCTGGTCAGGTCCAGCACGTCGCGGCGGAAGCCGTCCTCGTCGGCCGTCGGGTGCCCCGGCTCGTAGATGCCGGTGTAGACGCAGCGCCCGAGGTGCTCGACGAATGTGCCGAACGTACGCCGCCGGACCGGGGCCACGCGGAAGGCGGGATCGATCGTGAGGTGTGCCGTGTGCACTGCTGAACTCCAGGGATGTCGGCCGGATGCGAACCAGGCAATTGTTAACGTTACCAATCGGCTAGTCAAGGCTATGAGCGGGCACTTCATTGTCCGCCTGGTGGGATAATTGTCGTCATGGGGAAGGGAAGATACCAAGCGACGGAGACCGCGTGGCGCGCCTCTCGCCATCTGAGGGCTGTTCAAGGTGAGAGACCTGCCGGCGCAGGCGTCGCTGATATCGTTCCCAGAAGCTACGACACGGGGAAGAGGCTCTGGTGGTAGGTGTCCGGCGGGAGGGGCGTCCCGCGGTGATCGGTGACGTCGCGCGGTTGGCCGGGGTGTCCCCTCAGACGGTGTCGCGCGTCCTGAACGAACGCCCCAACGTGCGCGAGGAGACCCGGAAGCGGGTGCTGGAGGCGATCCGGCAGCTCGACTACCGCCCCAACCTGATGGCCCGAGGGCTGGTCCGCCGGCAGGCGCACACCATCGGTGTGATCAGCTTCGACTCGGTGCTGTTCGGGCCGGCCTCCACGCTGCTGGGCATCGGCCGCGCGGCCCGCGCCGCCGGCTACGGGGTCACGATCGCCACCCCCGAGAGCTTCGACCGTGGCAGCATCGTCGAGGCGATGGCCGATCTGACGAGCCACACGGTGGCCGGAGTGATCACCGTGTTCCCCTCCCAGGTGGCGACCACCAGCGCGCTGCTCAGCCTGCCCGCGGGGCTGCCCGCCGTCGCGGTCGAGGCGACCCCCGACGAATCTGTGCCGACCGTGCGCATCGACCAGGTCGAGGGTGTGCGGATGGCGGTGGAGCACCTGCTGCGCCTCGGGCATTCGACGGTGTGGCACGTCTCCGGCCCGCGTGAGCGCATGGACGCCCAGGCGCGCATCGAGGCGTGGCGGGCGACGCTGGAGCAGGCGGGTCGTCCCGCGCCCCAGGTCGTGCCGGGCGACTGGAGCGCGGAGTCCGGTTATCAGGCCGGGCTGGAGCTGGCCGAGCGCCAGGGCGTGACGGCCGTCTTCGCCGCCAACGACCACATGGCGCTCGGGCTGCTGCGTGCCTTCCACGAGCGCGGCATCAGGGTGCCTGAGGACGTGAGCGTCGTCGGGTTCGACGACATTCCCGAGGCCGGATATCTGATCCCGCCGCTGACCACGGTCAGGCCTGACCACGAGGAGGTGGGCCGTCGCTCGGTGGAGACGCTGCTGCGGTTGCTCGACGGGGCCGACGCCGACGCCGACGCCGACACCGTACCGTTCGTGGTCCCGACGCTGGTGCGGCGGGCAAGCACCGCACCGGCGGCGAGCTGATCGAAGGAGCTCTAGGTCGTCACCGCCTGGACGACGGGGACGGTTGGCGCATGGCCCGTCTCAGTCCTGTCGCTGGGCCTTCAGCGCCGTCCAGGACTCGGCGGGCAGGTGCAGGACGGTGGTCCCGTCGTCGGCGGCCACATGCTGGGTGAAGGGCAGGGGGAGACCGGATCCGGTCGCGGTCAACATCCACGCGTCCTGGACCTTCAGCGTTCCCGGGCCCTCGTGGCCCAGCCGGATCCGCACCGGCTCGGCACTGCGGTTGGTGACGAACAGGGCGATCTCCCCCGTGTCCTCGTCGTGGGTCGCGGCTGCGGCGACGGCGGGGACGTCGCCGTGCCGTACGGTGGCGACCTCCGGGGCGGCGACCACCGTGTGGAGGCTCAGGCCGCGGGCCATGCGGGCGGCGAGCGCGAACGGGTAGAAGATCGTCTGCTTGCGTGCCGGGCCGCCCGGCCGGGTGAGGATCGGCGCGCTCACGTTGACCAGCAGTGACTGGCAGCCGACGCGGACCCGGTCGGCGTGGTTGAGCAGTGCGACCAGCAGGTCGCCCGTCACCACCCCGTCCAGCGGGGTGTACTCGTGCTCGGTGAGCGGCAGGGCCACGTCCGGCTCGCGGGCGGTCAGGTCCACGTACGGGTCACGGGTCCAGACGTTCCACTCGTCGCACGACAGGTTGATCTTCTTCTTGCGACCCAGCCGCGCCCCGACCGCGTCGGCGGTGGCGATCACGTCGCCGATGAACGCGTCCAGCGCCGCGCCGGAGCCGAGGTACCCCGCCCGCTCCCCGTCGTTGAGGTAGTACGCGTGCAGGGACAGGTAGTCGGCGATGTCGTAGGCCTGCTCCAGGACCTCCGTCTCCCAGTAGCCGAAGGTCGGCATCTCCCTGTTGCTGCTGCCGCAGACCACCAGCTCGATCCCGGGATCGACGAGCTTCATCGCCTTGCCCGCCTCGCGCGCCAGTGCGCCGTACTCGCGGGCGCTAGTGTGCCCGATCTGCCAGGGCCCGTCCATCTCATTGCCGAGGCACCACAGGGGGACCTTGTACGGATCGGCGGTGCCGTTGGCGCGGCGCAGGTCGGACCAGCGGGTGGCGCCCGGCGCGTTGCAGTATTCGACCAGGTCCGCGGCCTCCTGGATGCCGCGGGTGCCGAGGTTCACCGCCATCATCGGGGTCAGGCCGCCGCGTGCCGCCCAGCCGAGGAACTCGTCGGTGCCGACCTCGTTCGGCTCGATCCCGCGCCAGGCCAGGTCGAGGGTGCGGGGCCGGGACTCGCGCGGGCCGATGCCGTCCTCCCAGCGGTAGCCGGAGACGAAGTTGCCGCCCGGGTAGCGCACCAGCGTGACGCCCAGCTCGCGGACCAGCTCGGCGACGTCGCCGCGGAAGCCGTGCTCGTCGGCAGTGGGATGGCCGGGCTCGTAGATGCCGGTGTACACGCATCGGCCCATGTGCTCGACGAATGACCCGAACAGGCGGCGGTCCACGGGACCTCGATGGAAGGAGGTGCTGAGCGTGATGTCAGCGGTGAGCAATGACGACTCCTGACTATTTGCTGCTGCCTGCCAGCAGGCCCTTGATGAAGTGGCGCTGCACCAGCAGGAAGACGATGACGGTGGGAACGGTGGCGATCGTGCAGGCGGCCATGAGCTGGCCCCACAGGTCGAAGCCGCTGGCGGTCTGGGCGCCGGTGACGTTAGTGGCGAGGTTGGCCAGCAGGACCGAGACGGTCTGCCGGTTCTCGTCGTTGACCGCCACGATCGGCCAGACCAGGTCGTTGTAGACGTTGAAGAAGGTGAGCACGGCCAGCGCCGCCAGCCCGGGACGGATCACCGGCACCACGACCGACCAGAACGTGCGCAGCACCGACGCACCGTCGATGGCCGCGGCGTCCAGCATCTCGTCGGGCACCTGGCTGATGACTTGGCGCATGTAGAACACGCTGAAGGCGTCCACCGCGCCGGGCAGGATAAGCGCCTGATAGGTGTTGACCCAGCCGAGTTGCTTCATCTCCAGCAGCAGCGGGATGACCAGGGCCAGGGTGGGCAGCATCAGCGTCAGCAGCACCACCCCGAACAGCGCCTCCTTGAACCGGAAGCGGTACTTGGCGAAGCCGTACCCGGCCAGCGGGCAGAACACCAGGGTCAGAGCGCTCTTGGCGACCACCACCATGGCCGTGTTGCCGAGTGCCTGGCCGATCGGCACCACCTCGAACATCGCCTTGAAGTTGTTCAGCGTGAACGGCCCCGCCCCCAGCGGGTCGTTCAGGATGCTCGCCCCCGGCTTGAACGCCGAGACGGCCATCCACCAGATGGGATAAAGGAAAACCACGACGGCCGCCGCCAGCAGCAGGTATCCGCCGCCGCGGCGCACCACGCTCATTTCGACTCCCGGAACAGGCGCACCGCCGCGACCGAGAGCGCGAGGACCATGACGACCAGCAGGAACGTGTTGGCAGCCCCCGTGCCGAGGTCGGAGGCGCCGATGTGCTGGAACAGGTACAGGCCGCTGGTGGTGCTGCTGTTGTACGGGCCTCCGTCCGTCAGCACGTACGGCTCCAGGAACATTTGCGAGATGCCCAGCGTGGAGATGACCACGAAGAACGCGATGGCGTGACGCATCAGCGGCACGGTGATCCTCCAGAAGGTGGTGAACGGCCCCGCCCCGTCCAGCGCGGCCGCCTCGTAGACCTCGCCGGGGATGCCCTGGATGGCGGCCAGCATGACGATGAGCGCGAACCCGCTGGACTTCCACAACACCAGCAGGGCGATCGTCACCTTGGACCACTCGGTCGAGGTCAACCACTCCACGGACGGCAGTCCGACCAGCTCGAGGAGGTAGTTGGCCACTCCGTAGTCCCTATCGAAGATCAGGATGAAGGCCTGGGCCATGGCCGCGATCGGCGTCACGTAAGGAATGATCACCGCCGTGCGCAGCAACGCTTTGAAGCGGAGCCCCGCCCGCGACAGCGCGCCCGCCGCGGCGATGGCCCCGACGGTCTGCAGCGGCACGATCAGCAGCCAGATGAGGACCGTGTTGCCCAGCGCCGCCCAGAAGTCGGAGTTGGTCAGCAGGTAGGAGTAGTTGCCCAGCCCGGCCCATCGGTACGTCGCGCCGCCGTGCCAGTCCAGGAAGCTGAGCTGGAAGGCGTAGTAGAGCGGGTAGGCGGTGAAGGCCGCGAAGAACAGGAGGAACGGGGAGACCAGCAGCAGCCCCCTCCATCCCGTACGCGGCCCACGCCGGCCACGGGACGCGCGGGCGGCGGACGCGTGCCGCGCGGCCACCCGGTTAGCCAGTGTCGACACAGCCGTCAGTTCCTGTCGATCAGGTTCTTCTTGATGTCGGCCGTGGACTTGGCGATCACCTCGTCGACCGACATCTTCCCGTCCATCAGGCGCTGGACGTTGGCGCCGAGGTATTTGGCCGCTTGGCCGTACCAGGAGGGGGCCGTGTATCCGGGCGGGATCTCCAGTGCCGCCTTGGTGCTGATGGTCCAGTTGTCCACGCCGCCGAGCTGCGGCAGCTTTTCCACCAAGGGCTTGGCAGGGTCGAGCGCCGACTTGACCGAGGGGACGACGGTGTTGAGCCCGGTCGGGTAGACCGAGTTCTTGGAGAACACCGTCCGGTACCCCTCGGGCCGGTAGATGGCGAACTCGTAGAACAGCCAGGCCAGCTCGGGGTTCTTGGCCTTGGCGGGGATGACGAAGGAGCTGCCGCCCATCAGCCCGCTGCGGGCGCCGCCGGAGGACCAGGCGGGCAGGTGGGTCATCCGCCACTGGCCCGTCGTCTTCTTCAGACCCGACTGCGGGATGAAGATGAACCACTGCGCCCACGGGACCAGCGAGATGATCCCGTCGTCGAGCATGGTGATCTGGGCGGTGCTCGCGAACTTCTGCCGCGCGCCCAGCCCTTCGTCCACGACGGTCTTGATCCAGGTCAGCGCCCTGCGGGAGGCCTCGCCGTCCAGCGTCAGGTTGCCCGAGGGGTCCACAAGGCCGTGTCCCTGCTGCTGGTTCAGGAACATCGTGTACCACATCATGCCCAGGGTGTTGTCCTGCTCCAGCGGGATCGGCCTGGCCTTGGGGTTCTTGGCCTTGATGGCGCGGGCGGCGCCCAGCAGCGCGTCGTAGTCGGTCAGGGAGGCCGGGTCGACGCCGGCGCCTTTGAGGATCTCGTCGTTGTAGTAGAGGAGCCCCGGGTCGGTGTCCCACGGGACGCCGACGAGCCGGCCGTCGTGGGTGAGGACGTCGAGCTTGAACTGGACGGTGTCGGCGCGGTACTTGCTCATCAGCGCGGTCAGGTCGTACAGGTGGTCGGCGTGCTGGCCGAGCTGGTCGTCCTCCCAGAACGACCCGTCAGGCAGGCCGACGCCGCTGACCAGGGCCGGAGCGAGCTTGGTGGCGATGTCCACGCCTTTGAGGTTGACCTTGACGTTGGGGTATTGGGCGTTGAAGGCCGGGACCACGGTGCGGAAGACCTTCAGCAGGTCGTCGTCGCGCATCCACAGGGTGACCTCGCCGCGGGCCTGCGCGGCCGACGGCGCGGCCGAGGATCCGAGCGCGGCGGGTTTGTCCGACTCGACGGGCACGCCGCAGGCGGCCAGCGTGCCGGCTGCGGCCAGCCCTCCCATACCTCGGAGGACGTCGCGGCGAGTAGGCGATGTTAGCGCTCCCAAAAGATGCGAGCGGACCATGGTCTCTCCTTGGGTCCGGAAGATGCCGAAGGTGTCAGGACGGCCGGGCGTCTCGATTGTTAACGATGCCATTCCATGGCGTCAAGCACAGGTTTCCCCCAGATATATCCGTCGGCGGCGTGAATGTTATCGTTGCCATAGAAGAATCCTCTGTGAGCACGATGCACTGGGCCTGCCCCACGCTGAAGGCATCTCGGCCGCCCGTAACCAGCCCGGCGCCCGGGCACTTCGGTGTGCGGACATCACCGGCGAGCAGGCCCTCGGGCCGCGTGTCCTGAAACGCAGAAGAGGCCCCGAAGGGCCTCTGGCTGCGCAGTTCGGAGCGGGCGGTTGTCCGGTCGGCGTCAGGAAACTCCTGAGGATGACGAGCATGGGGTGTTTCTGGCTGGCAGTGATCTGGAAGCCGCATGACGTCGGACGGGCTGCTGGGGCGCGCAGAGCTGGAGTCGGGCGTTCACGGCGCTGGGTGAGCGTCTGGTACGGCGAGGGGTGGTTGCGGGTGATGGCGGCGTCGCCTGAGCACGTGTTCGCGATGAAGGCACTCGCGGCGCGGACGCGTGACGTCGACGATCTGTGTCACCTGGCATCGCTGGTAGTGATCACCTCGTCGGCTCAGGCGGTGGAGTGTCGAACCAGTCGGGTGCGGCCTCAGCGAGTCGGGCTTCCGGCAGAGCGGCGTCGGCCTCCCGGAGACGTTCGACCTTGTCACGTCTCAGCCGGGACATCCACCACCCTGAGCAGCGCGGACAGCCGCTCCTCCAACCCGAGCGTGTCGCTGTCCCCCGCGATGATCCCCTTGCGCAGCACCGCGACCGCCCGATCGGTCTCTCCGCGGGCGGCGCGGAGGTCGGCCAGCGGCTCTGCCGCCCGTACGGCCTCGGCACGCGCAGCCAGATGATCCTGCAGGATGACGTGGCGGAACTGCAGCTCGGCGCCGACGTGCCGGAGCAGTCCGCGCTCGCGCGCGTCGTTGAGGAAAGCGATCAGCCGTACGGGCAGCCACCCGCGCGCGGCCAGGACGAGGTGGTTGGCGCGAAAAAACAGCCACGCCCACATCCCGCCCTGCCACGCCCCCGCCACGGCGAAGACCACCGCTCCGGCGACCGCCATCGTCAGCAGCCGGTCGGGCCGCATGAACCAGGCCGGCACCGAGAAGGCCAGGAGTGCGAGGAGCCCACGCTGGAGGAAGGCCACGATCGCCCGGAGGTGATAGGCGCGCAGCACGGACATGAGCGCGACCCCTGCGCAGCCCGACTGAATCCCACCAGGTCGGCAACGTGCCCATGGCCGCCCACATGACGACGCCGCCCACCACGCCCACCCAGATGGCGTCCAGTCGCCACCCGAGCAGCGGCCCTCCCAGCAGGCCGCCCAAACCGCCCGGTAGCACGCAGACCAGCGGCAGCACCGAGACGACCACGAGCGGCGCATTACCGGCGATCAGCCCGATCACCAGAACCGCCAGCAGGACGACGCCCACGACGACCGGCACGAACAACGGCACTCTCCACGGCCGAAAATGCCCGGCCGACAGCTCCCACCAGCGCAGGGTCCGCGTCCCGCTGTGGAACATCTGCAGGGCCAGGCAGCTCAGCCGCTGAGCCGCCCGTTCGGGACGGTATCGGCGCCCACGCCCGCCGCTCAGCCCCTCCGGCTCGGCGTAGGCCGCCGGCACGAACTGATCCAGCAGCAACCGTTCGACCGTGTCGCGATCCGGCACGCGTACCAGATCGCCCGGATCCTGCTCGGGTGCCCGGTAAACGGTCCTAGCCAGGCTCACCATCAGCGGCGTCGACAGCGCCCGCGCCAGCGGCCCGTCGCGATGCTCGCGAATCTCCTGGAAAACCGGCTCCCACCGCCCGCGCGCCGGCTCAGGATGCGACAGGAACTCGATGACGTCCCCTCCGCCGACCGGCTCGATCTCCACGACGGCCGCCCTGGACAGCAGCGTTCCGCTGCTTTTCACCGCTTGCTCGTACGGCAGGCCGCGGCAGGTCACCAGCAGCGGGCACCCCGTGGCGGCGAAGTTGTCTAGAGCTCGCACAGCGATGCCGAGAGACGGCGGGCAGTTCGTCCAGTCCGTCGAGGATCGGCAGCAGCTTGCCGTCGTCCAGCAGCCTGCCCACCGCCGCCCGGTCGGCGGAGGCGAGATAGTCCTCCCGGATGCGGCGCGCGGCGAAGTCCGCCACTGCCCCAGCACCATCAGCTGCCGATACGGCAACTCGAGGAACGCCGTCACGATGCCCCGGGCATCCCCTTCCAGCGGCAGCGACTCCCAATGCGCACCCGAGGTGTCGCCCAGCACGACGTCGCGACCGGCGGCGACAGGACGACCGGTCGACGACCACATGACCCGCAGCGGCATCGGCTGGTTGATCCCGTACTGCACGACCAGGTACTTGTACCGCGTCCCCACTGCGCGGGTCAGCTCGTCCACCAGGTCCGCCGCTCCTGTGCGGGCCCGCCGAATCTCGATCCTGGCGACCATGGCCAGCAGCAGGATCGTCACGCCCCACACGAGCATCGGCCAGCCCGCCCACGCGACCTGGACAGTGTTGGTGGCGAGGTTGCCCACCAGCGCCAAGGCAACCGAGAACAGCACGGCGAGGGTGCCCGCCGCTCGCGCTCGCGCCGCACGCTCATCGACCGGCCCCCATCGGTTTCCCGCGCTCAGGTGCGCCGAATCCTAACCGCGCGAGGGGTGCGGAGGAAGGTCTCGGCTGCGTCGACGGGGTAGCCGTAGGCATTGTCACCGCCGCCTTCGACCGGGTCGACTTGGTGCCTGGAGCCCTGGGGAGGTCGTCTGGGCTAATTAGCTGCTGTTGTCCGGTTCGAAGAGAGTGCCCTGAGCGGCGCGCCGGTATTTGACGTTAGGGCTGCGGGGGTTGCCGATGTGTTCGATGGTGCCTTCGTCACGAAGGACGCGGAGCCAACGTCGTACGATCTGGTCGGCCAGGTCGGTTCGTGCGGCGAGTTCGGCGCGGGAGAGGGTGTCGGAGCCGAGTGCGTCGAGGATTGTCTTGCGGCGGTCGGCTCGTTCGGCGGTTGGTGGAGTGCGCTGGGGAGCGAGTTCGTAGCGAGCCCAACGGCGGGTCCCGGCCTGTGTGATCAGTTCTCGGGCGACGAGGTCTTGGAGTTCGGCGGTGGCGACGCGGGAGTCCACTCCGGTGTGTTCGCGGTAGGCGCGGTTGTCCAGGGCATCCTGTGCGTCGCGCAACACGGCGAGGAACAGGTGCTGACTGCTGGTCAGGCCCTTCGCGCCGAGGCTACTGATCCATTGGATCGTGTCCGGACCGAGCAGGGTGTGATTGGGGAAGGTCACTGTGAATCTGGAGATCTTGTCGTCGAACCGAGGCGGGCTCATGCCCGCGGCACGCAGCGCGTCCAACATGGCGCGGATGCCAGAGCCGCGGTTCTCACAGATGGTGCGGGTTTCGCCGGGGAGCGGCACGTCCTCCAGAAGCCTGATGAGGGCGGCGTTGCGGGCGGAGGAGACGCCCTCCTCTCCGAGATCGTCGACGGTGAGTGAGCCGTAGAGCCCGCCGGGATTGCTGATGACCAAGCGGTCGGGGTACATCTCGATCCGGATCGCCGTGCCTCGCGCGCTGCCTGACAGGTCGCGGTGGACGAGGGCGTTGGTGATGGCTTCGCGAAGCGCGGTCTCGGGGTACTCCCACACGTCCTGGCGGCCGACTCCGACGATGAGGGCGCGGCGTGACATGTTCCGGCGGACGGCGTTGAGAGCGTCGCGGATCAGGACGGGGATGGGGCCCTCGAAGGTGACGTTGTCCAGGAAGCGCTCCCCGGAGGGCGTCGGCGATCCAGTCACGGTGGGGTAGGAGACGAACGTCACCATGAGCTGGGGAAAAAACTCCTGGGGAAAGGAGTTCAGGGTCAGCAGCCCGGCAACCGACACGGCCTCGGTGGTGCCATGAGGCACGAGTACCTTGGCCCGGCGCAGGATGGCTTCGCGGGTGAGCCCCTGGAACGCGTAGGGCCTGGTGATCCGCAACCGGGCAACCAGGGCGTCCGCGCTAACCGGATCGATGCTGTCGAGCCCGGTACCGGGCACGGGTTCCTCGTCGTCGCGGGGCTGGCCCCGGGAAGAGAGCAGGAGTTGGACTTCGTACGTGGTCAGCCGCCGGTCGCCGTCGCTGACTCGGGTGTAGCTGCCCTTGGTGATCCCGGCGGTCTTGACGAAGCAGGGTTTGTGCGCTGGATCAAGTTCCGGCACGTGTGCGACCACGATCTGCGTGCCCTCGAATGAATGAATTTCGATCAGTGGTCGGACCGGAGGCTCCATGTCCTCTGCACACATCGCGCCGAGATCCGCCGCCAGCTTGGCCGGGTGGGCAAGGCCCGTCGCGGCGAAGGCGTCGGTCTCGTCCAGGCCAAGGATGATTACGCCTCCGTGCGAGTTGGAGAAGGCGGACAAGGTTTCCCGGACGGACTTGGGCAGCCCGCTCTGGGCCCTCTTGACCTCGATGTCGGCGATATCCGCGCCGAGCGTGCGCAGGTTTGCCACAATCTCGGCGATCTCGTCGGCCTGCATCTTGATCCCCTCCAATCGACATGTTCATTAACATGTCGATGAACATGTTAATGAACATGTTCGCTGTTTGGGGGGTGCTCGCAGACAAGGAAAATGACAATCTTGTCCGGGGTCTGTGTCCGAGGATTGAGCACCACTGGTCGCATATGGTGGCTCGCCTCCTCCCTCCACATCGCATCCGCGTGGCCTGACATGAGCCTTCCCTCCGTACCCGGTTTGAGCGTCGTGCAAGGTCGGATCAGACAGAAACATTCCAGTTCGTGGTGAGCCAGGCCAGGTCTGCTTCGTGACGTGCACGCGTGAGACGTTCTCGTTCAAAGAGCGCCTCGGTCTTGGTCAACACCAGGGTGTACGGGCGGCCCTGCCGCCTGGTCTCGTGGCGGACGGGCAACTCGGCATCATCTAGTCGGGCGTGGACATGCCTGCGGTTATCTTTCGCGAGCGGCCAGTCGAAAGCACGTCGTTCGGGATGCTGGAGGAACGAGCCGAGCACTTCGCACAGCCCGCATGCGCATCCGGTGGGCAGCGCGATCGACCAGTCGCCAGGTGCGCGTTGCGGCTGGGCGAGCGATGTCTGGATCCGTTCGGCGCAGCTGATGGCCAGTTCGCCGAAACCCGCCCGTTGCGGCCCCGCGGCCCGCAATGTGGCCAATGCCAGCACGAGCGCCCGCTCGCCGTCTGTCCGCGCGAGCTTGTGGGCCCCCTCCAGTACGCCCGTCGATCCCAGTTGGGCCGCGGCCGCGATGATCCCGGAGCATGGCGCCCCGAAGGCGGTCAGCCATTCTTCCCGTCGGGAGGTGAGGGGCCCGTCGAGCGCTGGACCGACCTGGCCCGCGAACATCGTCCACGACAAATCGACGATGCGGCAGGCGGCCGTGATGGACGCTCTCCCCTCGAGCGAGAGCGCGGTACACAGCCGAGGAAGATTCTCGAGCCATTCCAGCGGCGCTTGGGCGAGGCCGTAGGAGCCGGGCCGCCAGCCCTTGGACCAGTCGCGCAGCAGACCGTCGATCCAGGTGTCGCCGTAGCGCGCCGCCAGGCCGGCGAATGCCGGGCCGTGTCCGGGGACCAGCCGCCCCAACTCGAACGGCCGCAGAAGCATGGCGGCGATCTCCGCGTCATCCAGCTCCCTGGCTGCTTCCAGCGCCTTGCCGAGAAATTCGGTCTGGTCGGCGTAACGGCCTGCGGCGTGCCAGAAGGACTCCAGCGACCGCGCCGCCTCACGGGCCTCCGCGATCTCCCCGGCGCGGGTTATCGCAGTGAGTTCGTCCAGCGCCCATTCCGGAGACGCCTCGGCCCGGCTGGCGAAGCCCTGGCTCCGAGGCCAGATGACCAGCGCTGCTCGCCGGTACCAGCGGTCCAGGGTGTTGCCGTAGTTGCCCATGTAACCCTCGTACTCGGAGGAGTAGGGCGTGATATCAGCCGTAGGGGTCGTCGCGGCCACCTCGGCGTCGCTGAGGTCCAGCGAGATGTCCTCGAGCCGCCCTGTTTCCGGGCCGATCCAGTGGGCAAGCGTCGTGGAGGTTCCGATCAGGTCCTGCAGGACGTACTGCCCGTCGTCGGCGCTGCCCGAGTCCTCGTAGTCGTCGGGGTCCTCGTCCTCATGAACGCCGTACCACGCATCCTCGTCCTCGTCGGGATCGTAGGCGTCCCAGGTCTCCTGGATCTCCGCGAGGGCCAGGGTGACCTCGCAATCCGCCCGCTCCGCCGCAGCCCGCAGCAGAGCGCTCCGTGCGGCGTCGGAGCCCTTCAACCGGGACCAGCTCAGCCCGCGGGCGGTGTACTCATGGTCGAGGAGGTACGCCAGCCGCGCTGGCGGATCGCCCCTGCGATGGCTGTATGGGAGGACGACCGGGGTGGTGAAGTGCGCGTGAAGGCAGGCCGCGAGATCACTGACCAGCGGATGCTCGGCCGCCGTATCCTGGCTGTCGCCCGTCAGGAGCAGGTTGTAGGTAAGGGCGACGCGGTTGCTCGTCTTCACGGGAAGAACCTGGTGCCGGCAGTCGGCGTAGAAGGCCACCAGCGAGACCGCGGTCTTCAGCCCCCGGTATTTCTTGGTCTGGCCCTGATGCTCGACGACGAGCTCGCCGCCGGTGTGCGCGGACGGCAGCGTCACCACCAAGGTCGCGACCATGGCGTCGTTCTTCTCGGAGTCCTGGTGCGCGACGAAGAACTGCCCGGTCTCGTAGAGGAGCATGGAGTGCAGGTCAGGCGTGAGCTTGCAGTGCGGCGGCAACCCCAGCTCTTGGCGCATTCCATCGAGGACGGCCGCGAACGCCTCTGTCCACTCGACGCGCACCAACTCCTTGGGAATCTCCCAGGTGTCGCGCACCTCCGGGTCGGCAAGGGTTTGCTCGCCACGTCCGAACCGCGCACGGCGGCTGAGCCCGCGCAGTTGGACGGCCTGCTCATCGGAGATGGGAAACCGCAGCGGGCCGACCCCATCGACCACCACCGACAGATCGGTCTTGGTAAGCTTTCGACAGACACTGAACGCGGCCGGTTCCGCCGACGCCTCGAGCAATCCGGCCAGTAGGTCACGGGCCATGTCGGGCACGGAATCCCCCCTTTTCTGTCGCGGAACCAAAGCTACTGTGTGGGGAGAGCGCTCCGGTGGGGGCTTTCAGGAACGCCATCCGCGGATGCCGAAGACCACGACTGGGAACTTCTGTGCGGTACTTACATCGGCCAGCGGTGACTCCACGCCCTGGATGTCACGCTGTACCTCCGACTGATCACGGGAGCAGGCGGGCGAGTCGTTCGGCGTTGAGTGCGTGGATGGCATCGTCGACGGCTTGCCGGTCGGTGAGGTCGACGCCGCGCTGATCGAGGGCGTAGGTCAACTACTGGCGCAGGATGTCGGCGAGGGCTGTGCGCTGGGTGGCATCGAGGATGGTCTTGCGGGGCAGCCAGTCGGTGAGCAGCAGCATGACCTCGGTCGGGCTCCAGGCCAGCGGGCCAGAGACGATGTAGCCCTCGCCGTAGTCCAGGAACAGCTCGGCCAGCTGGGCCAGGATGGGCGTTGGCCCTGTCCGAGTCACCGGCCGCCGATGAAGTACGTGGCGGGGATGAACAGCTCGTGCCCGGTGTTGAAAAGCACCCGCACCCCAGCGGTCGTCCACGTCGTCGTCTTGACGGAGTCGGCGGACGTTTCGATGTCCACCCGGTGGCCGTAGGAAAGGCTGGGATCCCGGCCGACGAAGATCTGGTGCGACTCCCCAAGAAGGGCGCTCTCGCGAACCAAGGCCAGCAGATGCTTTGAATCGTCGTCGTACGTCACGGTGGCCAGCTGATCGCTGCGGTAGACCACCTCGGACTGGGGCCACTGCGCCGCGACGGACAGCGTCGCACCCAGCGCGATGCCGAGAACGATCAGCCCGAGACCCCTCAGCCGCCTGGATCGGTTCGGGCGGGCCAACGGCGGTTCCACAGCCAAGGACGAAGTCATCAACGGCCTCCGTAATGATCGACTTCATGGTTCGTCGCTCCCGCACGATGAAAAGTTCGCGAGCGCCAACGGCTTGCACTGGCAGTGGGCACGGCTTTGTACCCAGGCCCGCCCTCATCACCTCCGACAGCTTCGCCTACCTCACCCATCGAGAGGCACACCAGGAGGACGAGACCGAAGGGCGCCACCTCGAGTTCGGAGTTCACGGTTATGGCGCCACGGCATCGAGCTCGCCCAGCGGCTTACCGCTCACCTGCAGAGGTGGGACTGCAAATGGCGGCAACATCTGGGGCCGCGGTTCACCCTCTATGAGTGCCACGGTCGCCCGATCAGAACGCCGTGCGTGTCTCGCTCCGAGGATCCCTCAGCACCATCCGGTCGTCATAGAGCCCCGCGCGTGCCAGGCGACGCCATGGCCGGGCGAGGCGAACGGACACATCAATATCCTCATCTGTCGCGTCAAGGTCGAGATCGGCCACGGCCAGCGCTGGTCGGCCGTCCCCCGGGCAGCGCGCCAGCCAGCGACCGCCGGGTGCGACGATCCCTGAGGGCACAGTTGCGCTGAACTGGGCCGGGATGGAGTACCCGAGCCAGTAGCCGTACAGCCTGCCGTATGCCTGTGCGACAACCGCTCGGGCCGCGTCGTCGACCATCACCGACAACAGGACGCAGTGCACGTTCAGTCGCTCGTACTCAGCGAACACCTCGGGGAACTCCGCTTCGATGCACAGAGCGCACCCGAACCGGATTCCGTCGATCTCGAAGACGATCGGCGACGAACCGGGCGAATACATGAAAGAAATCTCGGTGTTCGACAAGAATCGCTTGTCATACCGTGCAACCAGGTGCCCCTGGTCGCTGACCACATACAGGCTGTTGTGCGGCCGGTTCGGCGAGGTCAGTGGGTGGATCGAGCCGAAGGCCACCCAGAGGCGAAGCTCTCCGGCCAGGCTCGCGATCGACTCGGCCTCCTCGCGCAGCACGTCCCAAGGGACGCGGCTCCAGTCCGCCGCTGCCAGCGTTCCAGGCGGGCCGGAAGACATCACGTGCTTGCCCGGATATGTGATCGCCCCTTCTGGGAACTGCACCAGTCGCGCACCGGCCGCGGCGGCCTCCCGCATCAGGCTGCGCACTTCCGCCCCACTCGCCCGTAGCGTCCTCGGATCGGTCGGATCCTCAGGCACCGTGCTTTGCGCGACCGCCAGCCGCAATGTCCTCGCCATCCCGGGACGATACGACAGAAGGCAAAGTGCGGCCACGGCTCATGATCTGCTCCACCACGCCTCCGAATGGCAGCGCGCCGTCAGGGCGCGTGCTGAAGTGGGTGGCCGGCCGGAGCGGGGCTGATCTGTCAGGCTCTTGATGCCCTCCTGGTAAAAGGGCGCCGACGGTGCTCAGTCGGGACGTCTGGCTGCCCGGGTGTGCAGGTCTCGCATCTCCTTGTCGAGGGGTGGCACCGGCCCTATGACAGGGATGTCGGGTGCGATCTCGGTGATCGGCAGGCTCCGCACGGGTGAGGCGGGGCGCCCGAGCGCTGTGCGCCACTCGACGAGTTGTGCGGCGGAGTGGATGTAGATGATCCGGC
>NZ_JBQQBQ010000115.1:0-15647 GCF_052245915.1 Nonomuraea sp. 10N515B
TGGTGGCCAGAGCGGCGGTTCCCTGTGTGGTAGACATGATCACATTCCCCCGAATGTTGTGTGGTTGATCTTTACTTTCGATCATCTACCCAGAGTGATCGTTTCCACACTTAGAGTGATACCCCCGCTCCTACTGGCAGGCCGTAAGGACCGGCGCACGCGGTCAGTTGCTGATGGCGGGCATGGCCCGCCGGTAGCGGGTGTCGGTGAGCTGCGAGACGAGGAAGGCGGCGATGTCGGCGCGGCTCATCGCGGAGCCGACCCGATCGTGGCCGAGGAAGCCGGCGCGGATGCGGCCGGTGGCGGGCTTGTCGCTGGGGTTGGTGATGCGGGCGATGGTGTAGTCGAGGCCGGAGCCGGTGACGGCCGCGGTCATGTTCGTCAGTTCGGCCAGCGCGTTGGGGAACATCAGCCGGGCCATGACGGGCAGGACCTTGTGCTTCCAGTGCGGCTGGTCGCGCGGGTCGGCCAGCGACGGCGTGGCCAGGCCGATGAAGCGGGACGCCTGCTCGGCTCGCATGGCCTGAACGATGGTGCGGGTGCCGTCGGTCAGCGGGCTGCCGGTGGCCGACCGTTTCAGAGACGGGCCGAGCGCGCTGATCACCGCGTCCGCGCCCGCGACCGCCTGCCGAACGGCGGCCGTATCGGAGAGCTGCCCGGCGATGACGTTCAGGTTCGGGTGGGTGAGGGTGAGTTTGGCCGGGGTGCGGACCAGCGCGGTGACCTGGTGGCCGGCGTCCAGGAGGTGCTGGACGAGCAGGCGGCCGATGCCGCCGGTCGCGCCGAAGACGGTAACACGCATGAGGTGGGCGGCTCCTCGCGGCAGAGGCGGAGGCAGAGGCAGAAGCAGAGCGGGGTCAGGGTCGCGGGGTCAGAAGCTGTAGGGGCCGAAGCGGCCCCAGGCGACGAACGCGGCCAGGACGAACAGGACCGCGTTGAAGGCGATCGCGGCCGGTTCCTTACGGCGGACATGGGTGAGCGCGGCCAGGACCATCACCACGGCCAGTCCAGTGGCGGCCAGCGGGGTCAGGACGGGCGCGATGCCGGTGAGCGCGGGCAGGATCAGCCCGAGCGCGCCGGCCAGCTCGGCGATGCCGATGAGGCGGACGGTGCCGGTGGAGAAGTCCTCCACCCACGGCAGCTTGGGGGCGAGCTTGTCCTTGGGCTGGGTGGACTTCATCACTCCCGCCATGCCGAACATGGCGGCCAGGATGGCCTGCACGATCCACAGGACGACGTTCATCGAAAGATCTCCTTGACGGTAGGGGGTGAGAGGGAGCCCGGCGCGCAGTGCTCCCGCCTGGCAGGGGTGTGGCCGGTCGCCTCAGCCGTTGAAGACGAGTTCGGGCTGGTCGCGGCGCTCGTACAGGTCCCAGTACAGGGGGGCGATCTGCTCGGGTGTGGCGGTCGGGATGCCCTCGGGGCCGCCGGCGCCGATCCAGATGTTGATCGCCACGTGGGCGGCGTACACGCCGCTGCCGGCCAGTTCCTTGTTCAGGTTGAGCACCCAGTTGCGCAGGGCCGCGGCGGCGGCGTTGACGTTGCCGAGCATGGGCACAGGGTGCACCGAGCCGCCGCCGGTGGTGAACAGCAGCGTCCCGGCGCCGGCCTTGCGCATGGCGGGCAGCACCGCGTGGGCGGCGGCCAGCGCGCCGTAGACGTTGTATTCGATCTGCGGCTGCAGGTTGTCCACCGTGACCTCGCTGGGCACGGCCATGGTGAGGCCGGGCACCGGCGAGTGCGGCGCCGGGGAGTACTCCAGCACGTCGATGCCGCCGAAGCGGTCGGCTGCCGCTTCGAGGGCGGCGGACAGGGACGGGCGGTCCAGCACGTCGGCGGGGAACGCCTCAGCGGTGATGCCCTCCTGGCCGAGCTGGTCGACCAGCGTCTGGAGCTTGTCCTTGGTACGGGCGATCAGCGCGACGTCGAAGCCGCGGCTGCCGAAGGTACGGGCGATGGCCAGGCCCATGCCGGGACCGGCGCCGACGATGGCAATGGTGGGCACGATCAGATCTCTTTCGTGGTGATGGACGGGGTTGGGACGGGTCAGGAGCAGGTGATGGCGAGCTTGCCGAGCGTGCCGGTGCCGAAGGCGGCGAACGCCTGCGGGGCCTGCCCCAGCGGGTAGGTTGCGGTGACCGGGACGCGCAGCGCGCCCGAGGCGGCCTGGGTGGCCAGGGCGGTCAGGGTCTGCGGGTTGGTGTCGGCCATGATCGTGTGGACGGTGACGCCGGAAACCTCGACGGCGTCGGCGGTCAGCCCGATGGTGGAGGCGAGGCGGCCGCCCGCACGCAGCAGGCTCGCGAGCTGAACGCCGTCACCCGCCAGGTGCAGCGCGGCGTCTACCCCTTCCGGGGCGATTGCGCGTACCTGAGCCGGCAGATCGCCGCTGAAGTCCACGAGGTGAATCTTGGCGTCGGTGAGACCGGTGACGAAGTCGGCCTCCGCGCCGGGGCGGGCGGTGGCGATGACGCGGGCGCCGCGGGCGGCGGCCAGCTGCACGCCAGCGCGCCCACCCCGCCGGTGGCGCCGGAGATCAGCACGGTCTCGCCGTCGGCCGGGGCGACGGCGTTGAGGCTGTCCAGCGCCGCGGTGCCGGCCAGGCCCAGCACACCCGCCTCCTGAACGCCCAGGCCCTCGGGGATGGGGGTGATGCCGTAGTCGGCGGACACGGTGACGTACTCGGCCAGCGAACCGGTGCCCAGGAACGGCTTCATCACCACGCCGAAAACCGCCTGGCCGACCGTGAAGCCCTCGACTCCGTCGCCGAGCGCCTCCACGGTGCCGGCGAAGTCCTTGCCCACCACCAGCGGGAAGCGGTGCTCCATCGCCCCTTGCAGGTAGCCGGCCGCGGTGGCGGCGTCGAAGCCGTTGATCGAGGAGACGGCCACCTTCACCAGCACCTCCCCGGCCTCGGGCTGCGGGGTGGGGACGTCGGCCACGGCCGGGGTCTCCGGGACGGAGGTCAGCGTTACGGCACGCATGAGTTGCACCTTTCAAGAAGTGGAACGGCCTACCCGATTCCATGATGCAGCCTAGCAACTAAACTGGGTAGGTCGTTCCAGTTGGGTAGAGTGAAGGTCATGAGACCTCCCGCAGAGCCCGACTCGCCCGCCGACCGGCAGCCCGAACCGGGACTGCGCGCCGATGCCGAACGCAACCGCGAGCGCATCCTGGCCGCCGCCCGCCGCCTGTACGCCAGCCACGGCCTCGGCGTCTCCATGGCCTGCATCGCCCGCGAAGCAGGCGTCGGCAAAGCCACCCTGTCGCGCCGCTTCGCCACCCCCGACGAACTCATCAACGCGGTCTTCGCCGACCGCATGGACGCCTACGCCGCCGCCACCGCCCAGGCCCTCGCCGATCCCGACCCCTGGCACGGCTTTGTCGGCTACGTCCAGACGGTGTGCGCGATGCAGGCCGCCGACCGCGGCTTCGCCGACGTACTGGCCATGACCTTCCCCCCCGCCAAAGCCCTGGAGGCCCGCCGCACCGAGGCCTACAACGGATTCCTCGAACTCATCGCCCGCGCCAAGGCCAGCGGCCACCTGCGCGCGGACTTCACCGACCAGGACATGGTCATCCTGCTGATGGCCAACGCCGGCGTCATCGCCGCCACCGCAGACGCCGCCCCTGACACCTGGCGCCGCCTGGTCGGCCAGATGCTGCGCGCCTGGGCCGTCCCCGGCACCGACCTGCCCTCGCTGAAGCCGGCTCCCGCGCCCACCGCCCTGTATCGGGCCATGGTCCGCCTGGCCCGCCCGGCCGCTGGCAGCGGTGGGGACACCGAGCGAGCAACGGAGCGTGCGGGCGGGCGTTGAGGCGGGTCTGCGGGGAGGAGCGGTCCGGGTTTCGGCCTTCCCACCCGGGTGTTCTGGTCCGAAGGCGCCGAACACTGATCACAAAGATCGCGACCGCATGCACTCGGTAGCAATCATGTCCTGAGTTGGTGAGCGACAGTCTGATCAACTTCGCGTTGTTCGACCTGGGTGGGCTGGGCGCTCACACCGCGGATGCGGGACCTGACCCGGGTCACCCTGGTGCGCGACGACACCCCGACCGAGATCGCCAAGCGTTACCGGCACGGGGGCCGCTGCTGGGCGGTCGCTGGAATGAGGACCTGGTCGCCAGCTGCGGGCCGGACCTTCTGCGGATGGCCAGGTCGCTGAAATACGGCCAGGCCACCGCGTCGCCAATCGTCGGCAAGTGGTCAGCCGCTCGCTGGGCACGGTGTCGAGCACGCGGCGCAGGTGTAGGCGGCCATGCGCGCCGGCATCGCCGGTCCCTTTACTGCCCGGGGCAGTGGCCGGTGTCCGCGTCGGGGATCAGGCGGGTGTGCGAGGGGGCGGGCAACTCGTCGGGCGATGGCCGGAGGCTGGACAGCAGCAGAGCCAGGTAGCGGTGGGGGTCGTTGTGGGCGGGGTCGTCGGGGTGCGCCGTGGCCAGCGTCATGACGACGATCGCGGCCAGGTCGCGGACGATCAGGTCGGCCCGCACGTGGCCGTGCTGCTGGGCCCTGGCCAGCACGGTGCCGAGTGGGCCCATGAAGCGCGTGGCGATGTCGACGGTGAATGCCCCCGATTCCTTGGCCGCCTTCAGGAGCCCTTGATGGGCGGCCAGGGTGGCGACGGTGGCGGTCAGGGCCTCGGTGAGTGCCTGCCCGGCGTCGGGGGCGTCGCGGGCGGCCAGCACCAGGGGTTCGACCTCTTCGGCGAAGTAGGTCTGGAAGGCGGCCCGAATCACCCCGTCGCGATCGCCGAACCGCCGGTAGACCGTGGCGCTCCCGGTCCCCGCGTGCCGGGCGATCTCCTCCAGGGAGACCGCGGGGCCATGCTCGCGCAGAGTCGCGATCGCCGCTCTGACGATCTTGTCGGCGTTGCGCAGCGCGTCGGCTCGCTGTCGCTGCTCGTGCACAGGCTGAAGGCTAGCAAGCCACGCGGAGCGCAAAGGAACGCGGATCTACCAGGCGACCTCGAAGGTGGTCAGGCCGTACACGAAGTGGAAGGAGCGGAACTCGGCCGGAGTGCCGGTCTCGCGCAGGCCGGGGAAGCGCTCGAACAGGGCGGGGAAGGCGATGCGCATCTCCATCCGGGCCAGCGGCGCGCCCAGGCAGTGGTGCACGCCGTGACCGAAGGCGACGTGGCCGAGGTCGCCGCGGGTGATGTCGAGGCGATCGGGCTCGGAGATGAACGCGGGGTCGCGGTTGGCGGCAGCCAGGGCGCACATGACCAGCGCGCCGGCCGGGATGCGCGTACCTGCCACCTCGACCTCGGTGGTGGTGAACTTGACCACGCCGGAGTGCACGATGCTGAGCCAGCGCAGCAACTCCTCCACCGCAGCGTTGATCCGCTCGGGCTCCTTCCTGATCAGATCCAGCTGGTCGGGGTGGCGCAGCAGTGCCAGGGTGCCGAGCCCGAGCATGTTGGAGGTGGTCTCGTGGCCGGCCAGCAGCAGCAGGCTGGCGATGCCGGTGAGCTCGTCGGCGGACAGGTCGTCGCCGTGCTCGCGCACGAGCATGCCGAGCATGTCCTCGCCCGGCTCGGCCTGGGCACGGGCGACCAGTCCCGCCATGTAGGCGCGCGACTCCATCTGCGCCGCCATCCGCTCCTCGACCGGCAGCGCGAGGTCCAGCAGTCTGCCGGTGCGCCCCTGGAAGTCGTCCCGATCCTCGTACGGCACTCCGAGCAGCTCGCAGATCACCAGAGAGGGAATCGGCAGGGCGAAGGCCGTGATGAGGTCGACCGGCGGGCCTGTGCGCTCCATGGCGTCGAGGTGGTCGGCGACGATGGCGTGGATACGCGGCTCCAGGCGGCGCATCCGGCGCATGGTGAACTCGGGCGTCAGCATCCGGCGCAGCCGCGTGTGCTCAGGCGGGTCGAAACCAAGCAGGTTGCCCGCCCGCATCGCCTTGATCTGCTCGTCGGTCATCTCCGGCGCACCCGGCGGGCGAAATTGCAGGGGCAGGGCGTTGCTGAAGCGTTGGTGGTCGCCGAGCACCTGCCGGACGTCGGCGTAGCGGGTCACGAGCCAGGCGTCCATCCCGAACGGGGTAGACGCCCGATGCACGCCTTCCCCGTCGCGCACGGAGGCGAGCTCGGGAACCGGGTCGAACATGGTGCGCCGCATGTGCAGGGGCAACGTCACAGAATCGCTCATGTCATCTCCTGAAGAAGACGGGCCTCGGAACAGACTTGCCGCGCTACAAGTGACAGTAATCCATCACTTAGCCTGCCGCGCACCGACGCAACCGAGTGGTCACCGCGCGGCCGGTGAACAGTCTCGGACTCGGCGACGGCCTTGCAGGATGGTCTGCCCAAGTGCTGAGCCCCCGCGCTGTGCGTCCTCACTGGCCGACGTGAGTGCACCCACTGATCTTTCCTCTTGTGTGAGGGCGTGGTTCGGTCACTCGGCCCTTACCCGCCGCGTTGCTGATGCGTCGTGCGCATCATGGCCGGATACATCTGCCGGGACGTGGGTGGGTCGGGCAGGGGCTGCGCGGCCGGGGCGGCGCAGGCGTTGTGCGCTACGCTCGCGGCCCTCAAGTGGAGACAAGCATCCACTTCTTGGTCTGGAGGACCGCAACGCGCGCAGTCGTCCTTGCTGAACAGGGCAGGAGCCCGAGGCTGACCGAACTGCCCACACCTGAGCCCGGTGCGGGCGAGGTGCTGGTTCGGGTGCAGGCGTCGTCGCTGAACGGGTTCGACGTGTCGGTCGTCGCCGGCCGGTGGGCCGGCATGATGGAGCACCGTTTCCCGGTGGTGCTGGGCATGGACTTCGCCGGTACGGTCGCCGCCGTCGGTGAGAGTGTGACCCGGTTCGCCGTCGGTGATCCGGTGTTCGGCGTGGTGGCCAAGGCGTTCCTCGGCGACGGCGGGTTCGGTGAGTATGTGGTGGTCGGCGAGCAGCACGGCGTCACCGTCCGGCCCGACGGCGCCGACGTGGCGGCCGCGGGCGCGCTCGGCCTGGCCGGCACCGCCGCTGTCGACGCCCTTGATGCGGTCGCCCCGCAGGCCGGCGAGACGGTCCTGATCAGTGGCGCGACCGGTGAGGTCGGTGCGATCGCGATCCAGTACGCCGCCGCGGCCGGCGCCAAGGTGATCGCCACCGCCGGGCCCGGGGCGGGGACGGACTTCGTCCGCGGGCTCGGCGCCACCGACGTGGTGGATCACACTGGTGACCTGGCCGCCCAGGTCCGCGCGATCAGCTGGTCTGCGAGCGGGAGCGGGAGATCACCGACACGCTCGTGGAGCTGCTGATCGCCACCGTGCATCGGATCAAGGCGCGGGCCGACAGCAAGGTGACCAAGGAGCTGATCAACGCGTTCAAGCGGGTGACCGGGAAGGAGAACATCCTGTTCAAGGTCGCTGACGCCGCACTCGGTCATCCCGACGATCCGGTCCGCCAGGTCATCTTCCCCGCTGTCAGCGGCGGCGAGCAGACGCTCAAGGACCTGGTGCACGAGTTCAAGACCAAGGGTCCGGCCTATCGGACCACGGTGCAGACCACGCTGCGCGCCTCCTACACCAACCACTACCGGCACGGCCTGATCGCGCTGCTGGACACCCTGGAGTTCAAGAGCAACAACGCCGCCTTCCAGCCGGTGATCGAGGCGCTGGAGCTGGTCCGTCGCTACGCCAAGGCGGGCAACACCACCTACTACCCGCGCGGCGAGAGGGTGCCCGAGCACCGCGGCACGGCCGGCGAGTGGGAGGACCTGGTGTTCAAGAACGACAAGCGCGGCCGCCGGCGGGTGGTGCGGATGGTGTATGAGATCGTCACCTTCCAGGCGCTGCGCGAGGCCCTGCGGTGCAAGGAGATCTGGGTGGTCGGCGCCCATTCCTTCCGCGACCCGGAGGAGGACCTGCCCAAGGATTTCGCCGCCCGCCGCGTTGAGAACTACGCCGAGCTGCGCAAGCCGCTGGACCCGAAGGACTTCATCGCTGAGTTGAGGGCGGAGATGCGCGCCGAGCTGGAGGCGTTCGACACCGCGCTGCCGAAGCTGGACTGGTTGGCGATCTCCGAACGTAAGTCAGGCGCGATCAAGCTGACGAAGCTCGGCCCGGCGGATGAGCCGCGGAACCTGCGCCGGATCAAGAATGAGGTGAGCCGGCGCTGGGGCTCGGTCCCGCTGATCGACATGCTGAAGGAGGCGGTGCTGCGCACCGGCTGCCTGAAGGCGGTCACCTCGGTGGTGGGCGGCTCCAGCCTCAAGCCCGAGGTCCTGGCCGAGCGACTCATGCTCGCGATCTTCGGGTACGGCACCAACACCGGGATCCGGGCTGTGGCCTCTGGTGGCCATGCCCACAGCGAGGACGACATCCGCTACGTCCGGCGCCGCTACCTGACCCCGCAGATCGCCACCGACATCGCGATCGCCACCTTCACCGCCCGGGACGTGGAGTTGTGGGGCGAGGGGACGACCACCGTCGCCTCCGACTCCACGCACGTGCGCGCCTACGACCAGAACATCTTCACCGAGTGGCATTCGCGGTACGGAGGTCGCGGCATCCTCATCTACTGGCACATCGAGCGCGGGTCCATGGTGGTGCACTCCCAGACCTTGCGTGCCTCGGCCTCGGAGGTGCACGCGATGATCGAGGGTGCGGTCCGGCACGGCACCACGATGAAGGTCGAGGGCAACTATGTGGACTCCCACAGCCAGACGGAAATCGGGTTCGGCGTGACCCGGCTCTTGGGCTTTGACCTGCTGCCGCGCATCAAGCAGATCAACAAGGTCAAGCTGTATCGGGTGGAGAGCGGCGAAAGCGACCTGTACCCGCGCCTGACGGCGGCGATGACCCGGCCGATCAAGTGGGAGGTGATCGAGCAGAACTACGATCAGATGATCAAGTACGCGACCGCGATCAAGCAGGGTACCGCCTCCACCGAGGCGATCCTGCGCCGTCACCGAGTCCGCCTCCCATCCGACCTACCAGGCCATGCTGGAGGTCGGCCACGCGCAGAAGACCATCTTCGTCGCCCGCTATCTGCGCCTGCGCGAGCTGCAGCGGCAGATCCAGGAAGGCCTCAACGTGGTGGAGTCCTCCAACGGGGCCAACAGCATCATCTTCTATGGCAAGGGCGACGACATCGCCACCAACCGGCGCGAGGAGCTGGAGATGAGCGTGTTGTGCCTGCGCATCCTGCAGGCCGCGCTCGTGTACATCAACACCCTGATGCTCCAGGACGTCATCGCCGACCCCGCATGGGCCACGCTGCTCAAGCCCGCCGACCGCCGCGGACTGACCCCGCTGTTCTGGCAGCACGTCCAGCCCTACGGCGAGGTACGGCTGGACGTCGCCAAGCGGCTGCCCCTCGGCGGAGACCCGGCGTCGGGCCAGTCCGAAGGAGATCAGGGTCGTGCGTGAGATGCGCGATGGGCCCGAACGCGGCGGTCAGGGTTGACGCAGGGGGCGTGCTCGGTCGCGATGGTTGGCACGTCGAGGGCCTCTTAGCGAGGTTTCGGGAGGTGCGCCGTGGCCAGCCAGCCGCGGCCGGCGTCGGCGCGGGCGGTATCGAACGCGGGTGGAATCGGGCGTTCGCAGGCGGCCGCGGCCTCGGCGATGTCCGTCACGGTGGGCTGCCAGCCGCGCCGGGTAAGCCAGGCATTGAGGTTCTCGGTGGGGCCGCCGCGCCACAGGTCGACGAGTTCGGCGGAGATGTCCGCGCGGGCGCTACGGAGCAGCTCGGAGTCCTCCATATGATCCAGAGCGAGCACGCTTGCTGGAGCGGAGAGGGTGGTGATCCGGTCGAGGAGCAGGTCGGCGGCTTCGGGCGGGAGCGCGTACAGGATGCCCTCGGCCAGCCAGGCGGCCGGCCGCTCCGGGTTGAAGCCGGACTCCGCCAGCGCGCGCGGCCAGTCCTGGCGCAGGTCGGTGGCGACCTCGACGCGGTGGCACGCGGCGGTCGCGCCGCGGCCGTCGAGCACGGCTGCCTTGAATGCGAGCACGTCGGCGAAGTCCAGCTCGAAGACCTTGGTGCCGGGCGGCCAGGCGAGCCTGAACGCGCGGGCATCCATGCCGCACGCCAGCAGGACCACCTGCTCGCATCCTCGTTCGGCGGCATCCAGAAGCGCGCGATCGAGGAACTGAGTGCGGACGGCGACCTGCTCGGCCATGACCTGCAGGAAACGTGCGGTCGCCGGAGAAGGACCGGCGGCCCAAGGGGTGAACGCTGGATCGACGGCCTGGAGGAAGTGCCGCGCGTAAGGGTCGTCGAACAGCCGGTCCGGTCGGCTGCTCTCCTGGGCCCGCAGGAGAGCCACGCCCAGGGCGGTCGCGCCGATTCCGGTCAGACTCTCGGGGGCGGTCGGTTCTTGTGTCACGGGGTTGTCCAGCTCCTCTTCTTGACAGGCGGTGTCACGGGCGGGCTCCCAGGGCGAGGAAGTAGTCGCTCACGGGTGCGAAGTCGACTCTGTCGCCCCGGAAGCCGACGTACTTGTCCGGGCGAATCAGGTACAGGCTGGGGCGGCGCACGCCGTAGCGGTTGTGCGCCTCGCTGCGCAGGTCGGCGAAGACTCCGTCCATGGGGTCGTGCGGCAGGTGGCCGCGGGTGATGACATGGATCTCGCCGTGCCCGGCCATCGCCTCGTGTGCGGAGGCCTGCCAGGCGGCCAGGGTGGCGGAGTCCGTCGTGTCCGCTGCGAACAGGACGAGGTGGTGACCCGGCGTCCGGAGGATGTGACGGAGTGCCACCGGCCCCTCACGGTTCTCAACGTAGACGTCCCGTACCAGCTCGCCAGCTTCCGGTCCGGTACAGGCGACGTCACTCCACGCTCTGGCCGGCGACTCGTGCCAGCGTTCGAAGACGAGGCGGCTGTCGCGGTAGTGGACGAGGTGCTCGCCGAAGGCGTTCGACAGTCGCTGTTGCACGGGATTGAGCTTGCCGAGCAGGCGCAGCGCGTGCCGCCTGGCTCTGCGGGCGACCAGGGTGGTGCCGGTGGCGACCTTCGTGGTGGTCGAGGTGGCGTCGACCACGGCCTTGACGATGGGCCAGCGTTCGGCCTGGTAGCTGTCCAGGAGGGACTCCTCGGCGCGGCCGGTGATGACGAGCGCGAGTTTCCAGCCCAGGTTGTAGGCGTCCTGCATGCCGGTGTTCATGCCCTGGCCGCCCACCGGGCTGTGGCTGTGCGCGGCGTCGCCGGCCAGGAGGACCCGGCCGTGACGAAGGCGGTCGGCCAGGCTTTCGCGGGCCACGAATGACGAACTCCACTGCAGATCGCGTACGTGAGAATCCAAGGGTGTGCGTTCGGCGACGTAGGCGGCGAAGTCGTCCAGGCCTGGGGCCTGCGGTGGCCGGTCGTCCGGCGTGCTGGCCAGGATGCGCCAGTAGCCCCCGATCATGGGGAAGACGGCCACCAGGCCGGAGGCATCGAAGTAGACATGGAAGCGGTCCCGGGTGAGCGGCCAGTCCACGGCGACGTCGCCCAGGATGAACCCCCGCTTCAGGTCGGCTCTCTCCCGGGTGATGCCCGCCGTCTCGCGCACGGTGCTGTGGGCGCCGTCGGCGCCGATCAGCCAGCGGGTTTCGCACCGTTCGCTGCGGCCGTCCCCGTGCTGGAGTTCCACGGTGACGCCGTGCTCGCCAGCCTGCTGCCCGACCAGGCGGGTGTCCCATTCGATGGTGACTCCGAGCTCCTCGGCGCGCTCGCGCAGCAGCGTGACCGTCTGCCACTGCGGGATGCACAGGTCCAGCGGGAACGGGGAGTCCACGGCCGTCACGTCCATCTCGGCCAGTGTTGTGGTGCCTTGGTAGAAGTTCAGCGTGTGCAGCGGGACGCCTCGTTCGATGGCGGCTTGGGCCAGCCCGAGATCGTCTAGCATCTCCAGCGACCGGGCCACGATCGACACAGCCCTGCTCTCCCTATGGTCCGCGCGCCCGGCGTCGATGATCCGTGGGATCACGCCCCGCCGTGCCAGGTCGATGGCCAGCACCAGGCCGGTCGGCCCCGCGCCGACGATGAGGACGTCCTCTTTCGCAGTCGACAAACCCACTCCTTAGAACGAATGATCGTTCTTTTTAGAAGAGCACGACCTGGCCGTTCTAGTCAAGAGCGAATGTTCGTTCTCTATTGGGCGGCTTGCGCGGGCGCTGACATCAGGGCTCGCATGCCGTTCCTGAAGGCCACCGAATCCGCGTGGCCGTACACCGCACGGCGCACCAGGAACCCGTCCACGAGCGCCATCAGCACATCGGCCACATGCTCGGCCGGGACGTCGGCAGGCAGCAGCCCGTGCTCCTGGTGTCGCGCTACGAGGCCGCCGACCACGCCGCGGGCCTCCGCCATGACCTCCTTCAGTTTCGCGCTCAGCGACGGCGATCGCAGCGCCTCCGACCAGACCTGGACCAGCAGCTGGGCCGCCCCCTGCGATCCGGACAGCGGAGGGCGGTCGACCCCCAGAACGAGATCGACGATGTTGTCCAGATCCGGCGGCCGCGCGGCGTCGTCCGTCTCGAACGCCGACGCCACCTCGGCGAGAGCCTCAGCGGAGGTCGCCGCGATGATGTCGTCCTTGCTCTTGAAATAGCGGTAGACGGCCCCGGCCGACAACTCGGCCTCGGTCAGCACGTCCTGCATGGACGTGGCGTGGAAACCGTTGCGAAGGAAGCAGCGCCGCGCGGCGTCCAGGATCTGGCGGCGGCGGGCTTCGAGATGCTCCTTGGGCATGCGTGCCATGGCATCACAACGTAGAACGAACATTCGTACTTGACAACTTTGCCGCCTCTCTCTTAGAAAAGGAATGTTCGTTCTCTTTGCCGTGAAAGGTCGCACCATGTCGTTTGTCGCCAACACACTGAGCACTCTGGTCGCTCTCGTCTTCCTGCTCGCCGGCGCCCAGAAGGTCCTGTTACGGGATCCCGTGACGGCCAACCTGCTCAGGCTCGGCGTCGGCTCGACGATGACCCGCTCGATCGGCGCCCTGGAGATCGTCGGCGCCCTCGGGCTCGCGGCCGGCCTCTGGCTCAAGCCGCTCGCCATCACGGCCGCGGCCGGTCTCACGCTGCTGTTGATCGGCGCAGTGGGATTCCACCTCCGCGCCCGCGACTTCACGCACCGGCGCCACCGCTCCCACGCCGTGGCGCCCGTAGTGCTGGCCGTGGTCACCGGAACAACCATGGCCTTGTTGCTCGCGACTTCCTGAGCGAAGCGCGCGGTGACAGCACCGCTTCATCGCTTGGGGTCGCATGGAACTACCCGCCGCCGAATCCGCCGACGGCGAGCCCGGTCCCTACCGCGCCGCCATCGTCGGCAAGCCGGCGCGCATCCGCCGCGCGCAGCAGGACGGCCTCCTCGATGCGGCCTGGGACCCGATCGACATCATGGCCCCGGTCTCCCAGATCGCCCTCACCTGGAGCGACCAGGCAGAACTCGCCGCCCTCGCCCGGCCGCCCGCCGCCTGTGGAAACGCTCGCAGGAACTGCTGGACTGAACGCACAGTTCCGCCCAGGGCACGTCGGGGTGGTGGCTGGCGCCATTCGGGCCAGTCAAGGGAAAGGAGCTGGGCGGGGCCAGGCGGTGAAGCCACAGCAAGAAGGGCGAGCCCGGGGCCTGCTCGGCAGCGTCTCCCGTGATCAAAGGAGATCCCGGGGCGTTCATCTAACGACCGTCTGATGAACACCGGCCGGAGCACGTCCGGACGAGCCCCCGCGCCTCCTCAGAGCGTTCATCTTGCCGTTCGTTTTCCAGTAGCGTTCAGCTACCTGACATTACACGTTTGATGAACGGAGGACGCTCCTCGATGGCGCTCAACGACCTGTTCCAGCGCGGCGTCGGCGTCAAGGTCCTGGAGGGCATCGCGGCCGGCGAGCACACCGAACGCTCCCTCATCCTCGACCTCGCGCTTGCCCTGGCCGAAGACCGCCGCCGTGACATCACCCGCAAGACCAAGAACGGCCTCGAAGCCGCCCGCAAACGCGGCCGCGTCGGCGGTCGCCGACCCGTGGTTGACGACGACAAACGTGCCGCCATCCTCGCCCGCCGCGAATCCATCCGCACCATCGCCACCGGCGTCAAGGTCTCCCTTGGCGTCGTTCACAAGACCCTCACCGACGCCAAGGCCAAGGACACGTAAGCCACCCCGGTGAACACCAGCATTGGAACCACCGATGGCGACAACCCTTGCCCCGACGGCTCGCTAACGCCACTGGCCGGTCGGTTGTTGCTCGCCCTCTTCGAGATGGCCCACACTGGCCGCCTGCAGGGCGACCAACTCGGCGAGGACCGCGACGAACGGCGATTACGCTCGTTTGGGGCTCATGACACGTTTCTTACTGTCACGTCGGCCGTGAGTTCAGCCAGACTGAAGGATTTCCATCGCGAACATGCTCCAGTTCGGTTGGTGAGGACTGAAAACGCGGAGAGTTCGTCAGAGCCCCCGACTGCCGCGCTGGTGGACCGTGGAGAGGCCGGTTCAGGCGGTCTGCCATGCTCGTGTTGTGACTGATGTGGATCTCGCCCGTCGGGTTCGTGACCGGTGCCGGTTGAGTGGCCGGTTCGTGTTGCGTTCGGGACGAGTGGCCGAGGAGTACTTCGACAAGTACCAGTTCGAGGCCGATCCGGCCCTTCTGGATGAGTTGGCGTCGGGGATGGTGTCACTGGTTCCCGAGGGGACCGAGGTGTTGGCCGGCCTGGAGATGGGCGGCATCGCGGTGGTCACGGCGCTGGGGCGGCGCACCGGCTTGCCCTGCGCGTTCGTGCGCAAGACAGCGAAGTCTTATGGCACTGCCCGGCTGGCCGAGGGTGCCGACGTCAAGGGACGGCGCGTCCTGGTCGTTGAGGACGTGGTGACCTCGGGCGGACAGATCGCGATCTCCACTGGTCAGTTGCGTGATCTAGGGGCTCAGATCGACCACGCGTTGTGCGTCATCGATCGGCAGGAAGGCGGGACCGAGGCCTTGGCCGCGGATGGGATCCGGCTCCTTGCGCTGCTGAAGCGCGAGGATCTCGAGCGAGGCTAAGAGTCGTTCAAGATGACTGGGACGCCCGGTCGAGTTCGTCGGAGAGCAGGTGCTCGGCGACGGCGGAGTATCTGGCGGCGGTGCTGTGGGAGATCCCGAAGACCAGCGACAGGTGAAGCGGGTCCGCCCCTCCGGCGAGAGCTTCGTGGAGGATACGGTCCTTGCGTATCCGGTCGACACTGCATCCCGTGCGGTTCATCCGCGACGTCACGAATTGTTGGCTGATCGGATTGGTGCCGTGGGCGGTCTTGTCGCTGATGAGGACGTGGGGGTTGGTGGTGTGCGGCCAGGTTGCGCGACGGTGGCGGAGCCAGCGGCGGAGTACTCGATGACTGAGGTCACCGAGTCGCTGGCGGCGGCCGGCGAGGGTGATTCGCCGGTTGGCCAGATCGAGGTCGTCGAGTGTCAGGTGGCGGATGGCTCCGGTGCGAGCCGCGTTCTCGGCGGCCAGTGCGATGATGACTCGTCCGGCGAGGTTATCGGCCTGTTGCTCGATGGCCCGAATCTCCTCATCGGCCATCGGGAGCAGGGTGAAGTCCGCCGGTCGGCCCTTCAACCCGGTCGTCGGGTTCCATCCGCGTCAGAGCTAATGAACCAGTCCCGGTCCGAAACACCTATCAGCCGCGGGTAGTTTGATCACCCGTTGGAAGAGGTTGGAGCAGGTGGCAGGACCACAGCAGGACCCCAAGCAG
>NZ_JBQQBQ010000116.1:0-14979 GCF_052245915.1 Nonomuraea sp. 10N515B
GGCTGAAGGACGCGCACGAGGCCCGGGTTGCAGCCCGGCGAGAACTACGCCAGGATCCCCTATAACCCCTCCCGCGACTGATGGGTATTTAAGACCCGATCTGGTGCATTTTCTCTGACACACCTCGCCAGGTGACATGCGCTCAAGTTGAGATGGTCGTGGGTGAGGCGCTGATCCCAAGCTGTGTTGCGATCTCGTCCAGGCACCGAGGTTCCAGCTCGGTCAACGGTACGATCACTTCGCCGTCGAAGCCAAGAGCAAGTGACCGTTTGACCAGGTCTCGGGCCAGCTGATGGTCGGCGGCCGCCAAGGCGGAGTTCGCGGCGAGTGCCGAACAATAGGCCGCGTCCTCGGTGAGGTCATCGATGAGAGGGACCGCCTCATCCAGGAGGTCTGCCGTGAGCATCGCCGTGACCAGGTCAGTGAGTGCGTCCTCGGCCAGCACTTCGTTCATCCGGCGGGCTTCGTCACGGTAGCGATCCCATAGGCGCAGCCGTATGACGGCCTCCATCGGCACGGTGGACGTAACCGAGAAGCCTCCCGTCACAAGAGGGGCGTGCTGGGCCGTGTCCAGCAGCTCGGTGTACTCATCGCTCAGGCCCGTGGCCTGACACGCTGCGGCGAGCCAGGGACGGGACCACCGGTCATCGTTCGAGGTGAGGCTCATGTCCGCGGTTCTGATCAGCTCTGTCGTGAGTTCGCGGGCCGGCGCCTGGTAACCGGCATCGCATATCTGGACGATCATCGCGGCCGCCTGTTCCTGCCAACGTACGACCTCGGACGGGGAGCGTGCGGGCGCATGACGTGCTGTTTCGCGAATCAGCGAGGTCGTTCGGGAGATGTCGTTCGACATCAGTTGAGCACGCACGATGAGGGCACGAGCCGGCAGGTCGGTCTCGTCCAGGTACGTCGTCAGGCGCATCGCCTTGTCGACGTGCCCCGTATCCAGGAGAAGCTCGATGAGTTCGCGTATGACCCGGGACAGCCATCCTTGCTCGGACGGGTATTCCGAGATCTCTATGCCTTCGATCAGCAGGTCGATAAGCATGCCCAGAGCGGATGATCGATGATCGTCCGTCTTGATGGCCCTGGCGGCGTGCAGGAGGGTGTCGAGCTGGTACATCTCGTCCTGGAATGCGGCGGCGATCGCGAGCGTGTGTTCCACCTGGCCAAGGCATGCCGCCACGCCCGCCACGAGCATCGCCTGCTGCTGGGCCTCGAAGTCGTCCACGCTTTCCAGCGCTGTGCGCACGGCCGCTTCAAGGGCGGCCTCGGCCAGTTCCCCTCGTCCGGCGGTGCTGGCGGCAAGCGCCACTTTGGCCAGTACGCCGGCGCGCCACCGGCTCGGGGTCTCGTTGAGGGCCGCGCCTATCTCTCTCACCAAGGGATCGGCATCCTGCGGGGTGCCGGTGTCGAGGATCGTCAGCGAAATCCCCGTAAGGGTGTCCGCTCGGGTGGCGGGTCTGGTGATATCCCGTCCCAGGGAGACCGCCAGAGGTAGGTGCCCGTTGTTCTGCGCCGACTCCGCGGCAGCGGCAAGAAGGTCGTCGAGGTCCTCGTTCGACGGAGCTTCGTCCTGCCGCGGGTCACGACCGTGGGCCGCGAGGGCGGTGTAGACGAGCGTGTCCGAGTTGTAGAAGAGATGGGGAGCATCATCGGGGGACAGCATCGCCAGCATTCGGAGAGCCCGATCCTCGTCCTGGTAGGCAGCCGATTCCACAAGCTCCGCTTCGGAGAATTCACGGTTCAACTCGGCGATCAGCATCTTCGGCACGGTTCGCCGCCCACCGTTGGTGAAATCATCTTCACAGGCCTGGAGCAGGGCTACCTTTCTGCCGTCTCTGTCCAGGTTCGCGATGTGGTGGAGAAGGCGGTCGGTCTTGCCGAGGAAGCCGCATACCCGCGCGAGGCTGCCGTACACGGCGGGGCGGTCCTCGTCATCGGCTTGTTCCATGGCCTCCTCCAACAGGGTCTGTGCCAGTGCCGGGTCGATCTCGGCCAATGGGTCGACGACGGTGATGATTGACCAGACTCGCTGATACCCGTACAGGCCCTGCAAGTGGTCGGCGATGGTGGTACGTGCGATATCAGCGGCATCGGGCTCCCCGCGTCGCGCCAGTACGAGGGCCGCTCGCACCGTGTGATCCACCCGCTCCATGTCCAGCCTTCCCGGCACGGCCATCGCCTCGAAGACGAGGTTCCGAGCTTCGATCTGTCGGGCGTCGAACAGGCAGTCCGCGATCGCCAGCAGGGCGTCGGCGCGCGAATAGGAGTTCTGGAGTGTGCGGGCCAGTTGCACGCCTTCCTCAGGGCGGCCGAGCCGTACCAGAAGCAGTGGATATGAAGAGGGCACATTGCGCGTCTCGTCTTGGACGCGCTCCCTCAGTAGGGAGACCCTGGCCAGCGTCGTGAGGTCGCAGTCCGGGGTCGCCGCGAGCAGCTTGGCCGTGTTGGATAGTTCGGACAGCGCGGCGAAATCGCCGCCGGACCGGCGGCGGAGCAGGGCGCGCCGTTCGGGGGAGGCCAGCGCGGCCAGCGTCCGGCCGGCGCCCTCGGTGAGCAGGAGGGTCGGATAGGCCTCGGTCAGGTAGTCCGGGGTCTCGTCAGGCCATCCGGCCTCGGCGAACCCGAGGGCCCACTTGTCGATGGAGGTGCGGATGTGTGCCACCTCCTCCTGCTCCAGATCCTCCCGTACGGTGGCGGCCAAGGTGTCGTGCGCCAGCGTGTACCGGGTCACCGAGCCGGGCCGCAGCTCGACCACGCGGGAGAGACTCCGTTCCACTGTCCGGCGGACGACCAGGTGGTCATCGTGGGTGATGGAGGTGATGTCCCTGGTGCTCAGTGCGCCGTGGGCCACCGCCATCGTGGTCAGGATCCGGCGCTGCAGCGGCTCGGTGAGAACGTGGTCCAGTTCTTGGCGGGCGCGCAGGAGCAGGCTCCTTGCCGCGGGAAAGGGCGCCAGCACATGACGGCGACAGACACGCAGGGGGTGGCTCTCATCCACGTCCAGGGGCACGCCTGGGTGGCGGCTGGTCACCAGGACGTGCGCGGTGGCTCCCAGGTCCGCCGGCAGTTGCGAGGCGATGCTGGGCTCGGCCAGTTCCCTGAAGTCGTTCTCGTCCAGACCGTCCACCATCAACACCAGGGAACGTCCGCGCCGCTCGTGGTCGGTCACCGCGCGTTCCCAGAGACTGAGGAAGACGGCCGCGTCCGGTTCGGCGGGCGGAAACTCGCCGAGCAAGGCCGCCAGTTGCTCGCACACCGCACGGTGAAACTGCTGTACACGCATCTGCCCGTCGCGCCGGGAGATGACGAACGACACCACGTCCACCTCCGGGTGAGAACCCGTGGCGAAGTGCGTGGCCAGCGATGTCTTCCCAGCCCAGGGAGGAGCGACGAGCAACAGGTACGGCTCCTGCCCGGTCGCGAACGCCATGAGATCGGCAAGCTCCTGCTCGCGACCGATCAGTTCCGGACAGCGTGCCGCGTACTGGCGCAGCAGGGCGTCGTAGGCCGGACGTCGCCGCTCCTCAGGGGAGTGGACGGTGATCGGTCTCGGTGTGACGCCGAAGCCGGCCAGGAGCGCGCGTGCGGCGGCCGTGCTCGAATCGGGCTCTCGTTCGCCTTCCGCACGCGGCTCGTACGTGCCGACAGCGGAGCCCAGTCGTACGGCCTCCAGCCCGCCGGAGTGCGCAGATTCCACGACGACGCCGACGGCCGCGCCCCCGCAGACGACCGCGGCGCCGGAGAAACCGCTCCAGTCACGTGCCTCGAGAACGCGCCCATCCGCACGATGCAGGACCAAGCGCCCCCGCTTCACGCTCGACCCCAACGGGATCACGCCGTCGATCTGGTCGCTGTCGCGCCACGTCGCCGTGTCGGTGTCCCGCCAGGTCTGGTGGCGTGGATATCCGATCGCGGTGAACGGGAGCCGCCCGTCGGCCTCTTCCGAAACGACACCGATGGCCAGTGGGGCGACCTCGTCAAGATCGATGTCCGGGCTGAGTTCGATGAACGCGATGTCTACGTGGTCGCCCCTCCATATGGTGTGCCCATCCACGGTGATCTCGTCGGACGCCCCTCCGAACAGCCGGACCTTGATCAGGCTCCCGCCGTCGACGACATGCCCGGCTGTCACCACCAAAGACGTCGCGAGCCGCAGGCCTGAGCCGTACCCCGTCTCGCCCTCGCGCTGGACCAGAACTTCGACGCACCGTCTGACGAGCGAGCCGGCCACCCGAGGCACCCTTTCAGCGTGGGAGTTCGGACAGCCGGTCGGTCACCGAGAGCGGACGGCCCTCCTCATCGGTGGGCGTGAGAGTCATCCGGACCCTCTGGGTCTGGGCACCGCTCCTCTTGCCAGCCGCGCCTAGTTCGAACACCCACAGCTTCAGCCCGCCGCTGCCGTCCACTTCCTTGGTCACGGCGACTTCGAACTCCAACTCCACAGCCCCGACGGCGAACTTGACCCCGCGGGCACGCCCTTCTTGCTGTGCCGTTTCCAACTGATCGCGCAGTGCTCGGATGTAGTCGGCCAAGGGCACGCACTCAGACTCGTTCATGAGATCCCGCCTCCGCATATCCATATGACTGTGTGGGTCCACGCGCACATATCGATGATGCCTTACGGGTGGGAGGCCGCATGATCCGTGATGGTCCAGGGCGGTAACGATCAAAGATCTTGCCCGCTGCGGCGGGCGCCGGATGAGTCATCGGAAGCCGAACCGCTCGAAGTGGATGAACGAGGCCGGCACGCCGGCGTCTCGGAAGTCGCGCTCGAACGAGCGCAGCATGGGAAAGTTCTCCGGTTCGAGCCACGCGATCACAAAGCCGTGCTCAGGCCGTCCAAGCGCTGATCCTGGCTGAACGGATAGCGCCTGCGGAGGTCGCCAGGCCGTCGGTAGCAGCGCTCATCACCACCATGCTGTACGCCCCTGGATCCACGCTCCCAGAGCTTCGTTCCCTCGCGGCTCGACACGGTGTCACGTAGGTTCAGCACATGGCTAGCCGCACGGAGTGCCGCTGCTCAGACGAAGGAGCGGTTCTCGCAACTGTTTGGCGGCGGAGAGCAGTAGAGCAAACAGTCCAGCCAGGTGGAAGTGGGCCGACGCCCGGTGGAATCCTTCCTGATCATTGGGCTGTGCTCCGGCTCAGTTGAGAGCGGGCGGGTCGGAAGCGCACAGATACCTGTACAAATCGCCCGCGATGACCATGGCAAGGCAGACAGGGACGGCATTGCCGATCTGCCGAGCAATCTGGACCTTGCTGCCGACCCACTTGTAGTCGTGCGGGAAGCCCTGAAGGAGGGCGGCTTCCAGGTGAGTGATCGGGCGATCGGCCTTCGGGTGGAGGTAGCGGCCCTTCTCGGGCTTGTAGAACTCCGTACGGATGGTCACCGAGGGCCGGTTCCACCAGAGGCGGCCCATGACGTCGCCGGAGCCGTTCCGGTGGTTGATCCAGTTCGGGGTGGACAGCTCTTCCGGCAGGGAGTGGCGGTTTCCGCCCTCGGGGATCGCCTCGTAGCGCTTGCGCGAGTGTTCTGTTGGATTGCGGCCTATGTGAAGGTCCGTGGTGCGGAAGATACCAGGCAACGTTCTGCCGAGGAGGTCACAGGTTCCGGTCGGGAAGTTCGGTGGTCTGGGTCTCCGGGTCGGTTGTACTGAAGACCTTTCCGGAAGGGGCCAGTCCCCAAGAGCCGTGAACAGTGCGCCCTCGTCGGCCTTCTTGTCCGGCTTCCGGTGGGTCGGCCGAGGAGCCGTCAGCCTCGCTGTCGCCCTATAGCGCCGGGCGCCACTTCGACCGTAAGGGGGAGATGCCACCGTTGTTCCGGGGAGACGGCCGGATAACGGACAGAATTTTCGAGCAGGGCATGACCGCACGCGACCCGGACATGAGCATCGAAGAGCACCTCTCCGGCGAGAACCGCCTGATCGGCGCCTCGAAGAGCAAGAACGTGGCCAGGGGGTTCGCAGTTGGCACAAGGGATACATCTTTGAAATCGATGACCGCGCAAACGGCATGGAAGTGAAATACGGCCCTGGCTTCAACACCTCAGAGGCGAGCAGGAGGTGGTGTTCAAACGGATCGATCCATCGCAGATCAGAGGAGGCTGGAAGCCAGGCAAATACGGGAGTGCGGACGACGTCTGGATTCCGAACCCCAACTACGTGCCGAGGTGAGCAGTGCATAATCTCGAATTGGTCAATCTGGCCGACGAATCCCTTCTGCCATGCCAGGTGACAACACATACTGATGGCGATAGGTACGAGCTACGGCTGAATCGGGCAAACGCTTCGCCTATCGTAGTCGATTCGTTGATCGACTACGAAGACGCATTGAGACAGCTAAGAGCAGAACCAGAACAGCAGAACCTACTGTTGCTCTGTAACAGATTCCGCCGCAACGCGTTTGTCTCCTCGATGGCACGTCAAATGAGTGACGGCCTAGGGTGCTACCTCGTCATTGCAGGGGAACCCGTATCACCTGAATTGGTTGTCGAGAGTCTCGGACCCGCGCCGAGGAAGGATGTCGTTCTCGCCGTCAAGGCATCGAAGTTCATCAACGAATGGATCGCCAGCTTCGACGTCTAGTACAGCAGTAGTCCTCCGCATTCCTGCGCAGATCTTTCCGAGAGAAACAGTGGGCAACCTGGGCAATCGCCTCTTTGAAACCGATGTGCCATGCCTGCGGGTCAACATCGCCGCCAGCCGCTAGGCTCGCCTGTACGGCCACCACGGGCCCGAGGGTTGTCGAGTTCACATCCGTGATCCTCGCCGGGTTGCCGTTCCCACGCCCCGGCGACACACCGCCGTACCCCCCACCCCACATCAGCAACGGAACAACCCATCCTCAAACGCGAACCGCAACTGCCGTACCGAGGGAACAGCAACCTTATCTATCGCGGGGATATAGATTCACGTGATGCTCACGATGGTAACGTATATATTCCCTATTGATTTCATGCCTCACAGTCAATACACCAAGCGGCTCCTCGTCACCCTGATTCACGACTTGGTAATCGCCATCGATAACAATCGCACCATACTTGAAAAGATCGCGGTGGTTGGCACACAGGCACAACATGTTGTCCATTGCGTCCGGACCATTGTGAGGCAGTCCTAGTCCTTTAATATGGACAGTGTACGCAAGACGTAGCTCGCCTGGCGCTTCCAGAACGACGTCGCAAATTTGACAAGAGTAATTGTATAGCCGCTTTAGCTTGTCGGATAGGGCCATGTCGACATAGACACCTGCGGAAATTATCTCCCAGCGATTAAGATCTGGCACATGGGTAGCCGTGCTATTTTTTTCCCAATCTACGCAATCAGAGATCTTTTCAAGTCGATACTGCAGAACAAGTGGGCCGTCTACACTCCGCTTTGTCCAGTAGTCGGTTACCTTAAAGAGGCCATCATAGCTATAGCCAAAGTCCGGCGAATATTCAGGGTTGCCAGCAGCGCCCCGAACAACGCGTACAGGCAACCCCGTTATGATATTCTTAATTAAGGCAGCGTTACCAAAGTGTTTAGGCGATTGGTCTTCAATCTGCTTACCGCTATTAGAATCGCGTCCACCGTGACCTGTATAAATGATCACATCCCCGTAGTCGCGATCATCCTTATAACCACCTGAGACCACTATAGACTCGGCACCGCCACGCTCCGCGGTACCGCAGATGCCGGCCTGCAGCGGCCTATGAATTCCAGCATCATGCAACTCACGACGGCTCGCAAATATACGAAGAGGTCTTGGGCTATTAATAGGACCATAATGCGGCTCTGTTGGCTCTGGCGGCTTGCTGTATTCTATATTATAGAAAATCTTCAGATTAGCGCCGAAATCTCTGTCACGCCTCTGAGGGATCGGCAAGCCTTTTTCTCTTAATATGTCTCGCGCATGCGTAAAAAGCATGTCGACGGTAAGGTATTCCGGCTTATCGCGGTCACCCTTCTGAATCAGGTCAATCAGCTCACCACTAAACGCGCTATACATACCCGTTACTTTGGCATTCTTCATAGCCGCAGCCATTACGTAAGTGCCACTAGTTGCGGCACTGTCTGCTACGAGCCCGGTATCATCTTCTCCACTCATAATGTTGAGTGCGCGACCACTATGACAGCAGTCTAATATGACGACTTTATGGCGGGCCTGGCTATCGAGTAGTTCATTCTTTAGGTGTTCATAACGTACCGCAGTGTAGAGTCGATCTTTGTCTGACGTGGACAGCGTCAAATACAGTTCATTTCCTGTCGAATCAAGCAATCCATGACCGGCGAAATAGATCAGCAATGTCTCCGTTGCCGAAGCGACCGCATCCCGCACGGGATCGAGCATTTCAGCAGGTGACTGCGGATTCGATATGACTGTGCAATTCTCCGGAGGGAGACCCCAGAGCGTCTTATGTTGAAATAACTCTTGTAGTGCTTGCAGATTATTCTCAACGGCTGATAGCTCGTGCATGTGCATATATTTGCTCGTGCCGATGAGCACTGCACGCGACTTGGTTATATCAGGCAGAGTCAATCGTCAGGCTCCATGGCATTCAGAATCTTCACAACTTCCTCTGCGCTTGTGCCGGAAACCTCTACCCGCATCTCACCTCGCTCGATCGTGACTTTCGGTCGCCCTCGCCGCGTCCCTATCCACCCAGATATAACGTCGACAAGAGTAGGCACCTGCAAGCTGCTGGTGACTATCAGGCTGATGAGATCGAGCGTATCGCCCATCTCATCAGAGTTGAGCTCTTTCGAAACTAGACGGATTTCCGCATGCTGGCGAACGTTCGGCTCATCGCGCAACCAGTCATATAACGACCTCAACTCCTGCTCAGCATGGTCACCAGCGATCCGGATGTTGATGCTCAAAGGCTACCCCGTACTTCTGTCCTCTTGATCACGTGCAACGCAACTAGAGTACATCGACAACACTCCTAGATGCCGTGAAAGCGACGAAATCCGACCAATGCTCCATCGCCACGAGCAAACAGCCGTAAGGTGCTCACCTCAAGGGCTCGCAGCCCCATGGACACAGCAGAGCGAGTGGGCCGGGGGCGGCCCTGCTGGGCGTGCAGAAGCCAGCATGGGCGCCTCATCGTCCTCGTCCGGAGGAGGAACTAGAACTGTGGGTGGCGCCTGTCGTCAGGCATCGCCCCGAACTTCGCCATCCTCAGCCCGCTGCCGCCCTCAGGTTGTCAGCAAGAAGACATCCGCCACGTACGCCGTCTCCATGAGTAAGATCTGGTCAGTGACGTGGAGAAATGCTCCTACGGCTGCGAATCCATGTGTGCCACCATTCGAGAGTCGCCGGAGGCGAACGCTATCGAAAAGGCAGGAAACCTGGCCGTCGTACGGCCCAGTTGGAACTGACAGCCTTGGCATGGATGGGCCCAGCGGTATCGCGGGCGAGTTGATTAATAGCCGAGACCCGACCTTCGCGTCAAGGGGTTCGCTGGGCGCCACGTTTCCTTAGAGTTGCTCACCACTCGCGACATATCGCGACTATGCGGGCAGGGGCAACATCACATTTCTTGGAAGTAGGAGCGGCTTGTGTGCTCGTTCGCTATCGCCACGAAGGCCGACGGCCGCCGATGTTCTTGCATCGGTGCGGCGCTTGGCGCCCTATAGTCGCGATCGTGAGCAATCTTGAGCCGGGCATCTACGAGCATCTGATCACCCGCGAAATGGGTGCCCTGCTGCGAACCGTGTCCGACCACGAGCTGATCGACCGGCACTCGTTGAATGCCGCCGACTCCCACGAAACGCTGGCCCGGCATCTGGCAGCGTTGACACGCCGGGCCTTGCGAGCCGTACGGGGTGAGAGTGATGTCGTGCGACTGGCCCGGCAGGTTGAGATCGTTAACCGTGTTGCAGATTTGATCGGTGATCTGGTGCCTGAGGCGGCCGCGCCCGAAGAGCTCGTGGAGGCTGCCGAGGAACTGCTCGGGATCGCCAGGAGCAAGGACGTGGCTGGTCAGGTGCGGTTCCCTCCGCGTCCGATGATCCCGCTTACGGGCAGCGCATTGCTGGTCAACGGCCGGGGACAGCCGGAGATCGGGCATGAGCTCAAGTGCGAGCTGGCTTCCGCCAATCGAGTGGACCTGCTCTGCGCGTTCGTGAAGTGGAATGGTGTACGGGTACTAGCGGAGGCGATCGAGGAATTGCTGGCGCACGGCGGACGGCTCAGGGTGGTGACCACCACGTACATTGGCGCCACCGATCGTCTCGCGTTGGACCGGCTTGCAGCCATGGGCGCCGAGATCCGTGTCTCCTACGACACACGGATGACCAGACTGCATGCCAAGGCGTGGCTGTTCCATCGTGCCAGCGGCTTGTCCACGGCCTATGTCGGCTCCTCGAATCTGTCCAAGACGGCGCTCAGCCATGGACTCGAGTGGAACGTGCGGCTCGCCCAAGCCGAGCAACCACACCTGATCGACACGTTCACCGCCACATTCGACGACTATTGGGCCGATCCGTCTTTCGAACCGTATGATCCGGCACAGGATGCCGAACGGCTCGATCGCGCGCTGTCTGCCGAGCGGTCCGGCGACCGATCCGTCGTTATCGACTTCGCCCATGTCGACATCCGCCCCTACTCATACCAGCGGGAGATACTCGACGAGCTTGCTGCCGAACGCCATATCCACAATCGACAGCAGAACTTGGTCGTCATGGCCACGGGTACAGGCAAGACCATGGTCGCCGCCCTGGACTATCGGCGGCTGCGTGCTGCTGGGCAGACCGACTCACTTTTGTTCGTTGCCCATCGTGAGGAGATCTTGCGGCAGAGCCTGCTCACCTTCCGGCAGGTAATGCGTGATGAGACGTTCGGCGAGCTGTACGTTGGTGGCTCCCATCCGGAGCAATGGCGGCACGTGTTCGCCTCGATCCAATCGCTCCACGCCAACTCGCTGCCAGAGCCTGACGCGTTCGACATGGTGATCGTGGACGAGTTCCACCACGCTGAAGCTTCGACGTACCGTCGACTGCTGTCCGCTGTGCGCCCGAAAGTGCTGCTCGGGCTCACAGCGACCCCCGAACGCGCCGATGGACAAGACATCAAGCACTGGTTCGGCGGTCGCATCGCCGCCGAACTGCGATTGTGGGAGGCGCTGGAGCGTGGGCTACTGTCCCCGTTCCAGTATTTCGGCGTCCACGATGGCACCGATCTGCGCGAGGTTGGCTGGCGCCGAGGCCAGGGCTATGACACGAACCAGTTGGCCCGCGTCTACACAGGCAACGACCGCCGCGTCGCCGTCGTGTTAGAGACGCTGGAGCGCAAGATTGGCGACATCGGGAAAATGCGGGCCATCGGCTTCTGCGTGAGTATTGACCACGCCCGCTTCATGGCCGACCGCTTCACCCAGGCCGGGCTACCCTCGATCGCCGTCACCGCGCACAGCTCGTCGGAGGAGCGCTCCCGAGCATTGCGCGATCTGAGAGAACGCCGGATCAACGCGGTGTTCACCGTTGATCTCTTCAACGAAGGCGTCGACGTTCCCGAGATCGATACCGTCCTCTTCCTGCGCCCCACCGACAGTGCCACCGTTTTCCTGCAACAGCTCGGCCGGGGCCTGCGGTTGGCCGACGACAAGCCGTGCCTGACCGTGCTGGACTTCGTTGGCCATCAACACAAGCAGTTCCGGTTCGATCGACGTTATCGGGCGCTCACCGGTGCCAGTCGTACCGGAATTGCCCGCGAGATCGAGCAAGGCTTTCCGACTCTGCCCGCCGGCTGCGTGATCGACCTTGACCGTGATGTGCGCCGGCTGGTGCTTGAGAATGTACGACAGGCGCTCAACCTGAATTGGAGAGATCTGGCGGGCGAGCTTCGCGAACTCGGCGACGTCAGTTTGTCCAAGTTCCTGGAGGAGACTGGGCTGGACGTGGAGGACCTTTATCGACGGCGGCAGGGGTGGGCGTACCTGCGACACACCGCGGGTATCGAAGCAACACCTCCCGACGAAGGGCTCGGGCGTGCTTTCGGTCGGATGCTGCACATCGATGATGTCGAGCGCCTCGCCTTCATGACCGAGGTGCTGAATGGGCGAACTCCGCAGTCACCTCGTGAGCTACGTCTCCTAGCCATGTTGGATGCGATGTTGTGGGGCGGCACCCAGCCTGTCTCCGGCATGGAAGCCCGGCTTGCGCAACTCACGGGCGCCCGCGCCGCGGAGCTTCGCGAGCTGGCGGCAGTGCTGCACTCGGGAATCCGCCATGTCGCCCCGACGCTGGACCCGATCGTGCCCCTGCGTATCCATGCCCGCTACAGCAAGAACGAGGTGCTGGCCGCCTTCGGCATCGACAGGCCGGCCTACATGCGCGAAGGCGTCAAGTACGTCGAAGAGCACCAAGCAGACCTGTTCTTCGTCACGATCGACAAGTCGGAGGACCACTACTCTCCCACGACGCTTTACCACGACCGGGCAATAACCGAAGAGCTGTTCCAGTGGGAATCGCAGAGTACTCTCCGTTCCTCTACTCCTACTGCTCGTCGATACCTGACTGGCGAGTCCACGGTTCACCTGCTGATCCGAGAGTCCAAGCGAGACGAGGGACTAGGGGCTCCGCCGTACACCTATGCAGGTCCTATGCGTTACGTCAGCCACGCCGGTGAGCGGCCGATCCGATTCGTTTGGCGCTTGAACCACCCGCTCCCACCGGATGTGTTCCACTATGCCAAGGCCACCGCTGGCTGAGTTCTTGCTACTCACCCTTACGACGCCACATTGCAGACGGACAGGTCAGCCGCGCCGGCCGGTGTGCTTTCGACTGTGAGCACCTCCGCCCACACCGCGGTCCCTCCGCAGGCGTCGCCACGCACGCCCCACCTGACCGCCGTCTCTTCGACAATCCGCAAGCCGCGCCCCCGAGGATCTGTCTCGGTCGGCTCGCGCATCCGGGGAACCGTAGCCGAGCCGCCGTCGATTACATCGATCCGGGCCAGGTCGTCACCGACTGCCGTGATGTCCACTGCGACGAGCCCACCGGGCAGGCCCGAGATGGTATGCACTACGGCATTCCCGATCAACTCGCTGACCACCAGCTGAGCACCGCTTACGTCGAGATGCCCCGCCATCGTCAGGACGTGCCCGACACAATGCCGGGCTGTCGACACAGAACGCGAAACCCCAGGGAACACCAACTCGGCCAGGAACACTTCGCGCATCACGCCACCTCCTCGGAACCATCGGTCGTACACAGGACATTCGCATCCACACGTCGATCGCACGGCGTGGATTGCCTGGTACATCCCGGTGTGACACAGCAGTCACGGTGTGTAATCGAAGCTTGCACTGACTCAGACAGTCAGTGCAAGCAGAACTGCAAATTTGCTACTCGATTCTCTTGGCTGCATGCGATGCACAGGTCTGCGACGTACGGAAGACTGGTGGGCCACACGCTGAGAGGAGGTTGACAATGGCTGGTGGGCGAGGTCCCACGCTCCGCCGCCGCAGACTCGCAGCAGAGCTCCGCGTCTTGCGGGAACGTTCTGGACTCACGGGCGAGCAGGCTGGCGAACGGCTTGGGTGGTCCGTCAGCAAGGTCAGCCGCATCGAGACAGCGCAGGTCGGGGTACGGACCGGCGATCTTGCGGCGCTTCTCGACCTCTACGGCGTATCGGGCTCCAGGCGTGACGCTCTCACGGATCTCGCGCGAACCGCTATGCAGCGCGGCTGGTGGGATACGTACGAGACGATCTCAACCGACTACGCGAACTACATCAGCCTGGAATCTGAGGCCACCGCCATCCGGTGCTTCTCTCAAACTCTCATCCACGGCCTCCTGCAAACCGAGGACTATGCACGGGCGGTCATCAAGGCGGCCCTGGTCCCGTTCACGTCCGCTTCTGAGGTTGATCGTCGCGTCGAGATCCGCATGACGCGGCAGAGGATCCTCCATCTGGACAGCCCCCTCAGCATCTGGATGGTCCTGGATGAAGCCGCCCTTCATCGCCTGATCGGCGGTGCGGACATCATGAGAGCCCAGTGCGAGTCTCTGATCCAACTGTCGGAACTGCCCAACGTGACGATCCAGGTCCTGGCCAGCTCCGTCGGCGCCCACCCAGGGGCCAACACCCCGTTCTCCATCCTGTCGTTTCCCGAGGTGTACGACCCTGACGTGGTCTACATCGAGACCATGACGAGCAGCCTCTGGATTGAGGACGATAGGGAGGTTCACCGCTATAGCCTCGCCTTTGACCAAATGCGTGCAATGGCGCTTAGCCCACACGAATCGGTAGAGCTGATCTCAGAAGTGGTTGGCCGTCTATAGATGAAAGAGGATCTGCCAGACATGCACACGAGTCCAATCGATCCCACCACTCTCATCTGGCGGAAGAGTCGGCGGAGCGACGGCGGCAACGGCTGTGTAGAGGTCGCGCTCTCCGACGGCGCCCCAGCGGATGCACCCCACAAGGCCGACCGAGGACCCTTGGTGCTCTTCCGCGACAGCGAGAACCCAACCGGGCCTGTCTTGGCTTTTACTCGTTCTGAACTTCAAGCATTCTTTGGTGGTGTCAAGGACGGAGAGTTTGACGATCTAACTTGAGCAGCTGCATCTCGCAGAACGCCCAGGCACCCCAGGTGGTCGCCGAGGAGACGGCGGAGAAGGCCGAGGCGTTCATGGCCAGGTCGAGGGCTCGTAGCGGAGTGCGGTCCCCGGCAATGTGCTCGCGTACATAGTCAAGACCGTCAACAAGGGCCCCAGCGCAGCCACGTCCGTATCGCTGACGACACGCCGCCCACCGGCGCAGCGCTCCCAGCCCCCTCAAGGCAGCCCGTATCGCCTCTTGATCGCTACCGCCTCCTCCTCGGTCACCTCGACCGGCGTGCGGCCCAGCGCCGTCCGCAACTGTAGGACGACGTTTTTTCTGAGCATGTAGGGCCTGATGAGCGACATGGACGATGTCCATGATCTTCAGGGCTGGTTTTGGGGTTGGCCTGGTTCGTGCCCGGCGACAACGTGAGCGTCAATCGTT
>NZ_JBQQBQ010000117.1:0-14795 GCF_052245915.1 Nonomuraea sp. 10N515B
GTACGGCTTGCGCTCGCTCACCCGGCTATCCCAGCACAGGGCAGCCCGCCGACGGGCGGTAACGCTACAAATCCATCCGATCACACTGCGACATCATGGACTTCGCCTCGCGTAACGCCCTCTCAGGTGTGCCGGGAAGCCTGGTCGGCGACGTCATATCGTCGATGTTGAAGAGGCTTGCGGATGCGTGCGCGAGATCTGGTCTCCGACTTCCCCACCGTTACGCTGAACACTCCCATAGTCGAAGCCGCCCGCCTCCTGGCCGATCAGGACCTGCCCGGCCTCATCGTGGTTGACGAGCGAGGGTTGCCCCTGAGCATCATGCCGGGCACACAGGTACTGAGGCTGGCCGTACCGGGCTACTGCCAGGAGGACCCGGCACTGGCCCGGGTGGTGGACGAGGCGCACGCCGACCGATTTCTGCGGTCACTGGCAGGAAAGGCCGTACGAGAAGCGCTACCGAGAGAGCCTCGCGAGCTACCGGAAACCGATCCCGACGCCACGGTGCTGGAGCTGGCGGCGTTGATGGCCCGCACGCGCAGCCCGCTGGTGGCGGTGGTGGACGACGGGCGGCTACTCGGCGCAGTCACCCTGCAGGCGCTGCTGGACTGGGCGGTAGCCGCGTGACGGTCACCGCATGGGTGGCGGTGGCGGTCTTCCTGAGTGCGTATGCGCTGATCGCCACCGAGAAGATCTATCTGGCCGAGCGGTGCAGAGCCGAAGCGGAGGTCCGGACCGCCGAGCCGACCGTCACCCCCTCCTGACCGTGGACTCGTGGCGACTGCTTTCCCATCGCCGCCGGCGGCGGAGAGCTGAATCGTTCCCGCGTGCCCGGTCCTCCCGATGCCTTGGCCGGTCAGTCCCGGCCCGGCGCCGGCTCGCTTCGCTGCGTGCGTTCGGCTGCTGGACCGATCCCCAGGTCTGGCCGGAAGAGCCTCACGAGCTCCATGGGCACGGGGAAGGCGACGGTGGAACCAGGCTGCGCGGCGGCGTCGACCAAGGAACCAAGCGTGCGCAACTGCATCGCCGCTGGATGCTCTTCCAGGATCCCGGCGGCGTCGCCCAGGTTCTGGGCCGCCTCCTTTTCGCCCAGCGAGTGGATCACTCGTGCCCGGCGGTCACGTTCGGCCTCGGCCTGGCGGGCCATCGCTCGACGCATCGCCTCGGGTAGAGACACGTCCCGTACCTCTACCAAGGAGACCTTGACCCCCCACGGATTGGTGAGTTCGTCGATCACGCGGGCGAGCTGCTGGTTGATCTCCTCGCGCTTCATCAGCAGGTCGTCCAGGCTGCGCTGGCCGAGGATGCTGCGCAAGGTCGTCTGGGCGATCTTCGAGGTGGCGACCCGGTAGTCCTCGATGGCGATGACCGATTTGACGGGCTCGAGAACCTGGAAGTAGGTGACCGCGTCCACCCTCACCGTCACGTTGTCCGAGGTGATGATCTCCTGGGGTGGAACGTCCGCGGTCTGGATGCGCAGGTCGACTCGGACCATTCGATCGACGATGGGGATGATGAAGAACAACCCGGGTCCTCTAGCGCCTTGGATCCGCCCCAAGCGGAAGATCACTCCACGCTCGTACTCTGGCACGATCTTGATGGCGTTGGCGAGTATGAACAGCAGGACGAGTACGGCGATGCCGATTCCGATGAGTGTTTCGTTCATGAGGCGCTCCCTTGGTCACGCGTTGCCATCTGGTGGGGATATGTCCGGCACCAGCGGCTCTACCAGCAGAGTGATCCCGTCGACGGCTACGACCCGGACTTGCTGCTTCGTTTCCAGGGGTCCTCCGGTACTGCGCGCCTCCCACCAGGCGCCGTCCATGAAGATCCGTCCCCGATCGCCCTCGGCCTCGTCCAGCCGTGCCGTCCTGCCGATCAGAGCCGCCGTACCGGAGGCGGCGGTGCCGTGTCTGGTGCGGTAGACGAGGCGTCCGGCGATGATGGCCAGGATGACCACGAGGACAGCCGTGGGCAGCGCCACCATGGGGTCCACGCGCACCCCTTGTGCCTCGTCGAACAGGAAGATCGCGGCGAGAACGAGCACCACTCCGCCGCCGATGGCGAATCCGGCGATTCCCGGTGCGAACAGCTCGGCGACGAACAACCCCGCCGCGATGAGCAGGAGCAGCAGGCCTGCTGCGTTGACAGGCAGCACGGCCAGGCTGAAGAGGGCGAGCACCAGGGATACCGCCCCGATGATCCCCGCCACCCCGATGCCGGGGGAGGCCAGTTCGTACAGGATGCCGAGCATGCCCAGCATGAGGAGGAGGTAGGCGAGGTTGGGGTTGGCCAGGAACTGCTGCACTTGGCGGAGGAGGCCCCAGTCGTCATGAACGATCTCTGCTCCGCTGGTGCGCAGCGTGGTCGTGCGGTCGCCGGCCAGCTGGACTTTGCGCCCGTTGACCTTGGCGAGCGCCTCCTGGAGAGTGGACGCCATGTCATCCACCACTCCCAGCCGCACTGCCTCGGTCACGCCGATCGAGCGGCCCTTGCGCACCATCGCCCCGGCGAATTCGACATTCCGGTCCCGCAACCGGGCCAGCGCCTCGGCCTGAGCTGCGGCATCGTTAACCACCTTGGCGCCCAGGTCCTCACCCTGCATGCCCACGGGGGTGGCCGCGCCGATGGACGTGCCGGGCGCCATGACCGCGGCGTGCGCGGCCAGCGTGATCACTGCCCCCGCGGAGGCGGCTCGGGCTCCCTCCGGGGACACGTACACGATCACGGGTGTCCGGCTGCCCAGGATGTCCTGCACGATGTCGCGCATCGACGTGGCGAGTCCTCCAGGAGTGTCCAGTTGGATCACGTAGGCGGCGTAACCTTCCTGCTGGGCCCGTTGGAGGGTCTGCTCGACGTAGTCCGCGACCACGGGCGTGATCTCGGTTCGTATCGAGGAGACCAGGACGCTTTGTGAGGGAATGTCGGAGCCGCCGCTGGTTGCTCCCACTCCGTTGGCGTGATTTCCTCCGCTCAGCAGGAGGCCCGTGAAGAGCACGGCCAGTGCGACCGCCTGGACCCAAGTCCGGAGAAGAGCACAGGCTTGAGACGGCACATCTATCCCTCCCCCGGGCTCGGCTCACGGCCCGTCTACCCATGACCAGCCGGTTCTCACGTTGGGTGATGGGCCGAACGCGTCGCGGATCCATCGGCCATTCAACGTTTGTGCACTTCCGACGTGCCTCGCCGGTCTGACGTTTCCTGCCGGAGGCGGTGCAGGGAGCCGGCGTGGGCCCGTTCTTCGGGGTGTCGACGTACCCGCCACATGCTCGCCGCCACGGTGATGACCAGGGTCGTCACGATCACGGCCAGCGAGACCAGACTGGGGATCTCCGGGATGGAGCGGGAGACGTCCTGGTGCAGGAAGGCCAGGATCAATTTGACGCCGATGAAGGCCAGGATGAGGGACAGCCCGAGCGACAGATACACCAGGCGTTCGAGCAGCCCCTCGATGAGGAAGTACAGCGCCCGCAGGCCCAGCAGCGCGAAGGCGTTGGCCGCGAAGACGATCAACGGATGCTGTGTGATGCCGAAGATGGCCGGGATCGAGTCGAGCGCGAAAAGCAGGTCTGTGGTGCCGATCGCGATGAAGACGAGAAACAGCGGTGTGATCACCTTTCTGCCGTCCTCGGTGGCGACCAGGCGCCCCCCGTGGAGGTCGTCGGTGGCGGGCAGCGTTCGCTTGGTCCAGCGCAGCACCGGGTTGCCGCTCACGTCAGGGTCCTCGTTGCGGTGCCGCGCGAGTTGGATGGCGGTCCACAAGAGGATCAGCCCGAACAGCAGAAACGTGGGGGAGAAGAGGGTGATGGCCGCCGCGCCCACGGAGATGAGGACGGCTCTCAGGGCCAGCGCGGCGGCGACGCCGAACAGCAGGGCCTTCTGGCGGTGCTCCTCCGGTACCTGGAAACGTGTCAGGATGATCACGAAGACGAAGAGATTGTCGACCGACAGGCTCTTCTCCACCACCCAGCCGGTGATGTACTCCGATGCGATCTGCGCTCCCGCGAGGGGCCATAGGGAGAGCCCGAATACCACGGCCACAGCGACGTAGAAGGTCGACCACAGGGCCGCCTCCCGTATCCCGACGGCGTGCGGGCGGCGGGCGGCGATCATGAAGTCCAGGACGAACAGGGCGAGCACGATCCCGACCACTGCCAACCAGGCCCAGATCGAGTCAATGCCCATGCCAGTACCCTTCTGTGACCGGTTTCGCGTGAGACGGGAGACGCATCAGGACCCGGTGGGGGCGAACGACACTCTCGCCGGTGCCTGTAAACGCCCCTGCCCCATCGCCGAGATCCCATACAGCTCTGACGACTTCCGCGCCATGCAGTTAGAGCCGCTACCGGTGGCTCGGGTACGCGACGGACGTGTGACGCAGGCCGGGAATGAGAATCGCGGCGACCGTCAGGTGCAGCGCGGCCATCGCCACCTGAGCGCTCGTCGAGCCGGTGCCGATCGGGCCGACCAGCGAGAACACGAAGACCCCGATCGCGAGAAGAGTCCAGATCCTGGCCGCACGCGCGGTCCAGTGCTCGATCGCCGCCAGCGTTGCCCAGCCCGCCAGCCCGGCGACCCCGCTGACGACCACGACGGATGTCGGGCTCGCCCAGTAGCTTGCGGTGATGTCGACGTCGGCGATGAAGACGGCGATCCCCCAGACGATGAGCGCGGCCAGGATGGTGACGAGAACGGTCAGCAAACGGGCCTTGCGGCGTTGGGTGGCCGGTGGGGTTGCGAAGGTGATCATGGAAGGCACTCCTCAGGGTCAGTCCTTACAGCTGGGCGCCCGCAGGCCTGTTGATCGGTCAGATGGCCCTCCTGCGTCGAGGCTTCGGCGCTCACCATGACGGCGCTCGCCTTTCATGCATCGTCCATCACATGCAGTATGCAATGTTTGCTGCATGCATAAAGAGTAGATGCCTCATGGATGCCCGTCACTTGGTTCTATGCATAGAGAAAATGTTGCATACTGCATTTAAAGGCGAAGAGGCCTACGTGGAGGCGACATGCCGAAGGCGACGCCCGACACGCCGGAGCGCATTCGGGCTGCGGACGGATGGCACGACCCTGCGGAGAAACTGCTGTTCGAGCGGCTTGCCGACCTCCCGCCCGGCCATCCCGCCAAGGAGCAAATCCGCAATGATCTGGTGGTCCGTCACCAAGGACTGGTGGCCAGACTCGCCAGACGGTTCCTCAACCGGGGAGAGACCCTGGAGGACCTCCTCCAGTCAGGCAATGTCGGCCTGGTCAAGGCCATTGACGGTTACGACGTCGCACGCGGGCACGCGTTCACCGCGTATGCCGTTCCGATGATCCTGGGAGAGATCAAGCGGCACTTCCGCGACACGGGCTGGGCGATACACGTGCCCCGCCGCGTGCAGAACCTGAAAATGCTGGTGCACGCCGCATGCGAGGAGCTCGGGCAGAGACTCGGACGCCGCCCCAGCCCGCAGGAACTGGCGTACGAACTGGACGTGACCGTCGAAGAGGCCGAGGAAGGGCTCGCTGCTGACGAGGTTTACAGTTGCCTGTCACTCGATGCCATGATCAGCGAGGACAACGACCGCCGCGACGACTCTGCGGTGGCCCAGCCGGATACGGACCTCGAACTCGTCGTCGAGCGCATCACGCTGTGGCCGCTCCTCAACGAACTTCCCGAAAGGGAACGCGAGGTCCTGCTGATGCGGTTCTTCGGCAACGAAACCCAGACGGAGATCGCGACCATGCTGGGCGTCTCGCAAGTCCACGTCTCGCGGCTGGAGGCCAAGGCTTGTGGCGAACTCCGGCGACACATGCAGGCCGCATGACACCGTGCGCCGCGCCGGAGCAGCCTGAGCGGTATGGCTCCTGCTATGCGGGTAAGCGTTGGCTCCCGATGTGAGGAGAACATCATGGTCGCGAAGTTCGCGTCAGCCCTGCTCCTCTGCCCGGCGGTGCTGGTCATGGGATGCGGACCTGGCACCGCGATCGGTGTCGCAAGCTCGGCACCGACGCCCGTGCCGCCGGCTGTAGAACCGACCCCGACCGCACCCACACCCTGCCCGGCACCCACGCCCGTCGTCGCTTATGACGACGCCCGTGATCCATCGCCGATCGCCTGGACGTCCGCCAACCCCGTCAGCGACGGCAGAGGGCTCCACATCACCTGGACGTCGGGCGTAGCTCCGTGCATCGTTCTCGATCGGGTGGATGTCGACTACACGGCCGACACCGTGGAGGTCACGTTGTACGAGGGAGCGGATCCGAACGTCCGGAACCCGGTGTGCATCCAGATCGCCGTTCAGAAACAGACCATTGTCAAGCTGCAGGAGCCCCTTGCGGGGCGCGATGTGGTCGATGGGGCGCCGCGGATCGGGCCGAGCGGCTCGTAGACGGATGCCCACGTCGGCGCGGGCGTCCTGTATGGCAACTGTACGAGGGGGTAACGGCGGCTGGGAAGGGACATCGAAGAAAGGAGTGATCATGCATCCCGTGCGTCCGTGGACCTATCCCCAGGAGCGTTACTACTACCCCTGGTTGGGAGCACCTCAGTTGCCCGTACCGTCGGACGGTCACATCAAGGCCCAAGTCGTCAACCGGCTGAGGGAGAACCCCCACACCAAGGGCTTCGATCTCAAGGTCGACGTCAAGCAGCGGGTGGTGGTCCTTGGTGGTCTCGTCTCCTCGTGGCTCGCCAAGCGCGCGGCCGGTGACGATGCCTGAGACACCGAAGGCGTGGCGGATGTCAGTAACCAGCTGCAGATAGATGAGCACGTACGGACCTAACGAGGGGAGATGTGTGCTCATGCTCACCCTTACCGACAACGCGGCAGGTCTTGTGCGCGTCTTGGCCTCCCGCGCAGATCATCCGGATCAAGCCGGACTTCGCATCGCTCCGCGAGCGCACGAGCAAGGGGGGAACCTGACGGTCGCGATCACCGGCGGCCCGGATGCCGGCGATCAGGTGGTTGAGATAAAGGGAATCCGGGTCTTCCTGGCACCTGAGGCCGCGGAAAGGCTCGACGACAAGTATCTCGACGTCGAGCCCATGCCGGGCGGGAGCGTGTCGTTCAGAGTCAGCAGACAGGAGCCTTGACCGCCGAAGCAGGACGAGAAGCGGTTTGGCCGAATCCCTCGTCGCTTTTAGGGGTGTCACACACGTGTTGCGACGGGGTGGAGGAGAATCGGTGGTCTCCGCTGGAAAGTAGAGAATCCGCATGGCAGTGGAGTCGCGTGTGAACTCTGATCTCACGCTTCGGATGTTGCCTTTCGCTGTCATCATCATGGTGGTCCTCGTTGATGTGGTGGCCGGTCCTTCGCTGGGTTTCCTGCCGCTCTTGACACTGGGTCCCACGTTCGCATCCGTTTATGGCAGCGTTCGGCGAACCGCCTTCGTCGGGCTGCTCGCTCTTGCCGTGTGCACTCCGCTGGCTTTCTACAACGGGCTCCTGGGCCGATGGCAGCACAACTTGATCATCGCCACGATCATCGGAGTGACCGGAGCCAGCATGCTGGCCTCCCACCTGCGCTCGCGCCACGAGCGCGAGCTAGCGGATGTGCGCATGATCGCCGAGGCCGCACAGCGTGTGCTGCTGCGCCCGGTACCTCGCCGCGCCGACGACGTCACCGTGGCGCTCTCCTATACCTCCGCCATGTCCGAAGCCCGAATCGGCGGCGATCTGTACGAGGTTGTCACGACTCCGTACGGCGTGCGTCTGCTGATCGGCGACGTTCAAGGCAAAGGCTTGGAAGCGGTGGAGACCGCGGCCTGGGTGCTGGGCGCCTTCCGCGAGGCTGCCTACAACGAGCCGGATCTGCCTGCCATCAGCGATCGGCTCGAGACCACCTTGTCCAGGCATTTGGAGGAGGAGGCCTTCGTCACCGCCATCCTGGGGCAGGTGGACGGCGACGGCATCCAATTGCTGAACCACGGCCACCCCCCGCCGATCCTGCTCGCCGCAGATGGGAGAGTCGAGGAGGTCGAGCCGCAGGAGGAAGGACTTGCTCTCGGCCTGGGCTGCCTTGGACCGGGCGGTCCGAAGTCGCAGCGGGTCTCGTTCGCGGACGGCGACCGGATCTTGTTTTACACCGACGGCGTCATCGAGGCGCGTGACCCGGACGGTGCCTTTTATCCGTTGAAGGAACGCGTACCGCTGATCCTGGCGTGTGATCCGGAGACCGCGCTGGACGAACTACGGACCGACCTGATCAACCACATTGGCGGCCCGCTGCTCGACGACGCGGCCATGCTCCTCCTCCACAGGCAGAAGACGGAATCGCCGTGACCAGGCAAAGCGGGCTCCCGCCTCCGTATGGGACCGGAGGATGGGGGTAAGCTTCCGTGCTCGGCACCGGCTACCAGCAGGAGGTGCACCCCGACCGGCTCTTACGATGACGTGGCCGACTGCAACGCGCTGATCTCCAACCCGGTCAGTTGCCCGCGCTGGTGGACATCGCCATCAGGACGGCCTATGTCAGACGAGGCGTGGCCCACCTCACCGTTCCCGACGACGTCCAGGTGGCCGATGCGGGCGCCGACCCCTGGCAGCACGTCGCACCCGCGAGGCCGCGCCAGACTGCGCCGATCTAACTGCCCGCGCCGGCGGTTTCCCGGCAAGAGGATCTGGAACGTGCCGCGCAGGTTCTCAACGCGGCCCACAACCGGCCCTGCTGGTCGGTGCGAGGCGATGCATGCGAAGGACGAGGTACTGGCCGTTGCCGAAGCCCTTGCCACGCCGGTGATCAAGACCCTTTCCGGCAAGGCCGTCATTCGACGGCTTCCGCGCGCCGGTCGAGGGCATGCTCGAACCCGACCTGACCCGGCCCGGAATCGGGCTCGAGCTCCGCACACCCGACATCGAGAAGTACCGCATTCTCTAGGGATACGCACAGCTAAAGCTCGGGGACCGCGTCCTCATCAGGGACCGCGCTCTCGTTCGCCGCGACGGCGAAAGCGGTCAGCGCCGCCACCACCTCGTCCTGCTGCGTCCGTGTCAACTGGGCCAAAATTCTTGCCAAGTCGGTCCGGCGGTGCTTGGTCACCCCGTCAACGAGTGCCCGCCCCTCAGCGGTGAGAGCGATGCGCACGGTACGCCTGTCGCTGGGCAGGCGGTTTCTCCGCACCAGTTTCTTGGCGACGAGCCGATCGCACATGCGCGTTGCCGTCGATCGATTGACATCAAGGGCCTCGGCGAGTTCGACCAGCCGCTGCGGCCCTCTAGCGGCTAGGAGAACGAGCGCCCGGTACTGCGGCAGCGTCACTTCCCCGCCCGCCGCGGCAATGGAACGAGCGGCCACCGCCACCAGCGCACGGCTGGCGGTGAGCACCGCTTCCACAACCGGGTCGTCTTCGGAGAGCGGCCCGACGGGCTGATCGTTCATATTGGCCCTTCTTCATGGCAAATGTTGCGCACTGCAATTTAGACTAGCCAGGCGACTGCCGTGGGTGAAATACCGGCAAAGGGAGTGTTGGCGACTGCCAGTTGTGCCGTTGTGGACGGAGATGTGGCGAGTACGAGCGCCGTCGTATAGAGGCTCGATAAAGGGGAAAGGGCCGTGAGGGCCGCGGACAGGACCGCTACACCGGTTGCCGCTGCGGACGTCATTTCCGCCACATAGGGCACGAGCGCCGACCGAGGGGGAAGTGCCGGGGCGGAGCCGTTTCCAGCCCGCTCCGCTCGGCAGGCGCCGCCGAGAGGTAGTTGGCAGATGGTCAGCGTTCACCGACAGTGACCCTCAGAGAGGCAGGCCATGACATCCAGCTTCCGCTTCCTGCGCATCAAAGGCATCGCCATCGGGGCTCACTGGTCGTGGCTGCTCATCGCCGCTCTGGTCGTTTGGTCGCTCGCCGGCTGGGTGTTCCCTACGGCCTATCCAGGTCTGCCCGGCGAGGCATACCTGGCCATGGCCGCGGTCGCGGCCGTGCTGTTCTTCGGTTCCGTGCTGCTGCACGAGCTCGGCCACGCCCTCGTCGCCGAGCGGGAGGGCGTAGAGATCAAGGAGATCACGCTCTGGCTGCTCGGGGGCGTGGCACACCTGCGGGGCAAACCCGAATCGCCCCGAGCCGAGTTCCGGGTCGCGATCGCGGGTCCTGTGATCACGCTGGCCCTTGCCGCCGCCTTCTACGGCCTGACGTGGGCCGGTGAGTTCCTCGGCTGGCCGGCGACCGTGGTGGCGGTAACCGACTACCTCGCCGTGATCAACGTACTGCTGCTGGTCTTCAACCTCCTTCCCGCGCTGCCGCTGGACGGCGGGCGCGTGCTGCGGGCTGCGCTATGGGCCTGGGGCGGCCGCTTCCTGCAGGCCACCCAGTGGGCGGCGGGAGCAGGAAAGGCGTTCGGCTTCGTCCTCATGGGCCTGGGGCTGGTGAGCTCTTTCGCCGGAGCAGGGTTCGGCGGGCTCTGGTTCGTCCTGCTGGGCTGGTTCCTGGCTCAAGCGGCGCAGGCGGAAGCGGACGACGCTCTCACCCGGCAGTCCTTGCGCGGGCTGCACGTCCGCGACGTGATGCGGACCGATCCCGTCACCGTGCCCCCGGACGTCACAGTTGACGGTTTCCTCGCCACGGCGGCACACGCCCGCTTCTCCACCTTCCCCGTCGTCGACCAGGACCGGCTCATCGGCCTGGTCAGTCTGCGGCAAGCTGCCGGTGTGGCGCCGGGCCAGCGGATGAGCCGGACGGTGGCCGACATCATGCTGCCCGCCGATCAGATGCCAGTGGTGTCACCCGACGACGAGATCGTCTCGACCCTCGATACCCTGCGAGCGAACAACCACCGGGCCGTCGTCATGGAGGACGGCCGGGTTGCCGGGATGGTGTCCGGCTCCGACCTGGCCCATGCCATGCAGGTACGACTTCTGCGCGGCCTGCCCGAGGAACCACGTGCCGGAAGAAGGGGAATGGCCTGGGCGACTGGGCTGGCATTGCTCGGCCTGCTGGCCGCCTTCGCGGTGTTCTACCGACCCCCGCTGCTGGTCGTCACCCCTGGACCCGCCTTCGACGTCGCACGAGATGTCACCATCCAGGGCCGCCCCGTCACCCCGGTAACGGGCCGCTACCTGGCCACGACCGTCAACCTGGAGCAGCCCAACGCCTGGGGGGCGATCATCGCCGGGATCCGCCCCGACCAGGAAGTGCTGCGTGCCTCGGCGGTCATCCCCCAGGACGCCCGGCCCGAGGACTACTTCAGGGAGCAGCGGCAACTGTTCGAGCAGAGCCGGCGGATGGCGGCCGCGGCGGGGGCCCGCGCGGTCGGCATCGACGTGCCCATTCACGGTACGGGCGTGCAGGTCACGGGGGTGCTGCCCGAGGCGCCTGCCGAGGACAAGCTGCGGATGGGAGACGTCATCGTGCGCGTCAACGGTCAACCCGTCGAGCACATCTGGAACCTACAGGAGACGGTGTCCTCACGCCCCGCTGGGACCAGTTTCACCTTGACGGTCGAGCGGCAGGGAGCCGAGAGGCAGATCGAAGTCCAGAGCACGGACCTGCCGCGGCTGTCACATGGAGTGGGCATCGGCATCACCGGAGAGACCCGTAACCTGCGCGTGGACCTGCCTTTTGAGGTGTCCTTCGCCAGCCGGTCGAAGGTGGCCGGGCCGTCGGCCGGGCTGGTGTACGCCACCACCGTGGCCGATCTGCTGGCTCAGGAGGACTTCGCGCGAGGCCGCAGCATCGCCGCGACGGGGACCATCAGACTTGATGGTGCCGTGGGTGCGGTCGGCGGGGTCGAGCAGAAGGCGATCGGCGCCGACGAGGCAAGAGCGAAGATCTTCCTCGTGCCGGCGGAGGAGGTCCAAGAGGCCAGGCAGGCCGGCCAGGATCTCTCCGTGCACGGCGTGGAGACCCTCAACCAGACGCTTTCCCTCCTCGAGCGAGGCGGCACGCTGTGACAGCGTCCCCGCAGGCTGGCAGTCCAATCCATCCTCTTGATCACAGCGGCTGCCTCTCGTGGCTCTCGCCCCGGCCGCGGTCGCTGAGCACGGTGTCTCCCTTCTCTCCACCGTGCCTGTTGCTCACCACGCCCTGGGATAAACATCTGAGGCCGGTCGGTGCATCCGTACGGATGGTCGACACGTCTAAATCCCGGATGGAACATCGCCTAGGGAGGAAGCGGCGCAGCGTGAACGAGATGCTTGTCGGGCTGCTATCGGAGGCCGAGCCCATGGCGGAGGCGGTACTCACGGCCAGCCGGGCGCTCGTGGCGGTCGCGGCCCGCTCTATTACTGCCGCAGGCGGAGATGTGACCCTTCCGCAGTACCGTGTGCTGGTCCTCCTCGCCGCTCAAGGTCCGCAGCGGCTCGTTGACCTGGCGGACGCACTCGACGTGAACCGGTCGACCGCGACACGGATGTGTGATCGCCTCGTGACCAAACGCCTCGTGCGGCGAACCCGCATGCCCAGCGACAGGCGCACGGTGCGGATCGCCCTTACAGCCGAAGGCCGTGCCCTGGTGGATGGCGTGACGAAGAAGCGCAGAGCCGATCTGGCCCGGATTCTGGCCCGGCTCACACCCGCGCAGCAGGCCGCCGTCGTGGCCGCGCTGACCGCGTTCACCGACGCGGCAGATGAGAAGGCAGTACCACGCAAGACCCGCACCACAAGTGTCACCGCCGCTCTGTAAGAGGGCCTGTGAGCAGGAGGTGAGCGGCGGATCCGACGGAAAACGTCATCTCACGTGCGTCGTAGCAGGAGCATGGCGGCGTCGTCGAGCAACGGACCGCCGACGTGGCGCAGCAGATCGGCACGCAGGGCGTCCAGCGCGGCCTGCGGATCGTCGTCGAGAAGGAAGTGGAGGCGTTCGCGCAGAGGGTAGAAAGTCCCGGCAACGTCTCTGGCCTCCACCACTCCGTCGGTGAAGAAGAGGATCTGGTCGCCGTCGTGGAAGGGCGTGTGATGTGGTTTCGGTCGGTCGGCGGCGAACGGGCCGAGCCCCAGCGGAAGGCCCTCGTCCGGCGGCTCCACCGAGCCGATCTTCCCGTTTGCGCTGATCACTAGAGGTGCCGGGTGGCCGTGGTTGAGTAAGGTGATCTCCTCGGTCCGGACTTCGGCGATGATCGCGGTAACGAACTTCTCTCCGCTCAGATGCCGGACCAGGCTCGACTCCAGTCGTTCGCTGACGTTGCTGAGTTCGGGCTCGTCGTAGGCGGCCTCGCGGAAGGCGCCCAGCACCCAGGCGGCGGTCTCGACGGCGTCCAGTCCTTTGCCCTGCACGTCCCCGATGAGCAGCCGAACGCCGTGCGGGGTGGTGACGACCTCGTACAGATCCCCGCCGATCCGGGCCTCGGCCGCCGCCGACGTGTAGGACAGTGCCACCTGCAGGTCGGCTGCCTTACGTGGTACGGGGCGCAGCAGCACGCGCTGCGCGGCCTCGGCCACCAGGCGGACGTTGGCGAGCTCGCGTTCCCGTCTGAGCCGCAGGTGGCTGGCGAGCATGCTCGCCCCGGTCACGCTGATGATCGTGGCGATGGTGAGGTTGTTCTGCCACCTGAACAGCAGGTCGTTGTAGTAGGCCAGGGGAACGCAGATCGCGAGCGCGACCGCGCCGATCACTGCGGTCCGCCGGACGCTGCCGGACACGGAGGCGAAGGTGGGCCCGAGAGTCAGGAGCGGAAGAAAGCCCAGCGAGGGACCGGCAACGAGATCGGTCAGCGCCACGAGGAGCATGACCGCGAACGGTAGCCAGCGCAACGCCCATTGCGCCCTCATCCAGCGCTCCCGACCGGCGTCCTGGACATCTGACGTCTTTCCAGCATTGCCTCCAGGGATGGGTCGCCGCGGCCGCGCCCACCATCATTGCATAGTGCAACCGAGTTTCAACCTGGCATGTCTCTTAACTTCCTCCGCTTAGGTATCTCTGCTTGGGCATCCGGCTTGCGGAAAAGACGACCGCCCAGCCGCCCAACTGGTGGTGCGACCGAGTCTTGAATACGAAGGGGCACCATGTGAGGTGCGTTTCGTTCAGATCGGCCGTGTAGTGGTGAATGGGCCTATGTCGGGAGTGCCGCGGGGAGATGGCGGACAGTGCGCCAAAGGCGCTCTATCCGAGGATGGAGCACCAGCCGTTCGCGGAGCGGGTCGGCGGCGTATGGGGGAGTGGGGCCTCCGGTGCTCACCAGCGCGTCGGCTCGCGGAGTCGAGCCAGTCACCGTGAGGTTGGTCTGAGCGCAGCATTCTGCTTCGTTTCGGTCTCTTGATGCGTCCTCCAATCGTTGCACAAGGCAACAGACTGTTATGGTGACCTAAGGTGAGCCGGGAAGTCTGGTCGGCAGTGTTCCGCATACCTCTGACCCTGGATTTGTTATGAACCACACCGAACCGGGCATCCACGAGAGCGATCACGACTTCGACATCCGGCTCGACAGATTCGGGGATGTCGTCGTCCTATCCCTGACGGGCCGGTTGGAGGAGGTCGCATGCCTGATCTTGCAGCAGTACCTCGTCAACGTGCTGGTAGCCAGGACTTCGCCACTGCTCGTCGTGGATCTCCATTGCCTCACGGCGGCCGACGCGCACGGCCGTGACATCCTGGTGTCGGCCGCCCGCCACGCGAAGGCGTCTGAGGGACGCATGATCGTCGTAGGCGGAGGGGTGTTGCCCCGCCATGAGAACGCCGTCCTAGACCAATCCCCGTCTCTGGAGGAGGCGCTTGCCGAACTCACCGCCCGCAGACCGTAGCCGCCGCGTATCAGAGGGCGGTTCGCGAGTTGATGTCCCTTTGATCGCTTGCGCTGCATGAGGAGGGCTGGTCACGGGCTCGTTGCCGGGCTATGGACGTGGCTGAGCGAACAATCCCGGCTCGATCTCCACGAGAATG
>NZ_JBQQBQ010000118.1:0-14787 GCF_052245915.1 Nonomuraea sp. 10N515B
CTGAAGGACGCGCACGAGGCCCGGGTTGCAGCCCGGCGAGAACTACGCCAGGATCCCCTATAACCCCTCCCGCGACTGATGGGTATTTAAGACCCGATCTGGTGCATTTTCTCTGACACACCTCGGGGTTGCCGAAGTCCGAAGACCTGATGCGCAGCTTCGATGAGCAACTGCAGCTCGTGCTCACCGGCAAGCAGGGTGTCGACGACGCCCTCAACAAGGCGCAACAGGCCTGGACGCCGGTGCTCTGACCTTCCGTACTTCGTGGGCCGCGCCGACCGTGCGGCGCGGCCCCGAACCAAGGAGACATCGATGGAAACCGCGAAACTCGATCCCGCGGCCTCCCCGGGAGCCGCAAAATCGGCATCGGAATCCTCCGCGGACGGAAGGAGAAGGACGCGGCCCTTCCCCGTGCAGCGTGTCGTCCCGTACGGCTATCTCTCGCCGACGCTGATATTGATCTTTGTTCTGATGATCATACCCATCGCGATGGTGGTCAGCTATTCGTTCAAGGACAACGTGATCGTCGAGCAGAATCCGGTCTTCGCCGGCCTCGCCAACTACACCACGGTGCTCACCGATCCTGATTTCCTGGCAGCGCTGAAGAACACGTTCATCTTCATCACCGTGAGCACTGTCGCTCACCTCGGCCTCGGGCTGGCCTTCGCGACGATGCTCAACACGCCGTTGTTGAGCGGAGTGACGAAAGCCATCTTCCGCATTGTCTACATCCTGCCCTGGCTGTTCACGGTCGCCGTGATCGCGGTCATCTGGCGGCTCATGCTGGACCCGTCCGGGGTGGTCAACTACATCCTGAGCACGATCGGTGTGATGCGAGAGGAAGTGAGCTGGCTCTCCGACCCGAACATGGCGCTCTGGGCATTGACATTCATCAACATCTGGGCCGGCTTCCCCTTCTTCATGATCAGCATCCTCGCCGGGTTGCAGGGGATCTCGCCCGTTCTGTACGAGGCGGCCTCCGTGGACGGCGCAAGCACTTTCCGCCAGTTTCGCAATGTGACGATTCCACAGCTGAAACCGGTGCTCCTCAGCATGGCCGTGCTCGACCTCATCTGGACCTCTCAGCAGTTCGCCCTCATCTGGATGACTACCGGTGGTGGCCCGCTCAATGTCACCGAGATGCTCAGCACCTACACCTACAAGCAAGCCTTCAGCAGTTACGAGTTCGCCACCGCGTCCGCCGCCGCCGTCATCGTCCTGCTGCTCACGATGATTCTGGCCTTCTTCTACGTTCGCCTGCAAAAGGAGAGGTGATCACCCGTGCTCACCCGTAAAAGGCGGCGCGTCGGCGCGAAGATCGCCGTGCTCGCAGGCTTGTGCATCGGCGCGGCCTTCGCCGGTCTTCCAGTCGTGTGGATGCTGTCGACGTCGTTCAAGACCAACGGGGAAGTTTTCCAGGTTCCGCCGCGGCTGATCACCGAAAACTTCTCGTTCGACGCCTACGGAAAAATCCTGGGTGACGAGACGCAGTTGAGGTTTTTCATCAACAGCTACATCGTCGCGCTTTCGGTGACAGTCTTGACACTGTTCGTGGCAGTTCTGGCGGCGTATGGATTCAGCCGCTACAACTTCCCGCTGAAGCGATCCATCAATGCCGTGATCGTCACTGTTCAGGCCGTGCCGCCCATCACACTCGTCATTCCCTACTTTGGCCTCGTGGTGGCGCTCGGCCTTTATAATACTTATCCGGGGCTGATCCTCACGCACATGGTGTTCACCTTGCCCTACGCGATCATCATGATGACCGCGTACTTCAACACCCTGCCACGGGAATTGGATGAGTCTGTCAAGGTGGACGGGGCGTCCAGCTGGACGGCTCTCTGGCGGATCCTGGTGCCCATTTCGGTTCCTGGGCTGGTTGCCGTCGGCGTCTACACCTTCATGATCTCGTGGAACGAGTACCTGTTCGCTCTGACCCTCACTCGTACCGACGACATGCGAACCGTTCCCATCGGCATCCAGCTCCTGATGGGCCAGCACTCCTACGAGTGGAATCAGATGATGGCCATGAGCATCCTGGGGTCCATCCCGGTGCTCGTGTTGTTCCTCCTCTTCCAGCGGCGGTTCATCGGCGGCCTCACCTCCGGCGCAGTCAAGGCCTGACACCTCGTCCTCGTTCCGAGCGATAATCCACTACCCAGAGGGAGAAATACAGCAATGCTGACGACCGGCAAGGTGCTCTTGGCTGTCGCGAATGAAAGAAACTTCGCCGTGCCCGCGTTCAATATCAGCGACTACGCCATGTTCAACGGCATCGTGGACATCAGCGAGGAGAAGAACTCGCCGCTTTTCATCGGGATCCATCCCGACGAGGTACGGCACGTCGGAGTGGACGTGATCGCCGCGATGACCCAACGAGCCCATCGCTCGTCCGTGCCGATCGCGATTCACTGGGACCACGGCGCGACCTATCGGGAGATGCTGACCGCGATCCGGATCGGCTTCACCTCGGTGATGATCGATGCCTCGATGCAGCCCTTCGAGGACAACATCGCGATCTCCAAGAAGGTCGCTGACACCGCGCACGCGGTCGGCGTGTCGGTCGAGGCGGAGCTGGGGACGATCGGCAAGACCGACGGCGAGGCCGAAGACGGCAGCGACGCGATCATCTACACTGACCCGGCGGACGCCGTGACCTTCGTGCAGGCAACGGGGGTGGACAGTCTCGCTGTGGCCATCGGCACCTATCACGGCATTTACCCGAAGACCCTGAAGCCGGAGCTCAAGCTCGACCTGCTGAAGGAAATCAAGGATCGGGTCAAGATCCCACTCGTGCTGCACGGCGGCTCAGGCAACCCTGACGAAGAGATTGCGCAATCGGTCAAGCTCGGTATTAACAAGATTAATATCTCCAGTGACATCAAGCTGGCCTACCACATGAAGATGCGCGAAGTCTTGGCCGATGAGAGCCTGCGTGAACCGCTCTCCATCCAGCCGCCATGCATCGATGCGATGAAGGCGGTGGCCGGGCAGAAGATTGACCTCTTCGAAGCGGCCGGCAAGGCATCTCTGTACTGACATGACCAGTCATGTAGTCTTGGGCTTGGGGGGATGCGTCGACTACGAACTCAAGCTGTCCTCGTCGCTCTTGGAGCAACTTGTCGGCGAGTACCAGATCCACAATGCCGAGCTGACTTCATCGGTCACTGTGACCAACGAGCGCGAACTCGTCATTTCGATTCTCACCTACCTCAAAAAGGGCGGAGGGGGCGAGCACTTCGTCGCCTCCTCCGAATGTCTGAGCGCATTCGCAGGGCGGTTCCCCAAGCGAACAACTCTGGGTGGAACCTCCGTTCGAGCGGCGATGGAGATGAGCCGGCTCGGCGTACCATCCACCCTGCACCTGGTCAGTCTCAATGACATCGTCCGCCGACTGCTGCCGGCAAGCTGCGACTACATCTGTAGCGGCGACCAGGACACCCTCTATCCACACCTGATCGTGCAGTACGACCAGGACTTGCTGGTTCGAGCAGGTGACATCGACATCCGTGCGCCGTTTCCGAACAGATTGATCTACGTCAACGACCCGGCGAACGAGTCCATGATGCTGAGTGGTGCACTGGGCTCGTTGCTTCGAGACGCACGGGTCTTTCTGATCTCGGGATTCAACGCGGTACGGGACCAGAGAACACTTGACCGGCGTCTGTCCACGCTGAGAAGCCACATGCGACAACTTCCGGCCGAGGCGGTCGTCTACTACGAGGATGCCGGATTCCACGAGCCAGGCCTCAGCCAGCGGGTCCGCGACGCGCTCGTGGAAGTCATCGACATCTACGGACTGAACGAAGACGAGATGCAGTCGCACCTGGGCTATGCCGTCAACTTGCTCTCCGTGACGGAGGTGGCTCGCGCCCTCGAATCGCTGCAAGCTCTCATCCCCGTGACAACCCTGGTTGTGCATACCAAGTATTGGTCGGCAGCATTCGGCGAGAGAGCAGGCGAGTACGCAGAGTCACTGAACGAGGGCATCGTGATCGCCAGCACCCGCTACTGCCATGGAGATGAGTACACCGACCACCACTACGAACTCATGCGGAACCGGCCGAGGCGAACGGAGGCGGTGGAGTTCGCCGCGGCTCTGGAAGGCCGGATGGGCAGGGTTGTTCGTTGCCTGCCTGGATTCGATCTTGACGTTGCCGCACCCACGACCGTCGGGCTCGGCGATGCGTTCGTCGGCGGTTTCCTCGCCGCTGTCTCCCGGGGCGGTTCAAGCAGTCAGGGCATCACGTGAGCTAATCCGCGCCCGCGTCTACCGGCCGTACTTCGCCGCAGTCGTTCAGAAGTTCGTGATCACGGTGGTGTGAGGCACCGCCTCTGACCACCTCACCTGAACAGCCAAAACGCCCCGGACGGATCATCGTTCGGGGCTTTTGATCTCCACTGACAGCAACGTCGCCACTCTGCTGCCTCTACCTCTCGGGTGGAAGCGGAAGTGTGGAGCTTTCGTCACAAGAACCTGCAGCTATTCGCCTCTTGATGCAACAGCTTGATGTTTGCGCGTACCCGTGTGCGGGTTCACCGCCGCACCTCGATGTACATCATGATGTACATTGATCGCATGAAGGTGATGACCATGTCCGAATCGCGGGCCAACTACGCTGCCACCCTCGACGCCGTCATCGACGACCAGGAAGAAGTCCTCATCACCCGCCCCGGCCGAGAAGGCGTCGTCATGGTGTCGCAGCGCGAATACGAATCGATGCGCGAGACGCTCTATCTGATGGCCTCTCCTGTCAACCGCAGACGGTTGTCGGAGGCGGTCGCCCGTCTGGAGGCCGGCGGCGGCACCGTCCGCGAACTGGCCGATGAGGACGCCACCTCGTGAAGATCCTTTTCGACGAACTTGCCTGGGAGGACTACTGCTACTGGCAGCGAGAAGATCGACGCATCCTCAAAAGGATCAACCAGCTGATCGCTGACATAGCCCGAAACGAGAACGAAGGCATCGGCAAACCAGAGCCGCTGAAGTACGAATGGTCCGGCTACTGGTCCCGGCGTATCACCTCAGAACACCGGCTCGTCTGCCGCGTCAACAACGACGCCATCGTGATCGCCGCCTGTCGCTATCACTATGAGAAGTAGCATCCGTCCGGCCGCCGATGAGCGCCTGGCCCAGCGCTATCAGCTGGCCGGGTCGCCGCACGCCTATGTCGGCGAGTTCTTCGACGGTGGTCACCGGTTCGACGTGATGATGCAGGACGCCGCGTTCGCCTACCTGGCGGCGTGGCTGCGGCCGTAAGCGTGGCGGCGGTGCCGGCCGGAAGATAGTGCGTCGCCGTGGACCGTTCTAAGGATTTCTCCCCATGTGTGCTCACACCTCTTAGCTGGATTCTGAGGTCATCGCCCCAGGGGGACAGAGTTACCGGGGGCCTTCAACACAGGGGAAACATCATGCGACGCTCGATCCACCAGCTGCTAGGTCTGGCCGCCGCCACCGCCGTCATAGCCATCGGCGTGCCGGCCGCGGCCACCGCCGCGAACGCCTCCGAAGCCAGGCATCTGGACACCACTTCCCAGTCCCGGCCCTTCGACGCCGGCCCCTGGGGCTTCTATTACTCGAAGTCCTACGAGGGCGGTCACGCCTACGCGCGCGCCAGGTCGTACGTGGACAGCAACGGCCGGATCGTCGTCGGCGGCAAGCTCTACGACAAGCGCTCGCCGCAGCGCCTGTGCGGCTACGTGCAGGTCAGGTACGACAACTTCCAGCCCGACGACCGGGAGCCCCAGTACTACTCCGCCAAGCACTGCGGTAGCGGGTACAGGGACTTCCGCTTCTCCGAGTTCGGGGCCAACACGGCGGACTTGAGGGTCTGCTTCACCGACGCCTACCGCGGCAGGCACCTCTGCGGCAAGTGGAAGCGCATCTACACGAGCCAGGGCGACGCGTAAGCGACTGGGGGGTTCGCGAGCGCGCCGGCCGGGGTGCCGGTCCTTGGACGCCCCGGCCGGGTGCAGGCAGGCAGTCCGGGCGAGAGGACGCGCGTGAAACAACGCGGCCAGGTGGGCCGTCACGTGTTGGTTCACAAAGGAACTTAAGCGATGATCGAGCCCATGGCGGAGCGGTTGTCGAGTCCTGTCTTCGTGGGACGGGTCGCGGAGATCACCCGATTGGAGGCGGCCCTGGAGCGGGCGGTCGCGGGTGAGCCCTCGACGGTGATGGTGGCCGGCGAGGCGGGGGTGGGCAAGACTCGGCTGCTGGCCGAACTGATCGGCCAGGCCCGGGAGGCCGGTGCGGTCACGCTCGTGGGCGGCTGCCTGGACGTCGGCGACGGGGTGCTCGCCTATGCCCCGGTCGTCGAGGCGGCGCGGTCGCTGGGCGGGATGCTGGACGCGGAGGAGCTGGGGCGGGTTCTCGGTGGGGCGAGGGCCGAGCTGGCGCGGCTGGTGCCCGAGCTGGGCGAGCCGGTGGCCGGCGCGGATCCGGTGGCCCCGGCGCGGCTGTTCGAGCTGCTGCTGGGTGTGCTGCACCGGCTGGCAGAACGGCGGCCGGTGCTGCTGGTCGTCGAGGATCTGCACTGGGCCGACCAGTCGACTCGCGATCTGCTCGGGTTCCTGATCCGGAACGTACGCGCCGGAGTCTGCATGGTGCTGACGTACCGGAGCGACGATCTCCACCGCCGCCACCCGTTGCGCCCCTTCCTTGCCGAACTGGGGCGAAACAGCCGCGCCGAGCGGCTGGACGTCGGAGCTTTCGGCCGCCGGGAGGTAGCGGACCTGCTCGCCGGGATCACCGGCGAGCGTCCTTCGGCGAAGCTGGTGACCGAGATCCGCGCCCGGTCCGGAGGCAACCCCTTCTTCGTGGAGGAGCTGCTGGCAGCCAGCCGCGAGGGGACGGCGATGCCCGCCGCGCTGCGCGATGTGGTGCTGGCCCGGGTGGAGGCGCTGTCCGAGCCGGTTCAGCAGGTGCTGCGGGTGGCCGCGGTGGCCGGCCGGCGGGTGGACCACAACGTGCTCGCCGCGGTGTCGGCTCAGCCGGTGGCGCAGCTGGTCGGGGTGCTGCGTGAGGCGGTCGCCCATCATGTGCTGTCGGCCGAGGAGGGCAGCGAGTCCTACGCGTTCCGGCACGCGCTCGTACAGGAGGCCGTCTACGACGACCTGCTGCCGGTCGAACGTGGACCGTTACATGCCGCCTACGCACGGGCTCTGTCGGACCGGATCGACAAGCGCGCCGGTTCCGCGACCGCCGCGGAGCTGGGGCAGTTGGCGTATCACTGGTACGCCGCCCACGATCTCGGCGCCGCGCTGCTGGCCTGCGTAGGCGCGGGTCAGGCGGCGGAGGCCACGTACGCGCTGGCCGAGGCGCTGCAGCACTACGAGCGGGCGCTGGAGCTGTGGGCGCAGGTGCCGCAGGCGGCGGCCCAGAGCCCGCTGGACCGGGTAACGGTGCTGCGGCGGGCCGCGCAGGCGGCCTTCCTGCTCGGCGAGCACGATCGTGCGATCGCGCTGGCGGAGGTCGCGCTGGCCGAGGTCGCGATGGACGGGACGGAGGCCGGGCGCGAGCCGCTGCGCACCGGGGTGCTCCTGGAGCGGCTGGCGCGCTATCACTGGGCGGCCGGTGACAGCGCGCGTGCGCTGGAGACGATCGAGCGAGCGGTGGCCGCGGTGCCCGCCGAGCCGCCCTCCCGGGAACGCGCTCGTACGCTGGCCGCGCGCGGGCACATGCTCTTACTGATGAACCGCCACGCGGAAGCACGGGAATGCTGTGAGGACGCGATCGCCATGGCCCGCCAGGTCAACGCGCGGGCGGTCGAGGGGAACGCGCTCAACAGCCTGGCGGCGGCGCTGTCGTTCCTGGGGCGGCTGGACGTGGCCGGTGCGTATTTCGAGGACGCGTTCCGGATCGCCGAGGAGGTCGGCAACACCGACGACATGTGCCGGGCCCGTGTGAACCACGGGTACGCCTTGTGGGCCTACGGTCTGTGGGAGGAGGCCGCGAAGCTCAGTCTTGAGGCGTACCGGCTGGCCGCCCGCTTCGGGCTGGTTCGCATGTACGGGCGGTCGGCGCTGGCGGACGCCGCCGAGTCGCTGATCTTCCTGGGCCGCGGGGAGGAGGCGCTGTCGCTGCTGGAGGAGGAGTTCGCCGAGTTCGACTCGCCGACCGGTTTCCTCGACGCCGCACCGCTTCAGGCCCGGGCCCTGTATCTCCTGCATCGAGGCGACCTGGCCGCGGCCTGGGAGGATCTGGCCGCGGTGCTGAAGAGCACGCCGTTCTCCCTGGATCCCCAGTACGCCGTCCCGCAGTTCGGCCGCATGGCCGCCGTCGCCATGTGGGACGGCAGGCTGGAGGAGGCCAGGGAGGCCGTGGCTGAGGGGCTGCGTCTGCTCGGCGACAGCGACGAGGGCCCGCTGACCATCGAGATGAGCCACATCGGCGTGACGGTCGAAGCGGCGATCGCCGAACGGGCGGTCGCGCAGCGGGACGCCCACGAAATCGGCCAGGCCCGCCGGATCGGCCGTGTTCTGCTGGAACGTGCCCGTACGGCCGCGGCTCACGTGTCCATTCCCCTGGTGGAGGCCAGGCTGATGAGTGCCGAAGCCGAGTGGACCAGGATCGAGGGAGCGAGCGACCCGCAGCGCTGGGCCGCGGCGCTGGCCGCCTGGCAGGGGCTCAAGTGTCCGTTCGAGATCGGGTACGCGCGGTGGCGGTACGGCGAGGCGTTGCTGTCCGCCGGCGCCTCCCGCGAGGCTGTGGCCGCCGATCTCATCGAGGGCTGGACCGTGGCACGGGATCTCGGGGCCCGGCTGCTCGCCGAGGAGATCAGCGCCCTGGCACGCCGGGCCCGGATCGACCTGACGAGCTCGGAGGAGGCGCCGGAGCCGAGGGGGCGGTCCGCGGAGCCCGGTGATCGGTTCGGGCTCACTCCGCGCGAACGTGACGTGCTGAAATTGGTGGCCACCGGCCGTACCAATCGGCAGATCGCCCAGGCGCTGTTCATCAGCGACAAGACCGCGAGCGTGCACGTGTCCAACATCCTCGCCAAGCTCGGCGCCGCAAACCGATCGGAGGCGGCCGCGATCTCCCACCGGCTGGGTCTCGGCTGATGGGGCCGAGCCGGGCTCCATCGGTGTGCCGTCGGTTCGGGTGCACTGACCCGGACATAGATCGCGTGTCTGGATATCTGACGCTTTACCGTACTGAGATGTACTGATTTCGCTACTGTCGCATCCATCCCGCACTGGATGCGACGCTTACCGTTCCTAGGGACTGAGCATGAGTTGCTCATGCTCGGCCGCATGCCCCGAACGGTGTTGGGCACACTGGTCGCCCGCGTTCTCGCCACATCCGGGCGGCACGCATCCGGTGCGTGGTCCGGGAATGCGGGGACGGGGTCCCTCACCCCCAGAAACATCCGGTCCGGCCTGGACGGTCCGATGCCCCGCACGATCCTTCCGGTCGTGCGGGGGCGGTGCCGTCCGTCGCCGGATCGCATGCCCCTGGGCGCGTCTGCCGATCGCCACCGCAGCCGCGTCGTGGCGAGTCGTCGTCTGGTTCTTGTTGTTCGTTCTTGTCAGTGGGGCCTGCCAGTGCTGGGCACCCCACTTGCTGGTGTACGCCGGATCCACCGCGATGATCGCGATGCCCGCGGCGGCGGCCATCGCGGTGATCCGGGCGCGGAGCTTGCCGGTGGGCATGCCGGAGATCAGGTGCCGGAACCACTTCCGCCGGCCGTGCTTCTCCCGGGTCTTCTCCGCCGCGAAATCCAGATTCTCGATCGCGATCGCGGTCACCCCGCACGCCTTCGCCCAGGCCAGCAGCCGCGACAGGGCGTGCCGCACCTGGGCGTCGCGGTGCTCGGCGGTGCCCGACAGGTCGTAGCCGAAGCGGCGCGGCCGGCCGATCGGGTTGCCGTGCACATCCAGCTGCCAGGCGGCCAGGTGGTCGGCGTTGGTGTCCATCGCGATCACCCCGTGGGCCAGCGCCGCCGGCAAGGGGATGGCGGGGGTGGGCGGGAGCTGCCAGGACGCGGTCAGGTACCAGCGGCCCCGGTCGGCGTCCAGGTGGATGCGGTAGGCCACCGCCCGATTCGCCTGCACCCGGTCGGCCCACTCGACGCGCCGGTGGGCGAACCGTACCCGGGCCGACAGCACATACCGGCCGTGCGAGGCGTTGGCCAGATGGGCCAGCGGGGCGGGCAGCTTGAGCGACACCTCACCGTCAGGGGTGACGCGGATGGTCTCGTTGCCGTACCGCTTGCCGGACTCCCCGTCGGCCCGCAGAAACCAGCGCGCGGCCTCCCACCGTTCACGCCATCCGGTCTCGTCGAGCTGCGCGGCCTCCAGATGGTGCCGGTTGCCGGCCAGCCGTTTGCCGCCCCGCACGATGTGCACCCGCCCGGCCTGCCAGTCGGCCCGCGCGGCGGCCAGCCGGTCTTGAAGCACCCGCAAGCGGCGGGACTTGGCGAACCACTCCGTGCGCGAGCGGTACCCTGCCGGGGCGTCCTTGGTGGCCTTCTGCCCCACCGGCACTGACAGCCGGCGCGTGATCGTCGCGATCCCGGCCTCGAGGCTCTGAATGTGGGCGAGCTGGCAGCGGCGGGCCAGCGCCCACTGATCATGCGACGCCTTGATGATCGTCCCGGCCCACCGTGCCGACGAGGCCGTGGTCAGCTCCCGTTTCCGTTCCGCCCACCGGTCCGCGTCGTGCGCCAGCCCATCCCGGCAGCGCACCGCGAGGTCCTTCGATGCCAGAGCACCGAGATGCGCCCCCACCAGCCGGAGCACCGTCTCGTCCTGGGCGGTCAGTCCTTTGAGCCGGTTACGGACCGCCACACCGCAGGGAGCGGCCGCGACGAACGGCGCCTCGATCGGCCGCAACTGCTCAGCCATGCGCTGTGGCCTCCAGCGTCGCGCAGGCACAACCGTTGGCCGGGCGGTGGGTACGTGACGAGGTCGCTGGATGCCGATCGTGAGCACACCGGTACGCCTGCATGACCTCCGTCCACCTCCCGGACCTTTACCGAACGTGACCGCTAGACTACCGAAATATGGCACCGATGGGTAGAACGTGTGAGCGATACGCAAGCCCTTGCGCCCCATGCGGCCGTGGCCGTCACGCTCGCCGGCGCACCCTGCGGTCTCGACCAACCCGTGAGGTTCACACCCCACACTCCGGCATCAGCCCCCGTCATTCCGTGCACACTTACGCACACTCAAAGAACAACTGTTGCCGACCCTTCGTCCTCGCCGCCGCGCTCACCGCGACCTCGCTCCTCCCCGCGGCTGCCCTGGCGAAATCCGCCCGGAGCGGCGAGAGCACCCGCGCGCCCGCGAAGCTGGTCGCAGGCAAGGCGACCAAAGGGAAAGCGACCTTGTACGAACTCCAGTCCGGGGGCGGTAACTGCTCATATCCGTCGCCTCCCGCAGACAACCTCTACGTCGCGCTCTCTCCGCGCGAGTACGCCGCCGCGGCCGCCTGCGGCGGCTACCTGAACGTCACCGGGCCGAAGGGCACCGTCCGGGGCAAGGTCGTCGACCAGTGCCCGGAGTGCCCGGCGGGCACATCGACCTTAGCCGCACGGCCTTCGCCCGCGTCGTGGGCCCCGGCAAGGGCACAGCGGCGGTCAGCTACCGCCCGGTCGGCAACCCGCGAGTCGGCAGACCGCTCTCCTTCCGCGTCAAGGAGGGCTCGTCGCAGTGGTGGTTGGCCCTGCTGGTCATCGACCACGGCAATCCGCTCGCCTCGGTCGAGGTGAAGGCCGCCGGCGGCGCGTGGCGCAAGCTGGCCCGGGCCGACTACAACTACTGGATCGCCCAGTCCGGCGCGGGCCGGGGCCCCTTCGCCGTACGAGTCACCGACACCCGCGGCCACCGGGTCACGGCCAACGGCCTCCGTCTGGCCCCCGCCGTCATCCAGCGCACCACCACGAAGATGTACTGAGACGAGCCGGTGCGCTGTTCAGCTGGTGGCCTGCATGGCCGCAGGCTCCGCTCCCGGTCTGCTGCGTCCCCTGTGGGCTTGATCGGTAGAGTGGCCGGCCATGGGCGTTCTCGTCGACTACTTCACGGCGGACTCCGATCAGTCCGCCCGGCTGGCCCTGGATGGCGGGCCGGAGGGCATGAACCTGCCGTACATCGACTGCAAGGGGTGGCTCGACGAGCTCGACACGCTGGTCGCGGAGCTCAGCGGACGCGATCTCAGCGAGTTCGGGGACAGCGAGGCCATCGTGGACGACGGCGAGTCAGCGGGCGTGGACCGGGCAGCGCCCGAGACCGTTGCCGCGCTCGCCGCCGTGGACGACGTGCGGCTGCGTGAGTACGCCGAGGAGGAACTGCTCGACGAGTTCGAGGCCGAACGCATCAGGGCCTTGCGGGATCTGGCCCGTGAGGCGGTGCGGCTCAATCAGGGCCTGTATCGCTGGACGTGCGTCTGAATGCCTCGAACAACTCATCGCGGAGCGCCGGCGGCAGTTTGCGGCCCATGTCCAACGGACTCACCAGCGCCTGGTCGTCGTTCTGTGCCAGGGCCGTGTCTGCGAGGAACTCCAGGCTGAAGCGGGCTTCCTTCCGGTGCCGTGTGTCCGGCCAGCGCTCCAGCAAGGGCAGCACCGCGGCCACGCGCGCGTTGATCCGGTTGAGGAGCGCGTAGCCGGGCAGGCCGGGCCAGCGCTGGGCCTGCAGGTCGATGTGATGGAAGGCGACGTAGTCCAGCTCTGCGCCGGTGAAGTCGTTTCCGGTGAAGTCATTGCGGTCCCTGCCCAGCGCGGCCTGGTGCTGAGTCGGGCGGCCCCAGAAGTTGACGTTCCGCACACGACCGAGGAAGACGCAGTCGACGAACTCCGCTTCGAAGGTATTCGTCTGGTCTCTCAACCGGGACCGGTCGAAGGTGCACCTCTCGAAGCGGACGTTGCCGAAGAACGTGGAGGACGCGAAGCGGGTGCGCTGAAATACGCAGTCGCGGAAGACCGACTTCGGCCAGCCGACGCCGTCCCATGTCCCTTGTCTGCAGGTCGTGGACATCGACAGGCGCTCGAAGACGACGCCCGTGAAGTCGCATTCCTCGAACTCGCTGCCATGGACGGTGAACTCGGCGAACCGTGTTCCGGAGAAGTCCACGTCCACCAGTCGTGCCCGGTCGAAGGTCACGCTCGACACTCCAGCGGGCAACTCGAACCGCTGACCGCGAAGTTCACCACGCGCGATCCACGCAGGATCCCATGCCTCCGGAGTCGGCCGGAGGCTGAGTCGCTCGAACGCGTTCATGCGGACCGCCTGCCGCGGCTTCGATCGGAACACCTGTCAGCGGAGCGTCTCACCGCGCCAGGAGGACCAGCTGCGATGGTGTCAGCTGAAAGCACGAGATCATGCATATGCGGAGTCTGGCAGTCCCGTCCGACAAACTGCAGGGTGGCCTTCGAGTTGCGGTGTTAATAGATCACGAGCGTAGGTTCCCTGTTGAACCGCCAAGTTCTGCACGAACGTCAAAGGAGCCAGGGGTTCGAATCCCCTCATCTCCAACACGAGATTAAGGCCCGATTCCAGATCATGGAGCCGGGTCTTTGCTACGCCGCTTGATCAGTTCCACCAGTCCCGTTCGGGGAGTCTCAGCCACATGTCGGGTGGACCAGTGATCGCCCGGGCGTCGGTCAGGCGCAAGCCAATGCGGGAACAGCAGTAGGCCACGGCGTGGTGGTGGTAGAGGTAGGTGGCGAGGATCTCCTCGGTGGGGTCGTCTGGGTACACGCCGCCGCCACCGGGGTGGGTATCCCCTTCCTCCATGACGCCGTCCCGGAAGGCGGTCCCGTGATGGCCGTCCTTGGGATTGTCGTACATTCCGTAGTAGGCGGTGCCTGCTGATAGGCGCTTGGCGACTCCTGGCGTGTAGGGGATGTATCCCCATGGTTGGCTGACGACGCATCCGCCAGGCACCTCCGTGACGCCGACGACGGTCTGGCTGTCGTCGAGGTGCGACACGAGATTCTCGACGATTGCTTGAACGTCCTCGTCGTCGGCCGGTACGGCCTCCAGTCGCCGTACCACCTCGGCCGCGGTCATGTCGGCCACGTAGGCCATGCCCAGCCCGAAATAGCTGAGATCCCCTAGCGCGGCTATCAGACGTCTGGCTTCGGTCACGGCCGCGGTCTCGGCTGGCGACAGACCGGTTACTCCAGGTGGGATGTTGAACAGAGTAGGGGTGGGGCCGGCCAGGCTGAGCCGTCCGGGGGACCAGCGGTTCATCATGGGCCGCCATGGGTCCGCTCCGGCCGCCACCAGGACGCGCGCGTTGTCGGGACGATTGGCGAAGACAGCTGTCCAGAGCGCGGTGCGGCCGGGATACTCCTCGTCATCATCGTCGATGAAGTCGATATCGTCGATGCGCTGGGCCAGTTCCGCGACCGCCTCGGGCGAGTCGTTCTCGGCTGCATCGTGCAGCAGGAAGTACTGCTCTGGATCCGGGGCCGCGATGATTTCAGACCGGGTGTGGATGGGGCCAGAATCCGTGTGATCGTCTTGGCCGTTGTCGGGTAATCCGGTTCCGTCATTGACGACCATGACACTCCTTGAGGTGCAGGTACTGGACGCAGGCGTGGCCAATGGTGGCGTAAAGCCGACAGATTCGGGCTGGTCGCTGCCGACCCGGCCGTTTGAGCAGGCCATGCTCGCGCATCCGGTCCAGGATCAGGTCCAGCAGGTGTTCGTGGGTTCACGTCCAGGGAGATGGTGTGCGGGTGATCAAGCCTTGGACTGGTACGGGTGAGATCCATGTGACAAGAGACGGCCACTCCGTAATCCTTCGATTCGCTCATATCAACACGAAGGGGACGAAGT
>NZ_JBQQBQ010000119.1:0-14382 GCF_052245915.1 Nonomuraea sp. 10N515B
TCGGGGTGACGGTCGGGCCGAGCGCCTGCCCGTCGGCCTCCTTGCGGACCCCGGCGTAGACGGTGAAGCCCTCGCGGGCCAGCAGCAGGGCGGTGGCCCGCCCGATTCCGGTGGAAGCACCGGTCACGAGGACGGTTTTCGACATGAGTGGTCCTTCCGGGTCCAGGTCAGTAGGAGGCGCGCATCGGCTCGGTCGCCCATTCCGGTGGCGTCCAGACTGATCACGACCGTACGGCCCGCCGGTTCCGGCTGAATCAGTCATGGTGGCTGAAGTCTTGCGAGGCTCCCACCGGCTGGTTAGGTAGGGAGCTGATCGAGCGGCCCGCTACCGGACCAGCGAGTGAGCCTGCTGCTCCTCGGTCTTGAGCTGGCGGTTCTCCTTGACGAGGAAGTAGATCAGCAGTCCGCTCATGATGAAGTGGCCGCCGGCGGTGTACAGGCCGGGGAAGTAGCCGCCCTTGAGGATCGGGAAGACGAAGTGGGCGATGCCGTTGAGCAGGCCCGCGCCCAGGGCGTACCACCACAGGAAGAAGTTGGCCACGCGGATCCGGTAGAGCGCGCCCGCGCCGGCGAAGAAGTAGAGCGCGCCGAAGCCGAAGACGAAGACGAGCAGGAACTCCTTCTCCGGCCAGTCCCGTGGCGAGTCGAACAGCTCGACGATCTCGTGCGGGAAGCCGCCGGTGTACTCCTCGGCCATGTGGATGAGCTGGAAGCCCACGGCGCACAGGTAGATGGCGATCACCTTCCTGGACTTCACCGGGCGGGTGTAGCTGAAGGCGATCCACCCGCTCCAGCCCAGCACGCTGGCGACCACGAGGATGACGGCACCTTGGATGGGGAGGGTCAGCAGTGCCCAGCTGCAGAAGGCGGCGGCCAGGATCGCCATCACGGTCGCCGAGTAGGGCTCAGGTCGTTTGGTCATGGCCGAAACCCTAGGAAGATGGTTCTATCGGTCGCCTCTGTCAGATGACTGATCGAGGCCCGGGACACATCAGTCACCTTGACGGAGGCGAAGCCGCCTTGCAGGCCGGCCACGCCGGCCCGCATGGGCCACGCCCTGCCGCCGGTCGCCACCGTCCAGGCCGATCATCGTCAGCATGCTGGTAGTGATGGCTGGAACGTCAGTCAGGTGACGGAGGCGACGCGCGAGGGCCCCGGCTAGCGTCGGCGATATGGAGCTGATCAATGATCATCTGGCCGCCAAGGCCCGGTTACTGCCTCCGACCGGCGACGGTTTCCTCATGCTGGCCGGCGAGGTCGGCACCTGGCGCGGCAGTTACTTCGCGTCGCCTCCCGCACAGCTGCCCGCCCATCTCAAGGCGCTGGCCACGGGTATCGAGGCGCGCGAGGCGAACGTGTTCCGCGCCGTCCTGCGCACACCAGGTGAGGGCGACGAGCTGCTGGCCGCCCGAGGCCTTCGGCCGGCGCGTTATGACGTCGTCGTGTTGATCCGCACCGCGTCCGTGGAGGCCGCGCTGGCACTGCGCGAGAGCGCCGCCTACAAGGAGCTCGCCCAGACGCTCCGCGCCGCGGCCCGCCGTACCCACGAGATCGTCGCGAGCAACGCCGGACGGCTCGGCGACGTGGATCACAGCCAGGACCATTGCTTCCTGTTCAACTACTTCTACGCCGATGACCGCGAGACCTTGCTGAAGGTGTGGGAGTACACCGCCGGGTGGTTCCAGGCCAAGACCGCGCTGCCCAACTCCGCCTTGATGCGGCCACTGGAGGACGAGCCCGCGGACTACGGGCTCGTCAACCACGCGAGCTGGCCGAACTGGCGGACGTTCCTGCCCAGCCTGATCTTCCGGCCCACCTTCCGCAGTTTCGTGCTGGCCAACTTCAAGGCCAACGGCGTCGCCGCGCAGCCGATCATCTACCGCCGGGTGTGACCTGCCCTCAGGTCAGTCCTGGGAGTCTGGACAGCTCGGCGCGGGAGGAGATGCCGAGCTTGGGGAAGGCCTTGTACAGGTGGGAGGCGACTGTGCGCGGGCTGAGGAAGAGGTGCGCGCCGATCTCGCGGTTGGAGGCGCCGGTGACGGCCAGTCGTACCACTTGGAGTTCTTGCGGTGTGAGCACGTTCAGGGGATCTGTGGTACGGGCGTGGTCGGGTAGGGAGAGGCCGGTGGCGCGCAGTTCGGCGGCGGCGCGGTCGGACCAGGGGGCTGCGCCGAGTTGGTCGAAGGCGTTCATGGCGGTTTGGAGTTGGGTGCGTGCCTCGGCGCGGCGCTTGTGGCGGCGCAGCCACTCGCCGTAGAGCAGGTGGGTGCGTGCCTGGTCGAAGGGCTGCCGTCCTTCGGCGTGCAGGGCCAGCGCCCGCTCATACAGTCCCACGGCCTGGCTGTCGGGGGTCAGCAGCGCGCGGACTCGATGCAGGACGGCAAGCGGCCTGGCCCGGCCGGTGGCCTCGGCCCACTCCGTGTAGCGACGGAGCTGGTCCCGGGCACGCTGCGGATCCCCGACCCGGACAGCGGCCTCGATGTAGTCGGGCCAGGAATACCGCCACAGGAAGGCATGGCTCGCGGGACCGGACATGGCGCGGTCCACCCGGTCGAGCATCGCTTCGTAGCGGCCCTGCCCGAAGTCCAGTGCCGCGAGGGCGTACTCGGCCCAGCAGTATCCCGGCATCCACCGGCGGTGGCCGGCGTCGCGGATGGCTTGCTCTGCCATCGCCGCACATTCCTCCTGCGCGCCGGCGACCGCGGACAGCCAGGCGTGTACGCCCGCCAGGTAGCTGCCCCATTGTGGCTGGCCGACGTCGGCGGCCAGGGCCAGACCCGCGGCCACCGCGGACCGCGCGGAGCGGTGGTGTCCGTTGAGGAGCTGCGCGATGGTGAAGATCGTCATGGCCTGGGGCATGCGTCCCAGACGTCCCTCGGCCCGGCAGTCCTGGACGATCTGGGCCGAGCCATCCAGCATGCCGTCGAGGTCGGCCCGGACCATGCTCTGGTAGGCGATGATGAAGCGCAGCTCGAACGGTATGCGCTCGGCCTGGTCCGGCATCCGGTAGGTGAGCGTGGTCACGGCGTCACCCTCGAGGATCAGGCGGAAGGCGTGGTTGAACGTGCGCACCACGGCGGCCAGCCCGTCGCCGTCCGGGCACAGTTCCTCGGTACGGCGGGCCAGCGTGAGCTGGTCGGGGTGGGACGCGCTGGCCCAGGTGTAGAAGCCCGCCAGGCTGAGCAGCGACAGCTTGACGGGCAGGTCATCGATCGCCTCGGCGCCCTCGAGCAGCAGGCGGACGCCCTCCAGCGGTCGGCCTGCCTCGATTTCCAGCTTCGCTCTCACCTGGGTCAGGCCGTGCAGCGCAGACTCCGCTCCCAGGCGCCGCGCCTTGTCGACCAGCTCACCAGCGCGCTGCCACAGGCCTGCCTCGGCCGCGGCCTCCGCTGCGGCCGTCCACCGGCGTACGGCCTCGGCAGGATCGGCGGACAGCTCGGCCGCTCGCGCGTAGGCCGCCGACACCGCCGTCTGCCCGCCGCGCTGCCGGGCGCGCAGCGCCAGGCTCTCCAGCTTCCCGGCCACCTCCTCGTCGGGCTGCCGGGTGACGGCGGCCAGGTGCCAGGCCCGCCGGTCCTCATCGACCGTCTCGGCCAGCGCCCGGTGCGCGGCCATCCGGGCGGCGATGTCACAGCCCAGCAGCACCGCGGTACGCACCAGCGGATGGTGGAAGACCACACCCCCTAGACCCACCCGCACCAGGCCGGCGCGCTCGGCTTCGGCGAAGTCGGCCAGCGAGGCCCCGAGCAGGCCGACGGCGCGCGCCAGCACGTCCAGCTCGTCATGGTGATCGAGGGCCGCCACCAGCAGGCAGCAGCGGGTGGCCTCAGGCAGCGCCGCGATCCGATCGCGGAAACCCGTCAGCACCCGGTCCGTCACCGGCTGCGCCGCACCGAGGGAGAACGAAAGTGGGACCAGGGCGCCCCTGCGCTGCTCGGCGGTGAGCATACGGGGCAACTCGACCAGCGCCAGCGGGTTACCCCCGGCCTCGGCCACCACTTGGTCGCGTACGGCCGGCGGCAGGTCCGCCGCCTGCTCGGCGAGAACCTTCCGGGCGGCCTCGGTGTCCAGCGCACGCAGCCGCAACTCGGGCAGACCCCGCGCGGGAAAGTCGCCCTCCCGCGCGCCGAACAGCACGACGACGGGCTCGGCATGCAGCCGGCGGGCGGCGAACAGCAGCGCGTCGGCCGACTCGCCATCCAGCCACTGCGCGTCGTCGACCAGGCACACCACCGGGCCCGCCGCCGACAGCTCCACCAGCAGGCTTAGCGTCGCCAGCCCGACCAGGAAACGATCGCCCCGGGTCGCACCGCCGAGACCGAGCGCGCCACGCAACGCCTCCGCCTGCTGCGGCGGCAACGCCTCGATATGATCCACGACCGGGCGCAGCAGCAGATGCAAGGCGGCGAACGGCAGATCCGCCTCGGACTCGACGCCGGTCACCCGCAGCTCCCGCACCCGCGCACTGGCCACGCAGGACTCCAGAAGAGCCGACTTGCCAATACCCGCCTCACCACGCACCACCAGAGCACCGGACCGGCCCTCCAGTAACTTGCCGATGACGGCCTGCTCCGCCTGACGCCCGTGCAGCATGGCACTCCAAAAAAACGGTTGTCCGTAATGTGACGTATGAGGAACGTAGCGCCTGTCGATCGCTACGCGCAGCGAGGCGGAAACCTCCCGATCCGTGTCGACAACCGTCGGCGGCCCGGCGGGTGCGACCTCGCGGACGGCGGATGTCAGCTCGCGGGAAGGTGGCGTCGAAGGAAGGCGATTTGGTCGGTGAGCACGTGTTCCCTGGTCTCGGGGTCGTTGTAGAAGCTGAAATGAGTGCCAGGGTAGATCCGTAGCTCACCGCGCGGCGCGCGATCGGCGAGTGCTCGTGTCGTTTCCTGCGGCGTCTCCCGGTCATCGGCGGCTATGCAGACCAGTAGCGGTATGCTCAGCCGCTCGGCCGCATCGCCTGGCCGGTAGCGCGCCATGGCGAGGAACGCCCTGGGGGCAACGCTGTTGCGCCAGAGGGTGGTGCCGTGCTCGCCGGTGAGGGTCCTGATGTGCTGGTCCGCTTCTGCGGTGGCGGTGACGGCGAGCTCGCCCGGCTTTCCCACCATGGGGATGTAGTAGGGCGACAGGCCGAGCATGCCGCGTACGGCGTCCCAGAGGATGGCGGCCTCGAGGCGGAGGGTTTGCCCCACGGAGCGGCCCTCGACCCTTTTGGGGAATCCGTTGAACGGAATCTGCGCAACCACGGCGACGATCGCGGGATCGTCGGCTGCCACGGACACGGCGTGGCCTCCGCCGAGTGAATTGCCCCAGATCATCACGTGACCGGGGGTGACGTGCTCATGGCCGCGGGCGAAGGCGACAGCGGCGCGTAGGTCGTCCTGCTGGCCCTCAATGTCGACCAACTGCCGCGGCTCACCGTCGCTCTCGCCGAAATTGCGATAGTCGAACACCAAGGCCGCCATCCCCTCGGCGGCGAACCGCTCGGCGTACGGGAACAGGCGGTCCATCGTCCCGCTGAACCCGTGGCAGAGCACCACGCACGGCATCCGCCCTGGACGGTCGGCAGGCAGGTAGAGATAGCCGGCGCAGCGGATGCCTGCCGAAGTGAAGGACACCTTGACTCGTTCAAACATCCCGATCACCCCAAGGCTTAGACCGACCCTTGGTCAGAAGCGTAGCCGGTCCACTGACCAAGGGTAAGTCCTAGAGGCGTGTTATGAGCGCACCGCAACCCAGAGACTGCGCCTCGCTGCGTCGGCGTCTCCCGCGCAACGATCCACCCGCTGTCTCAAAAACAAAGTTTAGAGATTTTGATTTCGAAACAACGCGGACGGCTCGGGCGAGGGCTACGACGAGGGTGACTCACGGGCTCCGTTCGGGAACGACGATGGCCATGACGCGCTCCGCGATCTGGAGGGGTGGTGCGCGGGTAGTCGCACCGTGACGCGGAGCCCGCCGGCGGGTCGGGGGGCGAGGGCGAGGGTTCCGTCGTGTGCTTGGGCGATGCTTTTGACGATTGCCAGGCCGAGGCCGACACCGGCGTGGTCGGTGCGTATGCGTTTGGTGCCGCGCTGAAACGGCTCGACAAGCGTGGAAACCAATTGTGGGGCGAGCTTCTCGCCGGTGTTCTCGACAGTGAGCACCACAGCCTTGGGCTGAACGCTGGTCGTGACCCACACGGTGCCCTGTTCAGGCAGGTTGTGGACGATCGCGTTGTGCACGAGGTTCGTCGTCATCTGCAGCAGGAGCTCGTGCGAGCCGATGGTGGGGGTCATGTCGCCGGAGGTCTCGATGGTGAGGCCGCGTTTTTCCGCGAGGGGGAGGAGCGTTTCGGTGGCTTCTTCCGCGATGAGGGACAGGTCGACGTGTAGTCGGGTGAAGGACCGTTTGTCGGCGCGGCTGAGCAGGAGCAATGCTTCAGTGAGGTTGATCGCTCGGGTGTTGACGGTGTGGAGGCGGTCGAGGAGTTCGCCGGTGTCCCGGTTCAGATCGTTGCGGGCCACGTCGAGAAGTGTCTGCGAGATCGCCAGTGGGGTGCGTAGTTCGTGGGAGGCGTTGGCTGCGAATCTCTGCTGTTCGGCGACGTGTGCTTCGAGCCGCATGAGCATGGTGTCGAAGGCGTCGGCGAGTTCGCGGAACTCATCTCTGGGGCCCTGTAGCCGGATTCGGTGGGAGAGCGATCCGCTCGCGGCCATGCGTGTGGCCTGTGTGATGCGAGTCAGAGGGGTGAGCATGCGGCCGGCGAGAATCCACCCTCCCACGAGACCGAACACCAGCAGGAACGCCCAAACTGCGGCTGCCCGTGGAGCGAAAGCGCTCAGGAGGTCGGATTGGTTGGGAACAAAAGGACCGAGGACCCGGATCGGACCGTCGGGCACATAACGCAGAAGGAATACCCACACCGTCGCGAGCAGCAAGGCACCTGCAAGCATGACGAACCCGGCATAGCTGAGAGTAAGTTTGAGGCGAACGCTCAAACCAGGCGTCCTATCCACGGCTCACTCCCTCACGTCCGGTGCCGGGTGCTGTGTCGATGCGGTAGCCGACGCCGGCCACGGTGGCGATGATCCCGGGTTCGCCGAGCCGTTTGCGCAGTGCCGAGACAGTGATGCGCACGGCGTTGGTGAAGGGGTCGGCGTTCTCGTCCCACGCTCGCTCCAAGAGTTCTTCGGCGCTGACGACACCGCCTTCGGCGGCGACGAGGACTTCGAGCACGGCGAACTGTTTCCGGGTGAGCGCGACGTAGCGGCCGTCGCGGTAGACCTCGCGGCGGAACGGATCCAGACGCAGGCCTGCGATCTCTCGCACGGGTGGTCTGTTGTGGGCGCGCCTGCGGTCGAGTGCTCGGAGACGGAGCACGAGCTCCCGGAGTGCGAAGGGCTTGGTGAGGTAGTCGTCGGCGCCGAGTTCGAACCCGGAGGCCTTGTCGTCGAGCCGGTCGGCAGCGGTGAGCATGAGGATGGGCATGCCGCTGCCGGAGGCGACGATACGTTTGGCGATCTCGTCGCCGGAGGGGCCGGGGATATCGCGGTCGAGGACGGCGATGTCGTAGGCGTTGATGCTCAGCAGTTCCAGAGCGGTGTCACCGTCACCGGCGAGGTCGGCGGCGATCGCTTCCAGCCGTAGGCCATCGCGGATGGCTTCTGCCAGATAGGGCTCGTCCTCGACGACCAACACACGCATGCTCTCGAGGGTACGAGCCGGAGCATATCGTCGGCATATCGAAAACCCCATACGTGCTGACAACGCCGCGCTGCCTTGACTGCAGGCATGACCTGCAGCGGACCAGCACGAAGAGCAGCCCGCCGTACCCGATCGACCATCCTCGCTGCCCTTGTAGTCGTCAGCGCGGCGCTTATCGGTGTCCTCGCTTACCGGACCCTGGCCTCCTCGGCGGCATCACCCATCGACATTCTTCAGGGCGACCGCCATGGTGCACTTGGCGAGGCAGATGGCGCCGTCCCCGACGGTGTGACGGTCTTCGATGACGAAATTCCGGCCGTGGCCAACCTCGACCACGAACTGCTCGCCGCCCTGCGCCAAGCTGCGACTGATGCCGCGCACGACGGGGTCGAGTTCTTCGTCAATAGTGGCTGGCGTTCCCCGGCGTACCAGGAACAGCTACACCATGAGGCGGTCTCGGAGTACGGCTCAGAAGAGGAAGCCGCCCGATGGGTGGCCACCGCGGACAAGTCTCTTCACGTGTCGGGGGACGCGGTCGACATCGGGCCCTCCGATGCCACGGCATGGCTGTCCAAGCACGGCGCCGAGTACGGGCTGTGCCAGATCTACCGCAACGAACCCTGGCACTACGAACTGCGCCCCGAAGCCATCGATGACGGCTGCCCGCCCATGTACGCCGACCCCACGCACGATCCAAGGATGCAGCAGTGATCAGCACGCTCGGCAAGACACGTCACTGGCGCGGCGCCGGCCGGTACGGCAGCGTCCACCGGCCGTCACGGCGCACCGAGCCGTGCCGCCTGCGTTAACAATCCTCCTCTTTGACAGCCTAGGAGTCCTAGGATAAATCTAGTGATCCTAGGAATGCAGGGAGGGTGCATGGCGCGGGCCAGGTTGACGGCGGAGCAGGTGACGATCGCGGGCGCCGAGCTGGCGGATGAGGTGGGGCTCGACCAGGTGACGATCGCGGAGGTGGCGCGGCGGCTCGGTGTGAAGGACGCGAGCCTCTACACCCACGTCCGCAGTCTGGAGGACCTGCGTGGACGGATCGCGCTGCTTGCGGCGGACGAAAAGACCGTCCAGATAGCGGATGCCACCGCCGGCCGGGCGGGCAAGGATGCGCTGGTCGCGTTCGCGAATGCCTGGCGGGAGTACGCCCGTGAGCATCCGGGTCGCTACATGGCGACGCAGACTCCGATCCAGATCGACCCGGAGCTGGCCGCAAAGGCTCCCGGGCCGCGGCGTGCGGTCGAGCTGACCTACAGCATGCTGCGAGCCTACGGGCTGGAAGAGCCAGACCTGACCGACGCGGTCCGGGTGCTGCGCAGCACGTTCCACGGGTTTGTCGCCCTGGAGGCGGCAGGCGGATTCGGGCATGAACGCTCGCCGCAGGACTCGTGGGTCCGCGCACTCGACGCCCTGCACGTCCTCCTGGAGCACTGGCCCCCGTCCCGTGAAGGAGACCCGAAATGACCGACCCGACCAACGGCAGCCTGCGCGTGAACGGCGCGACCCTGCACTACGAGGTGCGCGGCGAGGGCCCGCTCCTGCTTCTGATTCCCGGCGGGGCGGGCGATGCGGCCTCCTTCGACGGCATCGCCGACGCCCTGGCCGCCGAGCACACGGTCGTGACCTACGACCCGCGTGGCATGTCCCGCAGCCCGCTGGACGACCCCGAGGCCGAGCAGCGGGTCGAGGAGCACGCCGACGACGCGTTCCGGATCTTGGAGCTGCTGTCGCCCCGCGAGCCCGCCCGCGTTTTCGGCGCCAGCTCGGGCGCGATCATCTCTCTGCACCTGCTCGCCGCCCATCCCGAACGCATCGGACGCGTCGTGGCGCACGAGCCGCCGGTGGTGGAGGTGCTGCCGGACGCCGCCGACCATCGCGCGCTCATCGCGCGGGTGCGGGAGACGTTCCGCATTGAGGGGCTCATGCCGGCGATGGCCGTGTTCATGGCAGGTCTGAGGAAGGGCGGCGACACCACCGAACCCCAGGCCGAGATCAAGCTTCCGCCCCAGGCGGCGGCGCGGGCCGAGCGGACGATGGCCAACATGCCGTACTTCGTCGGGCGCATCGTGCCGAGCTTCATGTCGTATGCCCCGGACCTCGACCGGCTGGCGGCGCTGTCGGACCGGCTCGTGCTCGCGTGCGGCGAGGACTCGCGCGGCGAGCTGCCCTACCGTCCGGCCGCTTTCCTGGCCGCGCGTTTCGGCGTGGAGCTCGTGCACTTCCCGGGCGGGCACACCGGCCTGACCACGCATCCCGCCGAGTTCGGCGAGCTCCTTCGCAAGGTCTTTCGCTCCTAGACCCGAAGTCGTCGCCGCCGCAGCCGGCCGGGCGGACCGGGGCGCGTCACCGCCGGCGCCGGCGGCGGCCCATTGCATCCACCCGAGCAGATTTCATAGAGAACCGGGCTGTCACCGTCCCCAAAAAAGTGATATCAATTTGCTAGCAAGATGAAGTCACGGAGAAGGGACGGACGATGGCGAACACATCGGGCGGGGCCGCACTTGAGGCCGCCGTCGTGGACATGCCCGCACCGCGCACGAGCGAGCACCCGGTGCGGGCGGCCAACGGGTTCGTGATGCTGGGGGTGGCGACGGCGCTGGAGCTGGCCGGGATCGCGCTGCTCGTCGTGGGAATCGTCATGCTCGCCTCGGGGGCCGGGCAGGGCGGCATGTGGGTGGTCATCGTGAGCATCCTGATGATCCTGCTCGGGTTCGTCATGTACTTCGGCCTCACCGCGGTGGCGCCGGGCGAGGCCAGGGTGGTGCAGCTGCTCGGCCGGTACGTCGGCACCCTGCGCACCCCCGGCTTCCAGTGGGTCAACCCGATCACGGTGCGCCGGCGGGTGTCCACGAGGATCCGCAACCACGAGACGGACGTGACGAAGGTCAACGACGCGGACGGCAACCCGATCCAGATCGCGACCGTGGTGGTCTGGCAGGTGCAGGACACCGCGCAGGCGGTCTTCGAGGTGGACGACTTCGTGGAGTTCGTGGCCATCCAGGCGGAGACCGCCGTGCGGCACATCGCGGGCAGCTATCCGTACGACGCGCACGGCGAGCCCAGGCTTTCCCTGCGGGACAACGCCGACGAGATCAACGAGCGGCTGTCCACGGAGATCGCGGCCAGGGTGTCGTCCGCCGGGGTGAAGGTCATCGAGTCCCGCATCATCCACCTGGCGTACGCGCCCGAGATCGCCCACGCCATGCTGCGCCGCCAGCAGGCGGGCGCGGTGGTGGCGGCGCGGCAGCGGATCGTCGAGGGGGCGGTCGGCATGGTGGAGATGGCCCTGGCCAAGCTCGCCGAGCACGACGTGGTCGAGTTGGACGAGGAGCGCAAGGCGGCCATGGTGAGCAACCTGCTCGTGGTGCTGGTCGGTGACCGCGACACCCAGCCCGTGGTCAACACGGGCACGCTCTACCAGTAATCACCGTGGAGCGGAAGAAGATCCTGCTGCGGCTTGACCCGGTAGTTCACGACGCGCTGGCCAGGTGGGCGTCCGACGAGCTGCGCAGCACGAACTCCCAGATCGAGTTCCTGCTGCGCAGGGCCCTCTCCGAGGCCGGACGCCTGCCCGACGGGGTGGGGCGGATGCGCCCACGCGGACGGCCGAGGAAGGCGCCGGAGGACGACTCAGGGGACGACACAGATCAGGCAGAAGAAGAGGAGCGGGCGGATGGAGACGCAAGTGAAGCAGGGTGAGTCACTGACCCGATCGGCCTTCCTGCTGGCCTTCGACCTGCGGAAGGAGAAGCTGACCCAGCGGGGCGAGCTGGGCTACCTGCTGCGCGCGGCCACCCTCGCCGAGCTGCTGCTGGCGGGCAACCTGGCGGACGAGTCGGGCAAGGCGCGAGCTCTCACCGCCCCGGCCGCCGAGCCGGGTTCCCTGCGGGCCGTGGTCTGGGAGCAGATCTCGAACTCGCCGCCCCGCTCGTGGCGGCGGTGGGTGCAGAAGGACAACGGCAAAGCGGTCCGCGTGGTACGCGACGAGCTGGCGGCCGCCCGGATCATCAGCGTGGAGCGGCGCCGGATCCTGCTGTTCCCGGTTCAGCGGATCACGCTGCGCAAAGCGTACCTGTCGCGCAGGCTGGCCGAGCGCGTCGGCCGGGCCATCCGCAGTGGCCAGCCGGTCGGGCACCTGGACGAGGACGTCCGCGTCCTGGCGGCGCTGGCCACGGCGGCCCGGCTCAAGACGGTGGTTCCCTCCTGGTGGGAGACGCGTCCGCGCCGGGACCGGATCCAGCAGTTGTCCGCGCCCGTCGAGCCCATCGCGACCGCATTGCGCAAGAGCATCGAGGCGGCCAGGGCGGCGAGCGAAGCCGGCTGACACGACGAATCACGGCGGCTCCCACCGCCGGCTCTCGGAGCTCCAGCATCCGGAACGGGTCGGCTGCCCTCCGGCTAATGTTGCTCCGCATGACGCACACCGAGATCGAGGTCACCGCGGAGTTGGTGCGGGATCTGCTGCGTGACCAGCACCACGACCTGGCCGATCTCCCTGTGAGGCTCGGCGCGCGGGGCTGGGACAACCAGCTATGGCGGCTCGGCGACGACCTCGCCGTCCGGTTGCCCTGGGCGACGGAGTCCGCGGACGAGTTGCTGCTCAAGGAGCACACCTGGCTGCCCACCCTCGCCCCGCGCCTCCCGCTGCCGGTTCCCGTCCCGCAACGCCTCGGCGAGCCCTCCACGCGGTTTCCGCGACCCTGGATCGTCACCACCTGGGTGCCGGGCGAGCCCGCCGACCGCGCCCCCGTCACGCGCGGCGCGGAGGCGGCCGACGCCCTGGCCGCCTTCCTGACGGCACTGCACCAACCCGCCCCCGAACAGGCACCCGCCGGCCGGGACCGCGGAGGGTCGCTGGCCGACTACTCCGAGGGGTTCGTCAAGGGGCTCGCCTCGGCCACCGAGATGGGGTTGATCCCCGACCCGGACGCCGTCCGCGCGGTCTGGGACGACGCCGTCGCCGCGCCTGACTGGACAGGCCCGGCGCTATGGCTCCACGGTGACCTGCATCCGGCCAACGTCCTCACCACTGACGGCACCATCTGCGGCGTGATCGACTTCGGCGACCTCTTCGCGGGCGATCCGGCCGGCGACCTCGCCGCCGCTTGGAGCCTGCTGCCGGACGGCGCCGCCGACCGCTTTTATGACGCCTATCAGCCGGCCCCGGACGCCGCGACCCTGCGCCGCGCCCGCGGATGGGCGGTACGCCGCGCCCTCGGCGGCATCCATATCGGAGAAGCCGGCGTCCGCGGCCGACCAGGCGGCAAGGCCACGTGGGGCCCACCCGCGCACGCCGCACTGCGACGCCTCATCGCCCCCGCGCCCGAGCAGGCCCAGGTCCCGTTCCCCAGTCGGCGACAACCGCGATGACCCACGACAGCGTGCGTGAGCTCGTCTTCCTGCGTAGCGGTCGCCTCGCCTGGCGCGAACGCGCCGCACCCCGCCTGGCCGAACCGGGCGATGCGATCGTCCGTCCGTTCCTTGCCGGCCGCTGCGACGGCGACACCCTGCCGATCCACCGGCCGGTCTCGCGAGCGCTCCAAGCCGGGATGGCGCTCGGCCTCGTGGACCCGATCGTCGGCACCATCTGCGGGAAGGTCCCCTTCCAGGGGCCTTTCCCGATCGGCCACGAATGCGTCGCCGAAGTCGTCGCCGTCGGGCCGGGCGTGCGACAGATCCGGGCCGGCCAGAGCGTCGTCGTCCCCTGGGCGGTCTCCTGCGGCACCTGCCCCCGCTGCCTGGCCGGCCTCACCTCCAAATGCGCCACCACCACCCGCGCCACCCTCGCCGCCTACGGCTTCGGCCCCGCCAGCGGCCCGTGGGGCGGCATGGTCACCGACCAGCTCCGCGTCCCCCACGCCGACCACATGCTCGTCCCCGTCCCCGACGGCGTCCCGCCGCTGCGCGTCGCCGCGGCCAGCGACAACCTCGCCGACGCCTGGCGAACCGTCGTCCCCCCGCTCACCCGCCACGAAGGCGCAACGGTCCTCATCCTCGGCGGCGGCGCCAAAAGCATCGGCCTGTACGCCGCCGGCCTGGCCGCCGCCCACGGCGCTACGACCGTCGACTACCTCGACGACGACCCCGGGCGACGCCAGATCGCTGAATCCCTCGGCGCCCAAGCCCAGCCACTCGCCGGCACCACCACCATCGGCGGCAGCTACGACATCGTCGTCGAAGCCACCTCACGCGCCCCAGGCCTGCGCCGGGCGCTCACCGCAACGGCTCCCGGCGGCGTGTGCACCGCGGTCGGCTACTACCTCGCCACCGGTACCCGCATCCCCCTCATGCACATGTACGCCACCGACATCACCCTCCGGGTAGGCGTCTCCCACGCCCGCGCCACCCTCCCCGACCTCCTCGACTTCGTCCACCGCACCGGCTTTCCCGCCGAACGCGTCACCACCCTGCTCGCAGACTGGGACGACGCCCCCACCGCCTACACCGCCAAGACCACCAAAGTGATCCTGCAGCGGGACCGGCTCACCGAGCAGGAGTAGGTCCCGGCACCGCTTCCAGCGCCCATCTGAGTACCGCGCCGTCGCCGTGCACCGGGAGGGGGGTATCACTCTAAGTGTGGAAACGATCACTCTGGGTAGATGATCGAAAGTAAAGATCAACCACACAACATTCGGGGGAATGTGATCATGTCTACCACACAGGGAACCGCCGCTCTGGCCACCA
>NZ_JBQQBQ010000120.1:0-14152 GCF_052245915.1 Nonomuraea sp. 10N515B
CTCCTCACGCAGGTCGAACACCATCTTGACGGCGCGATCACGCAACTCTTGCGGGTACTTCCTCGGTGCGGGCACGACTCCCAGCCTTCCAGTCTTGGGAGCCTCCAACCAACCCGGGGCAGCTCACCTTGTGCGCGGCCTCCATGAGCGGCCTGTCAGATAGGGATACGCCGCAAGGGGAGCCGGTGTTCATGGCAGTGTGCAAATTTTGCAGTGGACAAGGGTGACGGTGTGGTTTTGGTGGTTCGCCTGGTATCCGTACGCCGTCCCGGTAGGCGTACGTGCGTGCCCTCTGCCTGCACACGGCTGTCTTCGCTGGGCGGGCCTCGCACCGTTCGGGGCCGGCCGATCAAGATGTGCGGGCAGATCATGAAGTTAGACCGAGGAGGTCGCCCATACGAAGAACATCTTGCGGCGTTATTGAACGGCAGCGCCGACGGAGCCACGCCCGTCGCCGCAGCATCACACTTTCATTGCAGTATGCAATGTTTGCTGTGGGTGTGTAGCTGATCGCGGTGAAATGGTGGTCCAGTTACAGCCGGCGCAGGCGGCCTGTCGTAGAAGGGGTGGGCCCCGGGGTGATTGAGCCGACAAAGGGAAGCACGGTCATGCGCTGGCGGCTGCGCCTCTTGTGGATCGCCGCGCTTCTCCTGGTCGCTCTGGCCCTCGGCCTGACCTTCGTGCGTCTGCTCGAAATGCCCACCGAACTGGGCTATGACGCCTCACTCTTCGTACGCGTCAACCACGCCCTCTACCCTCGCCTCAGCTATGTGGGCGGCGCCGTGGAAGCTCTGGCCGTGCTGGCCACGGTCGTGCTGGCCGTCTTCGAACGCGATACCCGTCGCTTCCTGCCGACGCTTTCTTCGGCGATCTTGACGGCGGCGGCCTTGGCGCTCTGGGTCACAGTGGTGCAGGCCGCCAACAGCGTGTTCGCGACCTGGGCGCCACAATCCATGCCTCCAGACTGGCAGCGCTGGCGCTTGCAATGGGAGTTGGGTCAGATCGGCAGCCTGGTCTTGTTGAGCGTCGCGTTCATCCTCCTTCTCATTGCCCTCACGGGCCCGGCAGACGGCCACTCGAGACGGCGCGGGGTCCGTCGTGCGCCCGACGACTCGAGCACTTGGTGAACCTGGGCATCGTCGATGATTCAGGCCATCATCCCCGCGCCCACCGGTGCGCGGAGTCCACTGACCACGGCGCTGGCGGAGGGCTTGCTCGTGCGGGTCTTCCTCGGAAGCCAGTTGCGCAGAGTAAAAATGTTGCATAATGCAATTGAAATGCGCCAGAGGATGCGGCCGATGCCGGCGTCTTGGCGCACGGTCGAACGCGCACGTGAATCAAACGAGGCGAAGAACATGGGACTTTCCCCGGAAGAGCGTCAAGCGCTGGACGAGATAGCCAAGCGTTTGGCCTCCGACGATCCCCGCCTCCATGCAGTGCTCTCCAGAGCTAGGAACTCTGGCCCAGGACCGCGGCCCTCGTCGCCGACCGCCTCTTCGCTTCTCCAGGTGTGGCTCATGCTGGCGCTCATGACATGTGCGATCTTCATGATGGGCATGGTGCTGTTGTTGACGGCAGGAGGGAGAGGCTGCGCCAGCACACAGGCCAGCTCCTGCGCGGACCCGACCGCCACAGCGGAGAGATGACGTAATCGCTCCGGTCCGGCGGCGTTGACGCTGCCGACCGTGAGCGCCGGCCAGTCGTAGGTCATGGTGTGCCGGCCGTTCTCCGGATCGAGGTACTCCAAGGTCCGGGTACTGAGGTCGATCTCGTGCACCTCGCCCAGCACGTGCCGGACACCGCGACACCGTGCCGCCAGCGGCACGGTGACCCGTCGCGCATCGAGAACTCCCGAGGTCACCTCCGGAAGAAGCGGCAGGTAGAGAAAGTAATCGGCCTGGTCCAGTTCGCCCGTCAACCGCACGACGCCAGCGCGACCCGCGTCCGCAACCGCGACTCCGTCGACGGCCGCCCCCCGCGGGCACCTCACCAAGTTCGGCCCCTCGCGCGTACGTTTCCGCGAGATGGTCCACCGCGGGGAGTTTCCCGGCGTCACGAAGGCGAGTTGGTAACCGTGGCCGTGCCCAAGCGCAAGACCTCACGCAGCAACACCCGTCACCGCCGCAGCCAGTGGAAGGCCATGGCCCCCGACCTGGTGCCGATCATCGTGAACGGCCGGGAGCTGCTCGTGCCCCGGCCGCTGATCCGCGCCCACCAGCGCGGATTGATCAGCGTCGATTCAGGTGACCCGATCACTGGGTACCCGGCCCATCCGCCGGGGGCCCGGTGGCCTTCTCTTTGGCGGGACCGTTCATGTCTCCGCCGCCGCGCAAACGATTCGGTCGCGACGGCGGAGCCACGCGCAGGGTGCAGCTGTTCGCGGCGAGGACGGCCTCGTCATGTGCTTTCCCGGGCCGATGCGGTGTGCGTGAGTGAGGCGATCGGCATGGTCAGGATCATGGTGAGACCTCCTCCTGGGGTTTCGTCGGGGGTGAGGGTGCCGCCCATGGCTTCGGCCAGGCCGCGAGACAGGGCCAGGCCGAGGCCGACCCCGTTGTGCGTGTTGCGGTCGCCGAGGCGTTGGAAGGGCTGGAAGACGCGATCGTGCTCGTCCCGGGGGATGCCGGGGCCGCGGTCGATGATGCGGATCTCCACGTGATCTCCATGCCAGCTGGCGGTGATGAGGATCTTCTCCTCGGGCCGGGTGTAGCGGATGGCGTTGGAGGCGAGGTTGACCAGGATGCGTTCCAGCAGGGCGCTGTCGGCCATGATCTCGGGCAGCTCCATGCTGATGTCGGCGTCGATGCGGTGGTGGAGCGGGCCGAGTTCGTAAAGGGCGTGGGGGACGATCTCTTCCAGGGCGATGGGGTGGAGGGAGACGCCGAGTACGCCGGCCTGCAGGCGGCTCATGTCGAGCAGGTTCTCCACCAGTCGGGTCAGCCTGACGAGCGATTCGTCGGCGGTGGCCAGCAACTCGTCGCGGTCCTCGGGCGACCAGTCGATCTCGGTGTTGTGCAGGCTTTCCACGGCTGCTTTGGCGGAGGCGAGTGGAGTGCGCAGGTCGTGGCTGACGGCGGCCAGCAGCGCGGTGCGCATCTTGTCGGCCTCGGCCAGTGGTTTGGCGCGTTCGGCCTGCTCGCGGAGGCGTTCCTGGCGTAACGCGACGGCGGCTTCGGCGGCGAAGGCCTCCAGCACCCGCCGGTCGGCGGCGTCCAGCAGTCGGCCGCGGGCGGCCAGTGTCAGATGCTCGTCGATCACTACGTCGGTGTCGGCTGCATCCGGGGAGGTGCATGGCGCCCCTCCGGCGGTGGCCACAATCCGCCACGCGTCAGGGTCGGACTTGTCTTCGGGGCCTTGGTCGCGGGTGAGCTCCAGCAGGGTGACGGAGGTCAGCCCGTACGTCTCGCGCAGGCGTGCCAGCAGGGACGGTAGAGCGGCCTCGCCGCGCAGGACGTGTCCGGCGAGGGTGGACAGCACTTCGGCGTCGGCGCCGGCGCGGGAGGCCTCTCGGGTACGGCGGGCGGCCAGGTCGACGATCGCGCTGACGGCGAGTGCGACGAGGACGAAGACCACCAGCGCGAGCAGCACTTCCGGGTCGGAGATGATCAGAGTGCGGTAGGGGCGGGTGAAAAAGTAGTTGAGCAGCAGGAACCCGGCTATGGCGGCGAAGATCGCGGGCCACAGGCCGCCGAGTAGCGCGACGCCGATCACGCAGACGAGGAAGAGCAGGATCTGGGAGGGCAGGGTCAGCACGTCGCGCAGGCCGTACAGGCTTGCGGTCAGGACGGGCAGACCGGCTAAGGCGAGCACCCAGCCAGCCACACGGCGGCTGCGAGTGAGCGCGGCGGGGGAGCCGGCGTGTTGACGCGGTGGTCGGGCCCGTTCGTGGGTGACTAGGTGCACGTCGATGGGGCCGGATAGGGCGGTGGTCTCCACGCTCACGCCGCGGGAGAACAACTGCGCGAAACGGCCGCGCTGGGAGGCGCCAAGGACGAGTTGGGTGGCGTTGACGCCGCGGGCGAAGTCGAGCAGCGCGCGTGGGACGTCGTCACCGACGACCTGGTGGTAGGTGCCGCCGAGGTCCTCGAGCAGCCTGCGGTGGCGGGCCAGGCCGGCCGGGTCGGCGCCGCGCAGCCCGTCGGCCGTGGTGACGTGGACCCCTAGTAAGTCGGCGCCTTTGGAGCGCGCGGCGATGCGGGCGGCCCTGCGGATGAGAGTGTCGCCCTCCAGGCCGCCGGTGAGTGCCACCACGACGCGTTCGCGGGCCTCCCAGGGCTTGGCGATGTGGTGGTCGGCGCGGTAGCGGTCGAGCTGCTCGTCGACTTTGCCCGCCACCCAGAGCAGGGCCAGCTCGCGCAGGGCGGTGAGGTTGCCGACGCGGAAGTAGTTCGACAGAGCCGCGTCGATCTTCTCCGGGGCGTAGATGTTGCCGTGGGCCATGCGGCGGCGCAGCGCTTCGGGGGACATGTCGACGAGCTCGATCTGGTCGGCGCGCCACACCACCTCGTCGGGGACGGTCTCCCGCTGGGGCACACCGGTGATCTGCTGGACGACGTCGTTGACGGACTCCAGGTGCTGGATGTTGACCGTGGAGATCACGGTGATACCGGCGTCGAGGATCTCCTCGATGTCCTGCCAGCGCTTGGCGTTCTTCGAGCCGGGCACGTTGGTGTGGGCGAGCTCGTCGATGAGTACGATCTTCGGCTTGCGCGCCAGGACGGCCTGCACGTCCAGCTCGGCGAAGGTCGCGCCCCGGTAGGCCATCGTCTTGCGCGGGATGATCTCTATGCCGTCGAGCAGGGCGGTGGTGCGGGGGCGGTCGTAGGTCTCGACGTAGCCGACGACTACGTCCCGGCCGCGTTCCAGGCCGCGGCGGCCCTCGCCGAGCATCGCGTACGTCTTGCCGACCCCGGGCGCCGCGCCCAGGTAGACCCGCAGCCGACCACGCGCTGTGCTCTCCTGCGGTAGCAAGCAGGTACGGTGGGAGCGCTCGCGGTGCAGAGCACCGAACTCAGCCGCACGTACGCGCAAGGAAAGATCCGACAACACCCGCCGCCGCCTCCAGCGCTACCTGAACCGGCAGGATCTGCGCTTCATCGAGGAGAAGCCGACCACCTCTGACGGGATCGTTCGTGTAGCCGTATGGTTCGCGTGGTGATGCGTGAAATCGGCGTCCAGCGTGCGTATCGATGGACGCCGAGGCGCAATCCTCTGACGAGCATGGCAGAGATTCCCCGTTGAGGAGCCTTGTCCATGCCCAGCCTCACCACCCCCGCGACCGTCGTCCACCGGCTCAGGTCCGAACCGCGCACCATCGTGGCCATCATTGCGCTGGTGGCCGGATGCACGGCGAGCGCCCTGGCCGCCGTCTCGTTCGCCGACGCGACCCGCACTGATCACACCACCCACCACCAGGTCGCCGAGCGTGGCGAAGGCGTTGATGGTGCAGGAGACGTCGATCTCGTCGCAGGACACGCCGTTACGGCGGGCGACATCGGCCAAGAACATGTGCCGCGACCACCACGGGAACACGACCTCGATGCCGATGCGGTCGCACAGGCTGTGGCGCTCGACCATGTCGGCGGCCTGCAGCGCCACCGCGGCATAGATGGCCGAGAAGGCGCCGAAGGTCTGGGCGATGGTGACCGGGGTGGCGGCGGCCACGGCCTGGTCGAACAGCACCTGCCGTACCCGCAGCTCGTGGGCGACCATCGTGTTGCGCTGGTACCACACCACCAGCTCGGGGAAGTGCCGCTGCGTCAGGATGCCGGCCTCGAGGCAGACGCCGACCGCGTCACAGCGCACCTCTTCCGGCTCCGGGCACGGAATCTTGAAACACGGCTTCGTGGCACCGGAGATGTCGTCGGCCTCGGTGTGCACCCACGTCATCGCGCCCACGTCAAGGGACGGGATGGGGAAGAACCGCAGACCGCCGCGCGCGAGCTGAATCTCGGGGGCGTCCCACAGCATCTCGGGGCAGGCGATGTCGGCCAGCTCGTAGACGGTCTCGCTGGGGGCGCACCAGCCGCCGGAGGCGACGATGTCCTTGTTGGGCAGCCGGGACTGGTCTGCGGCCAGGATGACCGCCCGGGTGCCCTCCGTTCCCGAGGAGGAGTCGTTGACGATCAGGCTGCGGTCGAAAGGAAGCCGGTAGGACGCGCACAGGCCGACACCGCCACCGGCCGTCTTGAGCGCGTTGGCGCGGCGGATGATGCCTTCGGTGACGCCCTCCATGTCCAGCGGCTGGCCGGGCTGGTAGCCCGGCACATCCACCGAGGCGGTGATCTCTGGTTTGGGGTTCGGGTCTGGCGGCAGTACGCGTGGCTGACGGCGGCGCACGCTTGACAGGTCGAGCGCCGGCCGCCGCGCCCCGGCGGCGGATGCGGCGATGGGTTCCTGCTTGGCGGGCTCCGGCTCGGGCTCGGTGACCGCCTCCGGCTCCTCCGGGGCGTCTGGCTCTGCCTCGGGTTCGCTGTCGTCACCGCGCACTTGGGCGGCCAGGGCGTCGATCTCGGCAGCTGCTGCCTCGGCGGCTTCGCGGCGGGTGGCCTGTTCGGTGCGGATGTCGTTGACGGCCGTGGCGAGCTGGCGCAGCTGGGCCAGGTCGTCGCTGGTGACGGCGGAGGCGTTGGACTTGGCGTCGAACGCGGCGACCGCGCCATCGAGAGGTTGGGCGAGTTCGTCGTCGCCCAGCGCGGTGATGTCTTCGGGAAGCTCGAACTCCATGAGCGGCTCTCTCTCGGTGAGAGGTGAGAGCCCGGCCCATAACCAGCGGCGATGTGATCGATGCTAGCGCACCGGCCGCTTCGTGGTTGTGTGGCGGCGCGGGTGCTGGCCAGCGTGAACGTGGTCGGGGAAGATCGAGGCAGATCACCAAAACGCCGCCGCCGTTGGCGCGGCCGCGTCCCGAACGGGTTTCCCGGGCTGGTGTGCGTCGTGGAAACGCACGGCCTGCATCAGAGGCCCGCCGCCACCTCTAGCTTGAGCGCATCCTCGACTTCGAAAGGCCTGCCGCACCGCGTTTTGCACGGATCGTGACGACAAGATCCACTGGAAGTGAGCTCCTCAATTTGGAAAACGTGAATTACCACACTTGGGTACGATTTATAGAGAAGTATCGACTCACCCCGCCCAGATGTTACAACTTTTTCCGGGCCATACATTGTGATCCATCTCACATTGCTGGACGATCTTGAGAAAGGTACGAATTGTTAGCCATTCCAAGCGCACATCGGATTAAGGAGAGTGTCTGTGGAAAATTTAGTCAGCATGGCGAGAAGAGGTTGGCCGCCCAGCCGACAGCTCGCTTTCGCAACGGTGCTCACGGTGGCAGCATCGCTGCTGGTAGCGGGCGCGTCCGGTGCCGCCCAGGCCGATCCGGAGCCGGAAAAAGGGCCGGCCGGCCCTTCGGTGACCACGTTCCCCCGCCCGGACGATCCCGACGCGCCGTTACGCGCGGCAATCCTTGAAGCCAAGAAACACAATAGACCGGTGGCGGTCGAGCAGACCTTTACCGAGACATCCCGCACCTGGGCATATCCAGACGGTCATCTAGCTACGGAGTCCTACAGCGGCCCGGCACAGCTGCGACGGGCCGATGGATCATGGGGGTGGATCGACACTACGCTTGAAGAGAAGCAAGGCATTCTGAAACCGCGGCTGGCCAAGGCCGGGGTGCGGTTCTCCACCGGCGGTGGCGGCCCGTTCGCCAGCATGCGCCTGGGCCGGGAAGGCACCTTCGGTCTTTCGTGGCCCACACAACTGCCCCGCCCGCAGATCAAGGGCAACGTGGCCACCTACGTCGGAGCGGCCGGCCCCTCGGCGGACCTGGTCGTCACCGCCCTGGCCACCGGCTTCCGGCACGACATCGTGCTGCGAGAACGCCCCACCGGGCCAGTGGAATACCGGCTCCCGGTGCAGGCGCCCGGACTCAAGCTCAAGGTGACCGAGTCCGGCGGGCTCACGCTCTCGGCCGGCAAGGGCAAGCAGGTGGCCTCGGCCCCGGCGCCGCTGATGTGGGACGCTGGCTCCGATGATCCCAGCCCGGGCCGCCCGGGACGGCAATCCAAGATCAAAACCAGTGTGGAGGGCGAGAACGGCGGCACCGTGCTGGTGCTGAAACCGGACCCTAAGTGGCTGGCCGACCCGGCCACGCAGTACCCCGTCACGGTCGATCCCACCACCACGCTCGGGATCACTCAAGAGGTTGGGATCCGATCGCCCAGCGCTCAGATCAGCCCCGGTTACGTCGGACGGCGCAACTACCAGACCTGCAATCCCTATCCGAACTGCACCAGAAAGGAGGACAACAGCCGGGCATTGATGGCCTTTGACACCGCGACCATCACCGGCCGCCAGGTCGTCAAGGCCACCATGCAACTGATGTTGCGTACCGCTGTCACAACCTGCAGCGAGTTCCAGGGCATCAGCGCCCACCGGATCACTCAGTCCTGGGTGGCCGACGACACCTTCTGGAGCAACCAGCCCACCACCACCGCCGAGGGACGCGCCTCCATCGACCCCTGCTCCCTGCCCGGCACCGCAGGCTCCGTGTGGAGCTGGGACCTCACCCCTATGACCCAGGCATGGGCCTCAGGGACGCAGAATCACGGCTTGATGCTCCGGCTGACCCAAGAGAGTCCAGTACCCAAAGATCTGTGGGAGGACTTCTCCTTCTGGCCGCAGCTATGGGGGCAGAACGTGCCCAAGCTGAGCGTGGACTGGGTGCTGCCGCCGGAGATCCCCACCGTCAGCGCCGAATCCATCGACTCCATGGCGGGCAACGACGCCATCGCGCGCAGCACCAACGTGAAGGTGAGCTACAAGTCCAGCGTGCCCGAGGCGTCACCGCTGAACTACACGGTGACCGTCAACGACTCCACCATGGCACCCCCGGCCGCCCAGCTTCCCGCGGGCGAGCAGGCGTACTGGAAACTGGATGAGACCACAGGCGCCACCGCCGCCGACTCCTCCGGCAAGAACTTCCCGGCCACCCTGACCGGCTCCTACACCCGCATTCCGGGTCAGCTCGGCCAGGCGGTGAAATTCACCGGCGGTGCGCACGCCGCCACCACTCAGCCGGTCATCAACACCAACCAGAGCTTCACCGCGACCGCCTGGGTGCGCCTGGACAGCAGCACCGCCGAGCAGACCGTGCTGTCGCAGATGGGCGTCCACCTGCCCGGCTTCACGCTGTCGTACCGCACCTCCTCAGCGCCGGAGTACGACCAGCGCTGGCTGCTGTCCATGATCCGAGAAGACCGCTCCGACCGGATCTATGAAACCGTCGTGCAGTCCAAGGATCTGGCGAAGATCAACGAGTGGACGCACGTGGCCGTCCAGTACGACCACGCCGTCGGCAAGATCCGGCTGTACGTGGACGGCGCGCTGGCCGGGGAACGCGACCACACCGCCGCCTGGAATGCCCAGGGCGCCTTCGAGATCGGCCGCGCCCGTGCCCTGGCCGGCCATCTGGACGGCGCGATCGACGACGTGCACGTCTACCAACGAGCCCTGACCGCCCAGGACATCCGCGCCCTGGTCGGCGTGCCCGGCACCACCACGCACAACAACATCCCGTCGGGCCAGGTGCTGGACAAGGTGTTCACCCTGGACAACCCGGCCAGCTTCAAGTTCGTGGTCAAGGCCTGCCGCGCCGGCATCACCCCGCCCTCCTGCAACGAAAGCCCTGCCTACCGCATCACCAGCGACGCCCCGATGCTGCCCTCCGACACCGGAACCGGCATGGCCGACCCCACCCAGCCGATCCTGTCCGGCATGGTCAACCGCCCCTCCGGCGGCCCGGTTACGGCCAAGTACTACCTGTACGACAACCAAGGCCTGCCCGTCGGCTCCGCTCCGCTCGGCAGCCGCACCGCTTTTGGCGGCGAACGGGCCTCCTTCCAGGTGCCGGCCAACACCGTGCAGCCCGGCACAACGTACAAGTGGCAGATGATGGCTTGCGTCACCGCCCCGCAAGACCCCGGTGACCCCAGCCCCGATCCTGACCCGACACCAACACCGACCCCCACACCCACGCCGACTCCAACACCCACTCCCACGCCGGACGGGCTGGTCGCCGCCTACGGCATGAACGAAGGCACCGGCACCACCGTCACCGACGCGACCGGCACCAACAACGGCACCGCCACCGACACGACCTGGGTGAGCGGTAAGTACGGCCAGGCGCTGTCCTTCAACGGCACCTCCAGCTGGGTCACCATCCCCCACCACCCGTCCCTCGCGATGACGAACGCGCTCACTCTGTCGGCCTGGGTCAACCCCACTACCGTGGACGGCTGGCGCACCGTCCTCGCCAAGGACTTCACCCTGTTCGACGAATCCGCCTACGGCCTGTGGGCCTCCAACGGCTTCGCCCCCGCAGGCGGGATCTTCACCGAGCGCGACTACGGACGGCCCGCCGGCACCACACGGCTGCCCCTGAACGCCTGGGCCCACCTCGCCGTCACCTACGACGGCACCACCGCCCGCCTGTTCCTCAACGGCACCCAACTCGCCGAAGCCCCCCTTGCCGGCACGATCATGGAGGACGGAGGCGCCGTTCACATCGGCGGCAACACCTCCTACGGCGAATACTTCCAAGGCGCCATCGACGACGTCCGCATCTACAACCGCGCCCAAACCGCCGCCGAGATCACCACAGACATGAACACCCCCCTCGGCGGCACTAGCAGCCCGGCCGTCGTAGCACCGTCGGCCACTGGTCAAGCCACGAGCACATCGAACGGATCCGGCGATGAGGTCTGCACTCCCAAGTCCGCCCCAATCTCCTTCACCACCCCCGGCACACCCCCGCCGCCTCCCACCGAGGACATCCGGCACCTGACGCTGGGCAAGGACAGCTTCGTCATCAAGACGGCCAAGACCGATCCAGCCGCTTGCGACGGCGGGCCTTGCACAGTCATCGATTCGAGCACCATGCACATCGGCGGCACTGGGACAGACAAAACCGCTACTGTCATCGGCTTCAATCTGGACGAGCTTCCCGACGGTGCAGGGGTGGTCAATGCCGTCCTGAAGCTCGGCACACCTGCGTGTGCATCAGGCACGTGTCCGGCAGACACGGTCATCACCGCGACGCCGCTCAAGAGCAGCGTCACCTCGCAGACCAAGGGATCAGAACTGGCTGGTGACGCCGACCCGGCAACCGCCCCATACTCTATGCCGATCAATGGCCTGCAAGCCGACATCGCAGGTAGCGAAGGCCAATGGCTGCTGCTCACCTCCAACAAGGACGAAGTCATCACCATCGCCGAGCCGAGCGCTGCGGAACAGCCATCGCTGGCCTTGACCTATCTGCCGGCAGGCCCGCCCAGTAAGGTGCTCAACCTGCGCGCTTCTGGCGGCGACGCCGGCGCAACGGCCAGCTGGGGGTTGCCTGAGTCCAACGGCAGCGTGGCATTCCTGGACGGCTACGACGTGGAAGTCGTCGACCAAGGCGGGACGACGGTCAAGACTTTCGAAGTGAAAGACCCCTGGGCAGCCATCAGCGGCCTCGCCAACGACGTGACTTACACCATCAAGGTGCGGGCCAAGACCGCCTACGGCGTGAGTGAATGGGAGAGCACCTCAGCGAGCACCAAAGCCATCCCACCACCAACGTCAACAGCGTGCGTCCTTGAAGCACCGGCAACCGCCGCCAGGGCAGCCTCGGCTTCAGAGTCAGGGTCCGGGGCCGAGGCATACATCGAGCGGGTCAGGGACTATTTCAAGGCCCAGGATGCAGTTCTTCAAGGCCGCGCGGGAACCATTTGGGACGCCCCCGGTGTCACCCCGGATGCGCCCAATACCGCAAGTCTTTCTCTCCTCAATCACGTCTTGCTGAAGGACAAGCAGTGGTTGGATCTACAGGGGGCCACGCTCACGGACGCCATCGTTGCCCTCGACGACGTGGTGGTGCAGCAAGACAGCGACGGGAAGGTGCGAGTCACCGCTTCTGTGACCCGCACATGGACGAGAGAGTATTCCGATGAGACAGCCGCAGCCGCCGCGAAGAGGAGCGCCTCTGCTGCCGGGCAGGTCGAACCCAGTACCCCCTCCATATCCATCTTCGTGTTCGACCGTTGTGGCGATCTCACTATCATCGATGTTCCCGCGGACTCCGGAAAGGATTCCACGGATTGGCTCGACCCCTGCGGAGGGCTTATTCCTGGTAGCTCGACTCGCGCCCTCCAGGCCGCAGCGGATACCCCCGGGCCTGTCGAAGTAAGGTGCAGCGGCGACAAGCGCATCAAGGATCAATACAGCACTATTCCGGGGCAGTACAGCAGATGGACGTGCCACTGCAAATACCCAAGCAGTACGAGAACCGGCGATAACTGCGAAGTTTGGCTGGAAACGTCTTTCCAGGGCTCGGCGGTGATGAAGGGAATCGACGTTCGGGCTATCGGAAATCTGGGCTGGACCATCACCAAGGGTTTCCCGAGCAATGAAATACTCAACGTCAGCATCTTCAACGCTACCGCCTGGGTGCGCGTGTCCTCGGAGTTCAAAAAAGACGCTAAATATAAGAAATACAATGAATGGATGCTCAACAACTTTGAGGTAACGCTCACCTCCAAGGCCCGATTCCGCGGAATCGGAGGAGAAATGTCTGTAGGAGCTGGCGACGTCAGCTTCAGTCCTGGAGTGGCGGGGAACACCGCAACGAGCGTCTCTAAGAGCAACCGCGGATACGATCTCTGGCGCGACCCGGAGAGCGGCAACAACAACTTCCCGGCAGAGTGTGAGCCATACCTCGTGACGTGCACATGGCGGGACGGCCAACTGGAAGTCGAAGCCGCGCTGCGGATACGCATGCACCAGAAAGACGACCGGCCCAAGCCGGCGGGAGAAATAAAATCCACTGGCTGGACACCGTGGGTGGCAGCAGGGGGACTGATGTATAGGTAACATCTCGTTAGCTGACGTTCAGGTGTGGGTCTCGCGTCCGAGACCCACACCTGAGCGCACTTCCCCCCTTCTCAAGAGTGAAGAGCAGAATGAAGATTGGTTGGCGCAAGATAACGTTTCGCGCGATGAGCGGCATCCTTGTTGCGGTGATGATTTCAGCGATTCTGTGGACGCAAAAAAGCTCTGCCTCACGTCTGCAGGAATTCAATTATGTTTGGGCGAACGCGCTGCAGGTGGCTAACCCTGAGTATCAAATTTGGTCGAAGGGTGATGTCGATCGCGACCTCTTTAGCATTTCCGCGACGGTCGAAATCGAGTCGCACTCGCCCGCGACCGCTCATGGCGTTGTCGACAGTGTTGCCGAAATCTCGGAGAATGTATTGGGCCGGGTTGGCGCAACCCCGGTGCCGCCAAATCGCATGACTCGTTATTTGGGAAAATTCATGGGAGGTCAGGGAGGCAGTCCGGAAGCTAAAGGTGAAGCCGTCGTACAGGCGAGAACTCTCAAGTCGAGGGAACTGGCGACTGTAATCGTGGAACTCGCCGCTCCGCTTACCGAAGACGAATTGGAAGCGATGGGTGATTTTAGCATGCTGGAGTGGAAGCGTTTCTTCCTCTCGGGTTCGCAGGCTTCTACAGGTAAGCCCGTGTACTGGTGGCCTGGAAAAGGAGGATGCAGTGCCACGAGATTGGTGGACCCTCAATGCAGCAATCAATCCGCCGTCTCGCAGTTCCAGCAGTGGACGCACAACCTCAGCGATGACGACCAAGGTGATCTCGCGAAACTTGGTCTCGATCTGAAAGTCCTGCGTGACGCTGCCGCTAAGGGGAGGATCTTCGGATTCATCGCCAATACGTTTAGCCAGGACCAGGTACTCGACCTACTCTCCAGGCCAGAAGTCCGCACAGTTCATATCGTTGAGCGCTGGGTGGAGGAGGAGTGAGCGGCTGCAACGACCGCCGTCGCTGTTCACAGGGGCGCAGACCATGCAGGCCGGAGGGGCAGCGGCTTGGCATAAAGGCGGTATCGAGCACGGCGACCTGCGGAAGAGCATGGACGATCGTTATCGCGCGCCCATCAGCTCCTTGAGGTTCCGCTGCACTCGCGCGGCCGTATCCATTCAGGCCTGTGATTGATCAGGCGGTTTGTGGCGGCATCCAGGGATTCCCGGCGAGCGCGTCGCGGAGAGCATCCAGGGGATGGATGCCGTGGTTGCGGGCGGTGCCGAGGTAGGAGCGG
>NZ_JBQQBQ010000121.1:0-14047 GCF_052245915.1 Nonomuraea sp. 10N515B
GGGACTGCTTGGGGTCCTGCTGTGGTCCTGCCACCTGCTCCAACCTCTTCCAACGGGTGATCAAACTACCCGCGGCTGATAGGTGTTTCGGACCGGGACTGGTTCATTAGCTCTGACGCGGATGGGGGATCGCTATTTGTCGTGGCCTGGCGTGGAGATGGCAGGTGGTTGAGCCCGATCGCGCTAGATGCAACCTGCTCACGGTTGTTGGCACCACCTCGGCGGTCGACGTGCTCCTGGTCCTGTTCCGCCAGGTCAGCGCCCCAAGCTCGTGCCCAGAAGGCTGAGAACTCCACGCTGGTGCCAACAACCGTGAGCCGTCGGTGCCAACAAGCCTGATCCGCCGAATCGAGTTGAGCAGGTCACTGCCGCCCACCGGTTCCAACTACCGTGAGCCGGCTCAGTGGTGGTTGATCAGTGCGAGCGAAGGGCCGTTGTCCGCCCGTAGCCCTGCTCACCCCAGCAACTCGAGCGCTGATCCGAAGCCACCGCTATCCCGGCTTGGACCATCCGCTGTTCTGGCCGGCGAGTCGCACGCCGCTGCCAACGTGTTGCCACCACCGACCGGCGCCTGGGCGAGGGTAGAGCCCGGCGCAGGTACCGCATCTGGGCGATGGCTGCGGAGCCTGCCCGGTGGGTGCCGGGCACTGCGCAACCCCGAAGATCCGGAAGACGATGATGATCTGCCCCGTAACGGCCCACAGTTCGGTCGCGTCCGAAGGCATGATCCGCATCTATGAGATGTTTGCTCTGTGGAGGAGATGGGGAATCCGACGTCGGCGTTTTCGCTGGACGGATCCGCCCTCCGCTACGCCGACAGCGGCGGAGCCGGCGTGCCGCTGGTGTTCTCTCATCCGCCGGCCGCGAGCGCGGCCGCCACGGCGGGCGCCCCAGGTATTCGACAACGACATGATCATCTACGCCCGGCCGCTGCGCGAGCGCGGCGTGGCCGTGCCCTACATCGAAGGGCTGACCAGTCCTGTTTGGTAAGCGATGACGACCAATTGCGCACGGTCGCGCGCACCCAGTTTCGTCATCGCGCGGCTGACATGGGTGCGCGCGGTGGCCGGGCTGAGAAACAACTCGGCACCGATCTCGTGGTTGCTCAGGCCCTGTCCCACCAGGGCCAGCACTTCGCGCTCGCGCTCGGTCAGCACCGCGAGCCGGTCCTCGGCGGTCCGGGCAGTTGTTCGTCGCGCGGTGAACTGGCCGATCAGGCGTCGGGTGATCCGCGGCGCGAGCAGCGCGTCTCCGGCAGCGATCACCCGGATGGCCTGGAGGAGCTCGGCCGGCCCGGCGTCTTTGAGCAGGAAGCCGCTGGCACCGGCCTGCAAGGCGTCGAAGACGTACTCGTCGGTGTCGTAGGTGGTGAGGATGAGGACTCGGACCTGCTCCAACCCGTGCATCTCGGCGATCTGGGCGGTGGCTTGAATCCCGTCCAGCTTCGGCATGCGGATGTCCATGAGGACGACGTCGGGACGAGTGGCGCGGGCCCGCTCGACGGCTTCGGCGCCGTTGGTGGCTTCCCCCACCACAGTGATGTCGTCCTCGAGGTCGAGCAGGACCTTGAACCCGGATCGCACGAGACCCTCGTCATCGGCGAGCAGCACCTTGATCTGAGCGTTGATCAACGATGAGGCAGCCGCCGCGTTCATAGGCGCGACCCGGTCGGCGCGAGGGGCAGCCGTGCCCTGACTTCGTACCCGCCGCCCGGAATCGGCCCGGCGTCGAGTTCTCCGCCCAGTAGCTGACAGCGCTCGCGCATGCCGACGATCCCGCGGCCGGGCTTGGCCGAGCTGCCCGTGCCGCTCGGATGCCCGCCCCCTGGGCGCGGATCGGCGGAGTCATGACCTGGGGCGGCACGGCGGCCCTCATTGGTCACACGGATCTCCAAGATCTCGATCCCGGGGTTCAGCGCCACCGTCACCCGAGTCGGGCCGACGTGGCGGACCACGTTGGTGATCGATTCCTGAAGGATACGGTAGGCGGCACTTCCCACCGCGCTCGGCAACGGCGCCGCGGGCAAGGTCTCCTCGACCTTGATATCGAGTCCCGCCTCACGTGCCTTGGCGGCCAGTTCGTCGATCTGCCCCAGCCCGGGGTACGGCACCCGCCCGTCACCGTCGTCGTCACGGAGCACGCCGAGGATGGCCCGCATCTCTCGCAGCGCCCGGGAACTGGTCTGCTCGATGGCGCGCAGCGCCTCGCGCGCCACTTCCGGCCGCTTGTCGAGCACGTGCGCGGTGACACCGGACTGGACGTTGATGATCGCTATGGCGTGCGCGACGGTGTCGTGGACCTCGCGCGCGATCCGGAGCCGTTCAGCGTCGACACGCGCCCGCGCTTCCTCCTCGCGAGTCCGTTCAGCCAACTCGGCGCGCTCCTGAGCTTCAGCCGCGATGACCTGTCGGGACCGGAAGGACTCGCCGAGGGCCGCGCTCATGACCGACGCGCCGATCCGGAAGTACACCCAGCCGATGGCAACGCGTGGCTCGATGTCGGCCGCGGCGACCAGCCAGCCGATGGCGAGCACCGAGGTGCCCACGCCGGCGATCACCAGCGACCGGCGCCCGTCCCCGTAGGCGGCGAGGGTGTACAAAGCGACCACGAGCCCGAGTGCACCGGGCCCGTCCGGGAAGTCGAGGCCGTAGTACACCAAGCTGGCGAGAGCGGTGGTGACGAACACCGGCACCGGCCACCGACGGCGGAAGGCGACGACCACGCCACTCACGATCAGCAGGACATATCCCAGGTGTCCGAGGTCGCTAAGAGGACGCTGTACTACCTCATCGGCATTGCGGACGAGGGTGCCCTGAACCTGCATCACCGTGATGAGGAGCGCGAGCAACACGTCCTGCGCCGGCACCGGCAGGCGCAACGACACGGCGCGGTGTTTCATGCCGCGATCCTACGGTTCCCGCGCGGGAGAACACTGCGCCCAGATGCGCGACCGCCTACGACGACGGATGTAGCCAGGCGCGAGGTGTCTACGCAGAACTGCGTAGACGCTGCCGTCCGTTGTCGGAGGCCGCGGCCGTCTCGAAGGCGCGATGATCGATTCCGCGAAAGACCTACGAACACCTCCATGAGTACGGCCCGTCAGCTGGATGCCATCGCCGAGCAGGCACAGGTCGTGGATCCGGACAACTTGAAGGAGCGTGTCATGCGTAGAGCTTTCACCAGCCTGGCGACGCTGCTGCTGGCCGTCCCAGCTCAGTTCGCTGCCGGGATGGGCGGGCCCGTGAAGCCAGGAATCTCCTGGAAACCTCCAGACACGAAAGGTCATCATGAGGAAACGGATGAAGTACCGGCGGATGACTGCCCTGGCAGCGTGTTCGGTGGCAATGGCGATGGGGCTCACCGCCTGTGCGTCGGACTCCGCGGATTCTGAGGCGGACGCGCCGCACGCCGGCCATGGCACCTCCTCGCCCGTGGCATCGCAGCCGTTGCGAGCCGGCGAGCGGTTCCTGAACCTGACCATGCCGGAGTCCTATACGCCGTCTGCTCCCAATGGCGGCACCGATGACTACCGGTGCCTGCTGATCGATCCACACGTGACCAAGCCGATGTTCCTGACCGGAGCCCTGTTCCAGCCCCAGAACGCGAAGATCGTGCACCACGCCGTTGTCCAGGTCGTCGCGCCTGAGGCCGCAACACGGGCGCACGCCAAGGACGCCGAGACGCCGGGCCCGGGCTGGACCTGTTTCGGCGATACCGGGTTGGGCCGGGTAGCGGGGACCTATGCCAGCGCCTGGACCCCCAACGGCACGGAGAGCGTCCTTGAGCAGGATGTCGGCTTCCCCGTCAAGCCCGGCAGCCTGATAGTCGTTCAGGCGCATTACAACCTGCTGGCCACCGATGGCCGCGCGGGCGAAACGGACCAGTCCAGCGTCCGGTTGCGACTGACCGACGGCACAGCGGCCACCAAACCGCTCCGCACTCTCCCCCTGCAGGCACCGATCGAACTGCCCTGCGCCAGCGGTGAGTCCGGTGTGCTGTGCGACCGCGCCGCGTCGGTCGCGGATGTCACCAAGCGCTTCGGTGACAGAGTCGGGGGTATTGCGCAGCAACTGCTGGAACTCTGCGGCAACGGCAAGCCGGTGCCCGGCAACACCCAGCACTGCGACTATCCGATACAACAGCCTATGACGGTGTACGCGGCGTTGGGACACATGCACATGCTCGGGCGCTCGATCAAGGTCGAACTCAATCCCGGCACCGCCCGGGCTCAGACCTTGCTCGACGTCCCCAACTTCGACTTCGACAATCAGAAAACCCGGCCATTGCCCACCCCTGTTGACGTCAAGCCAGGAGATAAGCTGCGGGTCACCTGTACCCACGACGCCACCCTGCGGCAGCAACTGCCGGCGCTGAGCAAGCTCCCACCGCGATACGTGGTCTGGGGCGACGGCTCAAGCGACGAAATGTGCACCGGCTTCATGATCACCTCAGCCACCGAATGACTATGACGCGCGGGGATTCCCCGATGCAGTCACCGTTCTGGGCGCTGCTGCCGCTGCGCGCCTTTCTCGGTGGCACCCTTGTGTACGCCGGTGTTTCCAAGCTCTTCGACCCGCACTACTTGGATGACACCGCGCCGCTTGGAGTCCACGCCCAGATGCTGGCCGCCGCCGAGATCTCCCCGATCGGCCCACTGGTATCGCTGGCGGCCGACCACTCGATCGTCACAGGCCTGACGATCGCCTTTGGGGAGATCGCGGTCGGACTCGGTGCCATTCTCGGACTGTTCACCCGGCTCGCCGCCCTCGGTGGCGTCCTCCTGTCGGTCAGCTTTTTCCTGACGGTGAGCTGGACGACCCGGCCGTACTATTACGGGGCCGACATTGTTTTCGCTTTCGCTTGGACCCCGCTGCTGATAATGGGTGACGCCGGGGTGTTGTCATTGAGCGCCTGGCTGCGGGCGAAGGTGCGTCACAAGCTCGGTCTGCCGATGCGCAGCACGCCGGACGAAAGTGTGGTCGTCCAGAACGACGTCAGGCGACGTACCATGCTGCGGGGCGGTCTGATCGCGGCAGCGACGACCGCTGTCGGAGTGGCCGCGGGGAGCGCGCTGGCACTCGCCCGGCGGCCCGTGGTCTCGCCGGGGGACTCAGCAAGCCCAGGGGCGGGGAGCGGGCCGGTGATCGCTGCCGCCGCCGACATCGCTGTCGGATCGTCGAAGAGCTTCACCGCGCCAAATGGGGCACCTGCCTATCTCCTGCGCCCAGCCCCGGACACGTTCCTGGCGTTCAACGCCACCTGTACCCATCAGGGTTGCCCGATCTCCCACATAGGACCCGGGTTTCGTTGCCCTTGCCACGGCTCCACCTTCGATGAGAACGGACAGGTGACCGGAGGGCCGGCGCGCGCACCGCTGATCGAAATCCCCGTAAAGGTCATCGACGGCCAGGTCACGATTACCTGATTCCAACCTGCCACGAGAGCACATGAGGGAAAGGACCAACCACGTTCTCAAAGGTGCAAGGGGCTGGCCTGACGGCGACGATGACTGAGAGTCACCATCCGCGCTCGTTGATGACGTAGAAGAGACTGGCTCAGGTCCCGGTGACAACCGAAGAACTGACGAGTTCTTCGGTTGTCACCGAGCTCCGTATGGACGTCGTTCAGGCCACCATGCTGCCACGCGCGCTGCTCATGCTGACCGACAGCGAAATCACCCGGCGACACCTGATTATTTGCCCTGATCAGGTGTCGCCACCCCCGAGCACTGCCAACCGAACTCAGGCAAGGGGCGTGACCTGCGATCTCCGGATGGAATCAGCCCCATGAAAGAACCGACTTGAGGAAAAGAATTGAGAAATGAGACCTCCAAGACCGATGGAGCGCTGGCGGGACTGGCCCGGTTCTGTTACCGGCGCCGCCGTCTGGTCCTGCTAACCTGGATCGTCGGCGTGATCGCCGTGGCGTTGGTCGGCTTCGGGTACGGCGCCGCCCCCGACAACGATTTCACCGGCGGAAACTCCGAATCCGCCAAAGCGCAGCAGCTGATCGAGCAGCATTTCCCCGAGCAGCAAGGAGACACGCTTACCCTCGCGATCAAGGCAGAAAAGGGAATCGATGATCCCGCCACCCGGCAAAAGATCGAGAAGGTCCTCGCCGAGCTCGATGGCTCACCTGTTACCGGACCGGTGATTTCGCCCTATCAGGACAAGAACCTGGTGACGGAGGATCGTCGTGTCGCCCGTACGACCATCCCGCTGAGCGACAAGGAGGTGGAGAAGACCGAGGTCAAGCCTTTGGTGGACATGGTCAAGCACGCCTCCGACGACAGCGTCACGCTTGGGCTGAGCGGGTACATGGCGGAAAAGGCCGAGACGCCCCCACAGGGTCCGGCCGAGAGCGTGGGCATCCTGGCGGCAGCAGTGATCTTGTTCATCGCCTTCGGGTCGCTGGTGGCTATGGGCTTGCCGATCGTGACCGCCCTCCTCGCAATTGTCGGCGGCCTCGCGCTGATGAAGCTGGTCGGGCACGTGGTTCCCGGGCCGGATTTCACTTTGGTCTTCGGCGCGATGATCGGGCTCGGCGTCGGCATCGACTACGCACTGTTCATCGTGACCCGCTACAAGGACAGCCTGCAGGATGGCAATGATCCCGAGAGCGCCACGGTCAAGGCCATCACCACCGCCGGTCACGCGGTGCTGTTCGCCGGCATTACCGTCGTGATCGCGTTGCTGGGCTTGGTCGTCATGGGACAGCGGCTGATGACCGGGGTGGCCGTCGCCACGTCGGTGATCGTGCTGGTAACGATGATCGCCGCGGTGACCCTGCTGCCCGCGTTCCTAGGCTTCACCGGCTACAAGATCAACTCACTGCGCCTGCCCCGTCGCACGCCCCGTCGGAACCAGCCCGTCAGTGCCCCGTCTCAGCAGCGCCGTACCCTCGCCGAGCGCTGGGCCGGCATGGTGCAGCGCAAGCCGGTGATCGCCGCGACACTGGCCGGCGCGGTTCTGCTGGTGCTGGCTGCCCCCACGCTGTCCATGCGGCTGAGCCAGCCCGACGCCAGCGTCCAGCCCCACGACAGGAGCAGCTACACCTCGTACGAGATCCTCTCCGAAGGCTTCGGTCCCGGCTACGGCGCACCTCTGATCTTCACCACCCAGGTCGACTCCACCGACGCCGATCTGCGTCCCGTCGTCGAAGCGGTCCGCAACACCGACGGCATCGCCTACGCCACACCACCCCGGGTCAGTGAGGACGGGCAGGCCGCCACCTTCACTGCCTTTCCCACGACCGGGTACCAGGACGAGGCAACCGCGAACCTGGTGCACAAGCTCCGCGACAACGTGCTGCCTAACGCACCCGGCGGCCAACAGGTCCTCATCGGCGGCCCGAACGCCGCCACCATCGACCTCGCCGAGGAGTCCAGCTCGCGGCTGCCCCTGATGATCGCGGTCGTCATCGTGATCTCCATGGTGCTGCTGATCGCGCTGGTCCGGTCAGTCACGATCGCCCTGCAGGCCGCCGTGATGAACCTGCTGTCCATCGGCGCCGCCTACGGCGTGATCGTCGCGGTCGTACAGTGGGGATGGCTCGGCCCCGCCCTCGGCTTCCCCGCCGCCATGCCGGTCACGACCTGGGTTCCGATGATGATGTTCCCGGTCCTGTTCGGCCTGTCGATGGACTACCAGGTCTTCCTGATCTCACGGGTCCGTGAGGAGTACGAGCGAACCGGCGACACCCGCACGGCCGTTGCCCGAGGGCTGGCGCGGACCGCCAAGGTCATCACGGCCGCAGCCGCCATCATGATCGCCGTCTTCACCACCTCCCTGCTCGGCCCCGACATCGCGGTCAAACAGGGAGGCCTGGGCATGGCCGTCGCCGTGCTCATCGACGCCACCATCGTACGGATGATCCTCGTCCCCGCAGTAATGGAACTGTGCGGCAAGGCCAACTGGTGGATGCCCACGCGCCGGGCATCGAAGCCGACCCCGGCCGCACAGGCCAAGCTCGAAGAACAGGCCAGGGTCTGACCCTCACCAAGCCGGAGTGCGGGAATCCGGGCGGGTTCCCGCACTCTTTCGCACAGCTCCGGAGAACGCATTCCCACACCCACTAGCTTTGACGGTCTCTACACCCCACTGAGCGAGTTCCATCCTGTTTCCGCAGGTAGAGCGGGCTGGTGTGGTGGCGGTCGCCGGCGGTGACGAACACCGGCACCGGCCACCGGCGGCGGACGACAACGACCACGCCACTCACGACCAGCAGGACATATCCCAGGTATCCGAGGTCGGTAAGGGGCCGCTATACCACCTCGCCGGCATCGCGGACTATCGTGCACTGAACCTGCATCACGGTGATGAAGAGCGCGAGCAACACCTCCTGCGCCGGCACCGGCAGGCGCAACGACACCATGCGGTGTTCCATGCCGCGATCCTACGGTTCCCGCGCGTGAGAACACTTCGCCCAGACGCGCGGCCGCCTACGACGACGGGCGTACCGAGGCACGAGTCGTCTACGCAGAACTGCGTAGACGCTGCCATCCGCTGTCGGAGGCCGCGCCTGCCTCGACGGCGCGATGATCGATTCCGTGAAACCTCTCCCAGGAGCTCGCGCTCATCATCGGCACCTCGACCGGCATAGGCCGAGTCACCGCGCTGCACACGCTGCCGACGCCCGTCATTCGACAGAAAGGATCCTCATGTTCGTCCGTCACTTGCCAGCCACCGCCGCAGCCGCCCTGCTCGGAATTGTGGGGCTCGCCACACCGGCAGCCGCGCACGTTTTGGTCCAGCCCGTCGGTGCTTACACCTTGACCTCCGGGCGTCTCTGGACTGTGGTGGCCGCTCTGCTGGGGCTGCCCGGCGTGGTCGTCGGCGGGCTGGCTCTGGCCCGCTCCGCCGGTCGTATCGGCGCCGGCACCGGGAGAAAAGGGGCCATCGTGGCCCTGGTGGCGGGGCTGGCCTGCGCGGTCATCGGCGGGCTGGTTGTGGCCGCCGCCGACGGTGGTCCCGGCACCGGCTACGGAATAGTCGGGGGCTACGTGGACCTGGCGATCGGGCTGATCGCCATGGTCCTCGGCGGGCTGGCTCTGGCCCGCTCCCGCCGCACCGCCTGACCCGGCCCCGGGCCCGGCCCCGGGGCAGTGCCCGTGCCGTTCACCAACGACATCACCGCCTGGTTCGTGCTTGGTCCCGGACGTGCCGCATCAGGAGGTCTGCCGTAGCGGTTCGGCTTCTGCTGGCTCCTTGGCGGAGGGGATACACCTGCTGGATGACCTGGCCCGCCTCATCGCCGCGGCCACGGCCGCAGGGGAGGCCGGTCAGCGCCCGCGGGGCATGCGCGTGGCCGGTCAGGTGCGGCAACTGGCTGGAGCAACCATGCAGGCCCGCCTGGATGATCTGGACGCGCGGGTGGAGCGTCTGCAGGCCATGCGCCGCCGCCGGCGGTGGTGGCGGCGGGGCACGCGCTGAGCCGGCCTACCTGCGTGCCCATATCCGTTGGATTGCGACGGAGGCCCAACTGGGACAGGCTCATCAGGCGCTCCTTCGGTCAGCCGCTCATCTCCTGCGTGCGGTGCGGCGGCCTCGCACTCCTCATCGAACGGGGCCCGCCGTCGGCCGTGACGTGCGTGGACGGCGATCACATGTCCTCGACGTAGCCGGCCGCGACCTCGTCGGGTGGGTTGGTGTAGATGCGCAGGTAGCGGTCGTTGGCGTGGCCGAGGCGGCGTTCGAGCTCGGCCCGGTTGTGGCCGGAGCGCTGCGACAGTTCGAAGGCGAAGGTGTGACGGGCGTCGTGCGGCCGCAACCGGCCGAGCTTGCGGCCCGGGTCGCTGATCTGGGCGTCGTGCAACCGGCCGATCTGCTCGACGATGGTGTTGATCGAGCGTGGGGACATGCGCCCGTCAGGCCGGCGGGCGGCGATCGAGGCCGCCGCCAAGAACAGGGCCGTCGGCGAGGTGCTCCCGGCGGCGTCGCCGAGCCGCTCGGCCTCGAGGTAGTCGGCCAGCGCCAGGCGGGCGTCGCGGCCGACGAAGACGGTGCGGTTGGTGCGGCCTTTGCCGCGCACGCCGACCAGGCGGGCCGTCTTGGCCGGGCGCAGTTGCTCGGGGTCGGCGGGTTGCAGTTGCTCCAGGTCCAGGGCGACCACCTCGGCGCGGCGTAGCCCGGTGCCGAACAGCAGGTAGACGATGGCCCGGTCACGCAGCGGGCGGGCATGGGCGTGCAGGCGCGGACCAGTGCCGCGGTGGCGGCGGCCCTTGAGCTCGTGGAAGGTCTCGATCCGGTCCACCACGTTCTTGACCGTGCGCACCTGTGCGGCGGCCAAGGCGCGCACCTCGGGGGCGGGCAGACGCAGCGGGGCCACCTTCTTGGCCGGGTCGCCGTGGCGCAGCAGTTCGGCCGAAGCGTGCGTGGCGATCCAGGAAAACAGCGCTGAGAGATGAGCCAGGTGGTTGTTGACCGTCGCGGCCGCCATCGGCGCGGCCTTGCCGTCGCGGCCGACATTGCCGGCGGCGGCGAGGTAGTCGCGCCAAGCGGCCACCTCCCGTGCGGTGACGGCCGAGACTCGGTCGTGCCCGAGACCGCCGGTCATCCACGCCGTGAACCGCTCCAGATGCCGGGTGATCTTGTCGGTGACCTCCGTCGAGCGAACCCCGCGCACGGCCAGATCGAGGTAGCGCTCGGCCCAGGCGGTGAGGCTGTCACCGGTCGGATCGACAGTGTCCGGGAGACTGACCACCTTTCGTGAAGTGATTTTAGCGCGCTCCGGCGACGTGCTGCGGAGCGGCGAGCTGGGCCTAGATGACGGCATGCCGCCAGGTTACTTCACGGAAGGGGGCTTTCCTGAAGTGACTCTCCAGCAGGGCTCAGCTGCCCCCGGTCGGTGGCCAGAACGACGGTGATGGCCTGCTCCACGATGGCGTACACGGGCAGCCGGTCGACTCATCAGCACGCGGGCCCTCGGTTTGCGGAGATGGTCGTAACCGTGGCCTGCACGAGTGTGGTGGGCATCCATTGTGGGGACGGACGATGGCAGGGTGAGTACCGCGAACGAACGACACTCACAGGCCAGACCGGACAGCGGGCGCTCCGGGGGGCGTGGCCGGGCGTGCCCTGGCCATGAGCCGGTATGAGGCGCTGGCGCCGCACCTGCACGAGGGAGTGCCGCTGGCCCGGCTGGCGGCCGCCCAGGGCGACGGCGGCCCCTCCTACCGGACCTTGCAGCGGTGGCTGGCCGCCTGGCGGCGCTCCGGCCTCGACGGCCTGACCCGCGCCAGCCGCAGCGACAAGGGCCTGCGCCGGTTCCCGGACGAGCTGGTGGCGTTCGTCGAGGGGCTGGCGTTGCGCAAGCCCCAGCCCAGCGTGGCCACGATCCACCGGCAGGCCGAGAGCATTGCCAAGGCGCGCGGCTGGCCCGTACCCGGCTACTGGACGGTCCACAGCATCGTCACCGAGCTGGACCCCGCGCTGGTCACCCTCGGCCTGGAGGGGACCCGCCGCTACCGGGAGGCCTATGAGCTGGTGTACCGGCGAGAGGCGACCAAGCCGAACGAGATCTGGCAGGCCGACCACACCGAGCTGGACATCTGGGTGCTGGATGACAAGGGCAAGCCGGCCCGGCCCTGGATGACCGCCATCGAAGACGACCACTCCCGCGCCATCGCCGGCTACGCCGTCAACCTGGAGGCCCCCTCCGCGCTGACCACCGCACTGGCGTTCCGGCAGGCGATCTGGCGCAAAACCGAGCCGACGTGGCACGTGTGCGGCATCCCGGCGGTGTTCCACCTCGACCACGGCTCGGATTTCACCTCCGCCCATCTGGAACAGGTGATGGCCGACCTGAAGGTGATCCCGGTCTTCACCTTGACGGGCCAGCCCCACGGCCACGGCAAGATCGAGCGGCTGATCGGCACGATCAACCAGATGTGCCTGGCCCACCTGCCCGGCTACGCGCCCCGCGGCACCCCCGACCGCGCCGGCCAGGCACAGTTGACCCTCCCGGAGCTGGACGCCGCGATCGGCCGGTTCATCCGCGAGGTCTACAACCTGCGCCCGCACAGCGAGACCAAGATGCCGCCCCAGGCTCGCTGGGAGGCCGGCGGCTTCATCCCGCGCATGCCCGACTCGCTCGAACAGCTCGACCTGCTGCTGCTCACCGTCGCCAAACCCCGCAAGATCCACACCGACGGGATCCACTTCTTGAACCTGCGCTACCTCGACCCCGTCCTGGCCTTCTACACCGGAGAGCAGGCCACCATCCGCTACGACCCCCGCGACATCACCGAGATCCGCGTCTACCTGCATCGCGACGGCGCCCCGGCCAGCACCGCCGGCACCGGCGAGGAAGAATTCCTCTGCCGGGCGATCTGCCCTGAACTGGCTGGCATCACCATCAGCCTCAAAGAGATCACCACCGCCCGCAACGCCCGCCGCAAACAGCTACGCGGCCGCCTGACCAGCCGCGCCCAGGTAGTCGACCGGCTCCTGGCAGCCCACACCGAACCCCTGCCCGCCGGCTACCCCACCACCGGCCTGGCCAACTGGATGACCCCCACCGAGCTCAACGGCGACGGTGCCCGCACCACCCCCGACACGCTCCACGCGCCCGCTGAGCCGCCGAGCGGCACCGACACGACCGCTACCCATGGTGACGGCCCGCAACTCAAACGCTATTGGAATGAGTGAGCCCCATAGGGCCCGGATAGGCACCATGGCGTGGATCCAACAGAGGACGACAGCCCACCCGACAACCCCGACCAGGCCGGCGATCCAGCAGCATCCTCCGACCTGAGCGACTCCGGCAGCACCGAGACGGCCGCCACGGAGGAGCTCCGTTCCGGAAAAGGCAGCTCACCCCGCCGCGACGCGACCGCACCGCCAGGACCTGCTAGTCCGTCCGGCAACAGCGCCAACAACGTCACGAACGGGAACGGACCCAGACCGGTCTCCTTCCCGATCGTGATCACGAAGGAACACAGGCTGTTCATCGAGTTCGCCGACGCCGTCCGCCGCGAACGCTACGTCGGCCTCTGCTTCGGCGCCCCCGGCGTCGGGAAAACGGCTTCAGCCCGCTACTACTCCCAATGGGACAAACTCGCCCACCAGCTGGACGGCAGTCACCCGATCGGCGCCGACGACCCGGACACCTCCGCCGAACAGATCCTCGCCGCCCGCGCCGTCATGTTCACACCCAAGGTCCACAACACCCCCCACCACCTCGACAAAGAGATCTCCTACCTGTGCGACCGGCTCGGCTGGAACGTCGAGCTCATGCTCACCCAAGGCCGCGGCGTCGACGAACAGGGCATGCTCAACGCCGCAGGCCACGCCGAACTCCTGATAGTGGACGAAGCCGACCGCCTCAAAACCGCCGCGCTCGAGCAGCTCCGCGACTACCACGACCGCACCGGCATCGGCCTCATCCTGATCGGCATGCCCGGCATCGAAAAGCGCCTCTCTCGCTATCCCCAGCTGTACTCCCGCGTTGGGTTCGTCCACCACTACAAACCCATGTCCGCCGACGAACAAGCCTTCGTCCTCGCCCGCTCCTGGCCCCACCTGCGGCTCGCCGACACCGACGACTACACCACCAACGAGGCCGTCGCCGCCATCGCCCGCATCACCAGCGGCAACTTCCGCCTCACCGTCCGTCTCATCAGCCAGATCCAGCGCGTCCTCGAGATCAACCACATGTCCATCGTCACCAAGGAGGTCGTCGAAGCCGCCCGCAAGAATCTCGTCATCGGCACGATGTGACCCCGTCGCCCAAAACCCGAGACCCACCAGGACGCATCTTCTGGAAGGGCCGTTGTTCTCTTGCTCGGTGAGAGCCGAAGCAAGAGAACAACGGCCCTTCGCGTACGCGGACCACCCATCCTCTCCACACACCACGACAAGTAGCGATCCCAAAATCACGTCATCAAGCGATCCAAGTCACACCCAGGCCGAGCTTGTCACCTCAAGTGTGTAAATTCTTACTCTGAGTAATGGAGAGTGCTCTTTACCTGATTTACTTGATCCTTCCCGGGTAGGCGATCTCGAGTTCGTTGAGCGCTTCGCGCCAGCCGAAGGTGCGCTGCCCTTCG
>NZ_JBQQBQ010000122.1:0-13279 GCF_052245915.1 Nonomuraea sp. 10N515B
GGTCCAGTACCTCATCGCCGAGCAACTCCCGCAGCGGAACCTCCGCCGCTTCGGACGGGGGGTTTTCCCCGCCATGATGAGAGGCGGCGGCCACTCCGAGCCGACGGTTGCCCTCCTGAGCCGATCCGCGCGTGGTGGCCAGAGCGGCGGTTCCCTGTGTGGTAGACATGATCACATTCCCCCGAATGTTGTGTGGTTGATCTTTACTTTCGATCATCTACCCAGAGTGATCGTTTCCACGCTTAGAGTGATACCCCCGGCCGGGCTATGCCTCGGCTCGTTTGGTGACGTGATTTGGGGATTGCTATTCGTCGTGGTGCGTGGAGAGGAGGGTTGGTCAGCCGTCTGGAGGGTCCCCAGCGGGAGCGACCCTGCAGGCCAGCGCCTCGTGCGGGGTGAGACCGCGGACGAAGGTTGCACAGAACGCGTCGTCATCGAGCCAGTCGTAGCTGCCCATGCGTGGGGATCCTGTTCTCGCGGGACAGATCATGGAGATGATGGCATGCGAGTCCGACGGAAAGTTGACCTTGAGAGGTGGTACCGGGCTCCCTGCTCAGCGACATGCAGGTCCGTAACGTGTGGGTCGTGCGGGAGGTGCTCTGGAGATCTACATCGACAGATACCCGTACGGACTATCAGGCAGGTTCGAGGTGGTCGGCGAGGCGGCGGAGGGTGATCGCGAACCGGCCGCGGAGGCGCAGAAGAACAGGCCGACGCGAGCGCGGCGGGATCATGCGTAACCGCGCGGCCTCGGCTCGCCGCTCAGCCAGGTCCGCGCGGACGAGCTCTTCATACATGTGATGCATGGAAGGCTCCTCAGGGTTCTTCGGGGAATGCGTGGTAGAACATGAAGATCGGGCGGGTATCCGGCGGAGCCTCGCTCGATTCGACACGCGATTTGGTCAGCTCGCGCCACGGCTCCAACACGGCATTGAGCTGGTCGGCGAGCTGCGCGAGCTCATCCTTGGTGAGCCGTAGGTGGCGGCTGCTTCCGAAGGACGCGTTCTGCCAGTCCTCGGGAAGCGTCATGTGAGTGCGTTCGAAGTCGCGCAGCCGCTCGAACTGGTCGATCACCCACTGTGAAGTCCACGCCTGCACCACGGCTCTGGCTTCCGGGGTTTGAAGGTCCACCACTGCCAACCCGCCCATAGCTGACCGCACCCAGCGTTCCCGGCTGTCCCGGGCGAGCTCCGGCACGTCCTCGATCAAGTCATGTTTCTGCATTTGCCGCAGGTGATAGCTCACCTGGCCGGGGTCGGCATTCATCCGTCTCGCGAGCTCACTTACCGTGGCCGGGCCGATCCGGAAGAGGAGGCTGAAGAGCTTCATCCGAAACCGGCTGGTCAAGACCTTGAGCACGTCCGGGTCATCGATCTGTCGCATGGCCACGACGGTAAGACCAGCAGGTGAAGATGCTCAAGGCGTCTACTGGATCTTGAAATCACGCGTGGGTGGCGTCAAGGCTGGCGGCGTGAAGGGATGATCGTGCCTGCCTCTGCCTCGCGGGACATACGCGCAATGATCTTGGGCGCATTTTCCCTGCTCAGGCCGTGCTTTTCGCAGGCTGATGTACGCCTGAGACGCAAGCGAGCCCGTAGATCATCCGGGGCTCGGTGTGTGCGAGAGGCAACGTCAGGCTGCCAACGCGTCGGCTATCCGGCGGTTCGCGATCTCCTGTTGGCCGTCGATGCACTTGGCATAGACGCGCAGGAGGACGTCAACGCTGTGGCCCGCCCTCTCGGCCACCTCGGGAGCCGAGACGCCCGCGTTGAGCCAGAGCGAGACGGCCGCGTGTCGAAGGTCATACGGGCGCGTGGAAGCTCAAGCCTCCAGGCACGCATGACCGCGCGACTTCTCGTAGACGAAAGAGAGGGCTTCCACGCGGCGGCGTGGCCCTCACTCCGCCCTGTCCGCGTGCTGGAGGGCGTGGGCGGCGAATGCCCGCAGGGCGTCGGCATGCCATGCGTGGCCGTCGGTCTCCCGTTCCTCAAGTGAGACCGGTCGAGCGCTGCGATAGCACGCGAGCGCCTGTTCCACGATCGGGCGATGGCGTTCGGGCAGTTCCTCCAGGGCCCACAGGGCTCCCTCCTCCTTGCTCAGCACGGTTCCCGGGGGGCTTTCGAGCATCGCGATCACGCGGCACGCGTTGAGCACCCCGTAATAGGGGGATTCCAGCAGGCGATCATCCTTGAGCGCCCACGCCAGGTCCTCGAGAACGGCCGCCTTGTAGTCGGACTCCGGCACCGGCGCGAAGACGTCCTGCGGCGGCTCCCCGATCAGGGTCACGCCCCGGCTACGTGTCACGGTGATGTGCGCGGCCAGGTCCGGATCGGCCTGATGCCGGTCGTCGTAGTCCATCTGGCCGAGCAGGATCCGTTCCGTCCACGCGGCGGAATAGTGCACCTCGTAGGGGCGCGGATGCTCGTGTGCTCGTGCCTGTCGGCGGGTCAGGATGGACAATTCGAGATCGCCAGTGATCGGCCGCCGGTCGCTTCGCGCGGCCAGGGCGAGGGAGGCGTGTTCCCGTTGCCGGTCGTTGAGCGGCTCCTCGACGACCAGGAGCAGGTCCAGGTCGCTTTTGGCGCGGTAAAAGCAGCCCATCGCCAGGGAACCGTGCAGATAGGCGCCGACCAGTGGGATGCCGACGGCCGCGGGCGTGCTGGTCACATATTCGCGGACATCGGCGTCGCAGTCGTCCCACGACTGGGCGCGGTCGGCCGGATGAAGGAAATCGCTCAGCACTCCAGGGAACCTATGGCGCGGACATCCGGCGTATCAACCCTTTAGTCCACAGGTTCTGCGTTCGCGTCCTGGGTGTTCTGCGCCAGCGGCCCGCCGTGCAATATATGTGCGCGCCCGTACGGTCAGCGACCAAAGGGGATCACGAGGTCTCAAGTGGGAGCTACCCTGGGAGCCACCGGACTGGACGATCACGAACGTTGGCGGACTGCTGCGGACGTTACAGTCTCCAACCACCTGGTCGGCGAACACGTCCCAACGACCTTGAAGATCGTTTGGGGACCTTGTAAACAGTAGGTCAGACCGTTCCCATTCGTGGCCGTCGCGAGCCGCCAGGGTTGCAGTTTGGGTTGCAATACAAGGTCGTTCAGAGCCGTTCAGACTGGACCACGCATAGGCGTTGACCTGCATTGAACGATCTGGAACGCCGTGAACCGGATCTTTTAATCCGCAGGTTCCGGGTTCGAGCCTTGGGCGACCTACCATCGCCGACGCCAGCGCCCTACCGCCGCACTCATACAGCTCTACGGTCGCCAGGCGCTGGTTGTCGTCGTAGGTGGTCGGGGTGATCGACGATCCGCTGCTTCGTCCCTCAGCGTCGGCTCACCGAGTAGCGGTGGCACCAGGTCGTGTGATCAGAGGCACGAGCGCCAACTCAGTAGTGGGCGGCGCACCCGGCTGCCCCCTACCGAGGTAACGGCTGCTGCCCATAGCCTGTCCCCCGAAAGGGATCGTCATCTAGGCGCGTGCGAAAGGGGATAAGCAGTGGGCAGTGCATCGCCGATGGATTACGCCTGGTTCATCGACGAGTATCAAAAGGACAGCGACCTGGTCGGCGTGACGTTCGTGCAGGGCCTGTCTCCTGGGGAAGCGTTGCACCGGATCGGCGCCACTCCCGGTGACATCTCCCGAGAAGTGGGCGTTGCCGCCTACGCGGGAGGCGGAGGAGCGGTCCTGATTGACTACCATTGCCAGCCGCTCCCAGAGGCCCTCTCCCAGGGTACGGAGATGGCAAGGGTCATTACAGGCATCACCATGGACGAGCACTTCGTCTACTCCGTCGACGGGGTGGTGGTCACGGAATTCGAGCCGTTCTTCCCCGGCGATCGGAACGGCAGCGATCCTGACCGCCTGCTGGCCCATATGCGAGAGCTGGACATGCCGCCGGACGGAGAGGTCGACACGCGGACTTCCACCGCGCTCGCCATTGCGCTGGCTACACGGGCCACTGGGGTCACCCTGACACCGACTCACTACGCGGCGGAGCCCATCGTCGGGTCAATCGACTGAAGGTTCCGACCCAGCGACCTGCCGGGTTTCGGTACATGATCGGGACCATCAGGCCGCGAACCGCTACGGCGTGATCGCGTCGGCGGCCTGGGCCGCCGGCTTCAGCAGTCGCCACCCCAGGGGCGCCAGGGCCAGCCACATGCACAGGACCGCGAACGGCATGAGGGCCTGGCGGCCGGGTCCGTCCAGCACTTCATAGCTGATGAACAGGGCCAGGGTGGCCAGGACGAGTATCAGGGTCGTAGCTCTGATTCGCTTCAGGACGGCCAGGTGAATGATCAGGACCAGGAGCCCAAGGTAGACAAGCTGGGTGCCGAATCCATACAGGATCGACTCGGCTCCCGGGATGCTTCGGATCTGCTGGTCCAGGGCCTTCAACTGCGCGCGATTGTCGGTGGCGAAGAGGACGTACAGGTCGACGAGCATCTCTGCGATCGAGGCGGCGACGCTGATCAGTGCCACCGCCAGACTCGCCCTGGCGAGGAGCTGTCCGGCGCCGCGGCTTCGGACTCGGCGATAAAGTTCGACGCAAGCGACGGCCAGCAGCACGAAGCCGATGAGCCACACCGAATGCGCGATCGTCGTCCATGGCTCGACTCCTTCGTTGCCGCCGAGCCTCATTAAGGTCCAGCCGCCGATCTGCGCCACCGGTGCCAGGATGAGTGACCACCCGGCGAGGGTTTGCCAGGTCGTCGTCGCCGCCTGGGTCGAGCCGGATGGGCTGCGGCGCAACAGTTCACGTCCTACCGGCAGGAAGGCCAGCCACAGGATCAGCGCCGATCCGGCCTGGGCCAGCCGCAACGGGATCTCCACCAGCAGCTCGGCGCCGTTGACCAGAACCGCCACCGTCACCAGGATCGCGAACAGTGCGGTGGCCCTGCCCTGCGTCGCGAGGTGTATCGCCTGCACGATCAGCGCCAGGAACAGCAGCACCGGCCCGACGTCGTAGATGGCCACCTGCACCCCGGGCAGGTCGTGGATCTGGCCGCTCAGGGCCCGCATGTCGGTGCGGTTGTCGGTGGAGAAGCCCACCACCAGATCGATCACCATCTGGATGAGCAGGCAGCCCGCGCCGATGACACCGACGATCAGCGAGCCGGTGGCCAGTATTCGCCCTCCCGAGGTGGTGTCCTTGGTGCGTCGATACAGCTCGACGCAGACGATCGCGTACATGACGGTGTTGAGGACCCAGGCGATGTGGGCCAGGGTCCAGCCGGGTTCCTGGCCACCGGTACCGCCCAGGCGCATCAAAGCCCAGCCGGCGAGGACCAACAGTGGAGCGGTGACGAAGGACATCCCGGCGATTCGTTTCCAGTTCATGGTCGCCGACCCTAGTTTTACAGAATTTTTTCTGCAAGTTTTTCTCTGCATGAATCTTTCTGCACAATTATCTCGGCACGGCTAAGCTGGCCACATGTCAACGGAACCGGTCATGCACACCCCGGCGGCGATGAAGGCGCTCGCCAGCCCACTGCGGCGAGAGATCCTCCGCCACCTCGCCAATCACGGCCCGGCCACCTCCACTACGCTGGCCAAAGCCATGGGCCAGAACACCGGGACCACGAGCTACCACCTGCGGATGTTGTCCGACACCGGTTTCGTGACCGAGCTGCGCGACCGCGCCAAAGGGCGGGAACGCTGGTGGGACGTCGTCAAAGCCGACCGGCGGATGCCCGCCCGCGAAGAACTGACCGACGTCGAACAAGACCTCGCCGAGCGACTGGGCGACTCCAAACTGGCCGAGGATCTACGGCTGCTGTCGGCCTTCGCCCACAACCGGGACGAGTCTGCCGACTGGCAGCAGGGCTCCCGCGCCAGCACCTTCATGACCAAGGCACAGCTCAAGGAATTCCACGAGGAGTACCTCAAACTGGTGCACCGCTTCGGCACCGATCGCGACACCGCACCCGCTGACGCCCGGATGGTCCTGCTGCGCTGGATCGGTTTCCCCGACCCCCGCGGCTCCTGATCCCCTCCACCCCGACGTCTTGGTTCGCGGGAGATACCCGGGGTCCAGATCCGCTCCGAGATTGCGAGCATGATCGACTGGTGGCCGCTTCTGGCCGTCCCTCGGCTGGACCGGCGCACGTCCACACCACGCCCGAGGGGTCGTGGGAGCCCCGCAGCTCGCCGGTGAGGAACTCCAGGGCGATGCCGGCGGCGCGCAGCTGCTCGGCCAGGGCGGTCGGTCGGGGCCGGGGCCGAGCCGTTTGTGCTCGTGCACCACGAGGGTGACCGCGACGCCTGCCGATCGGAGCTCGCGGGCCAGGGCGACGGCCTTGTCGAGTTCGGCCGGGTGGTGGCGCGGGTGGAGATCTTCTCGGAGAAGATGCGGGTGACGTCGGCGGCCTGGAGCGCGTCGAGCTGGGTGTCCAAGGACTGCCGGACGATGGAGGCGAGGGCGTACCCGATGCGTACGTGCCCTGCCGGTTCGGTGCTGGCCGCAGCGGCGCAGGGCAGTTCGATCCAGAGCGTGCCCGGCTTGCGCACGGTCGGGGTCGCCACAGTGAGCGTCTTGGCGAGCGCAGGCACGAGCCGGAAGCGGGCGGTGTGGAACTGGACGGCGACCTTGCCCTTGCCAGTCCCGCAGGGCGATCCGGCGGTCCCGTCGAGATCGTCCTATCCTGGTCGCCCCTCAGCGCTGGGTGGAGGTCTGGTTCGCGTCACGCCGGTAGGCGTAGTGGATGAGGCCCTTGTGGAACTTGCCCACCTTGTCGTACAGCGCGCGAGCCGGGGCGTCTTCCAACGTGTTCCAGTAGAGGCCTGGGAAGCCATGCTCCTTGGCGTCCTGCGCCACCCACTCGATCACTGCCGTCGCGATACCTTGCCGCCGGACTTCCGCGTCCACGAACAAGTCCGCCAGATAGCATCTCCCGGCATACCAGACACTGGCGTGGAACAGGTAATGCGCGATGCCAACCATGTTGCCGTCCAGCCGGGCGGCGATCCCGCGTATCTGCTCGTCGTCGAGCAGACGTCGCCAGGTCCGTTCGTAGTCGTCGTCGCTGCGCTCGACCTCGAAGTAGGTGTCTTTGCCACGGGCCAGCAATTCCCAGGAGGCGCGGTCGGATTCGGTCAAGAAGTTGATCTCCATCATGGCGCCCATCCTGCCCTACGGTCACGCCCGAGGCCTTCGCGAGCTCCTTCTGCGTCACCTGACCGGGACGGCGGACGCGCGCTTGGTCCCACAGCCGCGCCAGCTCCGCCAGGACCTGAGAACTCGACCCTTCCGGCCGGAACGCCGCCACGACGCACGGCCTCCTCAGCGCAAAGGACAATCATTCGGATCCGAGACGGGTCGGCCAGGATCCCCGCTCGCTGGAAGCGTAGCCCCGCAGGTCCGGACTCTTCCGGCATGCCTTCGACATGGTCAGCGGGTTGGATGTGATGCGGGCATGACCATCACCGACACCCCGGCGCCCGAGAGGGCCCGTCCTCGCCACGACGCCGCTCTGCCCGTATCCGACGTCTCCGCCGCGCCGGTATGGCCTTCGCCCGTGGCGCCGCCCAGGCCGCTGGCACATGGGGCCTTGCAGAGCCGTAACTTCTCGTCTTCTTTGATGTCGGCCACTCGACCTATCAAGTAATGGACGTAACTCTGCGTAGCTTGCTAGGTCAAGTGCCTAAGTGGGTTGGTCGCGAACTAAGGAAGCTGGTAGAACGCGGCAGGCGAGATGATCGTGAGAGGAGCGCCGATGTACGTGAGGTTCCAGAGCCCCACGCCAAACGGAAGAGGGACTTACCCCGGCGTGTTCGGCCTCGTCAACAGCCTGGCCATGCAAGGGCGACTGTCGGAGGAAGAGGAACGGTTCAGGCGCGAGAACAACGCCTGGTACGAAGCGAATTTCACTAATCCCGCAGACGTGGACCCCACGGTCTACGATCGGCAGCTCAACCCTGGAGCCGCGGCCTGGTTCAAGCCGTCAGCTCGTCATCTCATGGAGAGGGTGCCGGGCTATTTGGCGATCCTCGCTGCTCATGGGGTGGAGTGCCTGCGCCTCGAAGTGGCCGACCCCGGCAAGGTGATCTACGAAGATGGCGATCAGCTCGTCGTAGTTCCCTACGAGATCGGGTAGGCGTCGTCTAGCTCGTGACGATCCGCAGGAAGAAGTACTTCCACCACGGCCAACGGCCGCCCAGAGGCCTCGCGGACCGCGGCGAACACGGCCAGGAGGGGAGCATTCTTAGGCATGGCCAGTTGCTTGGCCTCGTCCGAGGTGGGCAGCGGGCGGTGATCTGCTCCAGGATGTGATCGAAACGGACGCCCTTGCGTGACTGGAGATGTTCGCGCAACCCTTGTTTCAGCGCCTCGCCACTGGTCAGATCGGTCCCTTCGGATACTTCCAACGGCACCCACAGCGACACGAGGTCGGTCGGCTCGCCCTCACGCGCGATCAAGCGCCGACGTCGGCCGCGTACCGGCCGCACAGCTCGGCGGTCAGCTCGCGCGCCGCGGTGTTAGACCCGGCAGGCGTGAGCCATCCTTCCGCCGGTCGGGTTCCATGACCTCCGTCAGCGTGTGACGGCCTGGCCGGAAAGCTGCTGGGCCCTTCACATCGGCCCGGTGATCCCACATTGTGGGGTCTGTATCCGGCTTCGATCAAGGAGGGCGCCGCAGGCCACGCGCTCGGTGGCCATGGGCTCTTCCGGCACGGAAAGGACTCCAGTCCATGGCCCTTGCCAGCGTATTGCTTCCCCTCGCTCTGGCGATCATCATGCTGGGGCTCGGCCTGAGCCTGACGATCGCCGACTTCCGACGTGTGGCCGCGTACCCCAAGGCCGCCGTCGTGGCGCTGACCTGCCAGGTCGTCCTCTTACCCGCCGTGTGCCTCGGCCTCGTCCTCGCTTTTGGCCTGCCACCCGCACTCGCCGTCGGCATGATGCTCCTGGCCGCCTCGCCTGGCGGCACGACCGCTAACCTCTACAGCCACCTGTTCGGCGGCGACGTCGCGCTGAACGTGACGCTCACCGCGATCAACTCGGTGCTGGCCGTCGTGACGCTGCCTCTGGTGACCAACCTGTCCCTGAGCTACTTCGGCGATGCCGGCACGCTGGGCCTCCAGCTCGACAAGACGGTGCAGGTGATCGCACTGGTGCTCGTCCCCGTGGCGGTCGGCATGGCGATGCGTTCGTTCAGGCCTCGGTTCGCGGACCGTATGGAATCCCCCGTGAAGATCGCTTCTGCCGTCATCCTGGTCCTGGTCATCCTCGGCGCGTTGTTGCAGGAGCTGGACAACATCGCAGGCTACATCCGCTCCGTGGGCGCCATCACGGTCCTGTTCAGCGTGATCAGCTTGGCCGTCGGATACTGGGCGCCCCGCCTGGCCGGAGTGGGCCGCCGCCAGGCCATCGCGTCCTGCATGGAGATCGGCATTCACAACGCGACCCTCGCGATCACCGTCGCGCTCAGCCCGGCGCTGCTGAACAACACCCAGATGGCGGTGCCCGCCGCGACGTACGGCGTCCTGATGTTCTTCACCGCGGCCGTCGCCGGTTTCCTTGTCCGAGCTCGCGCTTCCTCCGATGCCGCGTCAGAAGCGAGCACTGCCTGAGTCGGGCTGGGCGCAGGGGAGTCGTCCAGCTCCTGAATGGGCCTGGTCGAGGTCGTCGGTGATGCCGCGTTCGAGCAGTCTGACGTAAAGCTCGTCGGGACCCTGGCCGTATCTGCGTATCTGGTCGGCGCCTCCGTGCTTCTCGGATGATCTTCTCGGAGCGGCCGCGCCGGCCGTAGGCCTCGAGGAACAGGCGCAGCCGCTCTGGCCGGCGTGGTCGCCGAAGCCGTCGGCCTCCGCCGCGCGCCGGGCATACAGGGGCGTAGTTGCTCGTGCGATGGCCGAGGTGGGTCAGCTGGATCATCACCGCTGCCCCTTCGTCGTGGACCTCCGTGGCGAGCCGGTGCAGCAGCGGCTCGGACTCCTCCTTCCACAGCTGGTGGTTGCCGAAGGCGGGCGCGCTGCCTGGCCACGCGGATGGCGTCGGCTTCCTGGCCCGCGCCGCCGCGTCCAGCTGTCTCATTTCCCGCACGCCCGATTTTAGATGGTTTACAACTCTTTGACCGTTTCGTTAGAGTTCGTCACGCCTAATCCACTCAGCGTTTGCGTGGAGCCGGGGACCCACCTTCCCCCCTGGGGCGAATCGGCATCGCCGTAGGGCCACTTCCAGGCCCGAGCCCGTCAGCTAACCCGGTAGGCCGCATGGAAGGACAGCAGTGTCTCGCATTGCCATCTGCCTGGCGGCAGCCATCGCCGGGCTCACTCTGGCCGCTCCGGCCCAGGCCGCCACCGACGACCACACCACCCTGACCGGCCCCCAGGTCAAGCGCATCCAGCAGAAGCGCCAGCCCACTCCCGCCTGGAAGACCGCCCTCGCCTTCGCCATGAAGAAGCGCGGCATCCCGTACGTCTGGGGCGGGACCAGCGACAACGGCTACGACTGCTCCGGGCTCATGCTCAGGGCATACAAGCACGCTGGCATCGAGTTGCCGCGCACCGCGGCGCAACAGTACAACGCGTTCTCCAGGAAGATCTCCTGGGACGAGCTCAAGCCAGGTGACCTGGTCTTCTTCCACGGGCTTGGGCACGTGGGGATGATCTCGAGGCCCGGCTACATGGTGCACGCGCCGCGCACCGGAGACGTGGTCAAGGAGGAACGCCTCTCCGGCTGGCGCAGACAGTCGTTCGTGGGCGCCGTACGGCCAGACCCTAAGGGGGTACGGCTCTCCATCGAGCAGCGCAAGACCCCCGCGCCCTCGATGTTCACCGCCACCATGTGACAACGACGGTGGCCCCCGCGCCTTCCCGTTCTGCAGGTTCCGGCCACTGAGCCTTGTGTGAACTCAACGTGAAGCGGGCCGCAAGGCCGGTCCACTTCTGCACGGTCGTCACGGCACTTTCTCCGTGCTTTCACGACCATGGAAGCACGGAGAAGTGACATCAGGTTGTGGGGGCGCTCGTACAGGGTGATCTGTCGTCCGATGGGGTGACGCGCCCCGATGGTGAGAAGCGCGACGTCGGAGCAGCGGATGCGGATGTTCGCCGGCCACGTACGGGAGTTGTAGCGACGTCTCCATAGAGTGTCCCGAGCGTGAGCGACCCTGCCTGTCCTCGTAGCAGGTTGCAGTTTGGGTTGCTGTTCACCGCCGTACTAGCCCGTTCTTCCTGGACCGCCGGGCCGTGGGTTGAACTGATCGGGACGGCCGAGACCCGAGCTGCTAATGCGGTTTGGGTTGCGTCGTCGGCCTGCTGCGTTTGCGATGGACCGACAGCAACGTGCCTCAGTACTCCAGAACGCCATGGGCGGCCACCACGTCACTTGACGTGTTCGGCCGCACCTCGGTGACGCGCTCGGCCAGCAGCAGCGCAGCGGCGAGCCCGCCCTCAGCCTTGTCGCCGGCCAGCCCGAGCTCGATCCGGTCGGCCAGGTAGTCCTCCGGGATGCCGTCCTCGTCGCCGCCGAACAGCGGATCGAAGGTTAGGATGTTGCGACCGTCGGCGTAATGGTCGAAGGACGCGACCCTGTTCACGTTGACGAAGACACTCGCCGTGACCGTCCCCGCTGACAAGGGCCGCAGCACCTCGGGCAGCGTGCCGGCGAAGCCGTTCGACTCGCTCAGAATGGTCCCGCCCTCGGCCGACCGGGCGCAGATGAGCCCTTCCTCGAAATCGCCTTCCTCGTCATCCCCGTCGAACACGTCAATGCCAAGGCGGGCCAGCGCCTCGCGCGGGGTGAGACCGCGGACGAAGGTTGCACAGAACGCGTCGTCATCGAGCCAGTCGTAGCTGCCCATGGGTGGGGATCCTGTTCTCTCGGGACAGATCATGGAGATGATGGCATGCGAGTCCGACGAGAAGTTGGCTCGACCTTGAGAGGCGGTACCGGGCTCCCTGCTCAGCGACATGCAGGTCCGTAACGTGTGGGTCGTGCGGGAGGTGCTCTGGAGATCTACATCGACAGATACCCGTACGGATTGTCAGGCAGGTTCGAGGTGGTCGGCGAGGGTGATTGAACCTACGCGTCATTGTCGAGGGCGAACACCTCTTCGGACTGCGGATCGTAGACAACCAGACCATGCCGTGCCGCCAAGTCCATGATCTTTTGGAGCGCGGGAGTACTCCGTTCCGAGGAGCTCAGGTGCATGATCACATGGTCGATGCCAACAGACAGAGGCATCGACATCCAAGGGCTCTCTCGCGGGTAAGACGGGTAGTCGGGGAAGTGTGCACGCAACTCCTGGTAGAAGGCGACTATCCGCTCATCAAGTTCGCCTTCTACATGGTGTGCGGAACTACAACGAGCGAACATCTGCCGGGCCGTCTCCGCATCGACGGGTCCGCTCATGCCGAGGACGGCGAGGTCATAGCTCATGCCTGGCTCACTAGATGCCACTCAACGGGATCAACTCCAGCTCAGCACAGGCCCGTTCGTACTCCTCTCGAGTGAACTGACCGCTCGGCCCAGTCCCAGAGGCAATCCGCGCCCCGTTCCAGCACCGACCGGACTCTCTGCCAGAACGGATCGTCCGGATTGTAGGGACCCACAGGCGGAGGAATCTCCTGCAATGGCATACCCGGCACGCTAGTCAGCACCACACGCCACCGCAGCAAAGCGGCGTTTCCGTTGTCGGCCCTACCTCGTCGTGGCGCCAGCGGCATCGTTTGGTCGGCACCGGCCGCTTAGCTCCCCATCGACCTGTCCCCCACGATCCGTAACAATCACTCTGTGCGTCTCCTATTGAGGTCGGCCTTGGCAGGGTCCGCGGTGGCGTTCTCACTGCTGCTCCTCCTCCACTGGCCGACTCGTGATTCGGATTCCGAGCTCAAGCTGGCAATGGCGTTCGCGCTGGCGCCCTTCCCGCTCAGCATGCTCGCCGCGCTACTGGCCCGCCTGCCTGTCTGGCCGGCCGTCGGGCTGGTGGCACCCTTCGCCATGCTGGCGGTCGCCTTCATCCAGCCGGATTCTGACCCCTGGGTGTCCGACGACAAGCTCGCGCTCTACCTCTCCATGGCGGTCCCCGCAGTGACCGGCTTCATGCTCACGGCCCTGCTAGGTGCTCTGTTCTTGGGGAAGACCGCAGGCTCACCAGGAACCGACGCCTAACACCCGTCACCCGCTCCACTCTCATACGAGCAATCGTCAAGACCTGTGGATCAAGTTTCTTAAGCAGCTTTCGACTTACCCCCGATCGTCGGTGATTCCTCGGGCCGCTCGACGAGCTTGCCCTTGACGAACGTGGCCCCGGCGCGGACCAGGG
>NZ_JBQQBQ010000123.1:0-13266 GCF_052245915.1 Nonomuraea sp. 10N515B
GGGCTACTCCACCGCTACATGCGGCACATGAACGGGCACATCGTGTCACCGTTTCGTCGCCAGCCGGAGCCCCCACCTCAGCCACAACCCCGATGCCTCGTCGGGCTGGGGCGAAGCCCCGTTAGCTTTTCATGAGTTGGGCGAGGCGGTCCCAAGCTGGGGATGAGGCTCCGGGCTGGGATTGCTGGGCCAATCGCGCGATGGTCGGGTTGTGGACGGGGCGGGTCTCGGCTCGGCTGTGGTGGTTGGTGAACCAGTTCCGGGTACGCTCCGCGAGGGCGGGGAGGCGGGGATCGTCCGGCGACCAGTCGTAGGCGGCGTCGTGTTCGAGGTAAAGAGCGCGGAACTCGGGATCGGTCATGAGCTCGCGTTTTTCGGCAATCCACACGGACGCGTCCTCGGGTGAGGCGGTTTGCATGAGGATCCAGCCGTCGCGTTCCAGGTGTATCGCTCGCTCACTGACGCCGAGTTCGCGCAAATCGTCGAGATAGTCGGCGACTTCCGGGGAAACGAAAAGCCGGTCGTCACCGCGCAACTGGGCGAGTTGATCGCGGGTTCGCTGCAGCTGCGCGATGCGGTCTTGGAGGGTGTGGTCGATCTCGGCGATGGCGGCCGTGAGCGTGTCCGGATCGGCGTCAAGAAGGTCTTTGATGCGGGCCAGTGGCACACCCGCATGGGCCATGGTCCTGATCTTGACGAGGTCGACGGCATCTTTGGCGGTGTAGCGCCGGTAGCCGGAGGAGTCGCGGTCGGGCTCGGCGAGCAGACCGCGCTCGTGATAGTGGCGGATGGCCTTGATGGTCACTCCGGCGTAGTCCGCGAGCTGGCCAATCGTGAGCATGCCGGACATCCTCCCACTCCAGTGATCAGACCCGCCGGGTCAGGCGGCCGCCGCCGTTGCGGAAGCGCGCTTGGCCGTCGCGGACGTCGTGGTAGGAGACGAGCAACAGGCGGAGATATCCGTCGAACGTCTCCAGCGGGTATCCGGCGGGCGCGAAGAGGCCGGGCCGGATCGGCACGTAGCGCTGCGGCGGGGCGGAGGTCATGCCGCCGGCGAACGCGGTGAAGATCCGCTCCTGCGCCTCGTCCGCCGGTTCGTAGGTCATCCGCTCCTCGAGCTGGCCGTCGACAATGCTGACGTCGATGCGGAGCTGGTTGGAGCGGTAGGTGCCCACGTAGGGGGTGAGGTCGACGTCCTGCTCCATCTCGGTGACCAGCTTGGGGATCTGGACGCCGAGATGCTCGCTCAGCAGCCACTGCAGGATCTGGTCCTGCAACATGATCGCCCCCGGGGTATTGCCGAAGGCGGTGAAGACCAGGTCGTGGTCGGGGACGACGCACAGGATGGACACGCCGCCGGGCGACGCGCCCGACATGGCGAGCACGGTCGTGTCGCCGAACGGGTACAGCACCCAGCCCAGGCCCATCGGCGGGACGTTCGGCGTCTCCATGTCGTGCGAGACCTGCTGCATCAGCACGGTCGACTCGGTCGACAGGACGCGCGTGCCAGAAGGGGACACGCCCCCCGCGAGGTGGGTGCGTCCGAAGGCGAGCAGGTCGGCGACGGTGCCGATCGGCGTGCCGCCGGCCGGCCCCCAGGTGTCGGGGAGCGTGAACATACTGGTGGGCTTGGGCGCCGTGGTCTCGAGGTCCAGAAAATGGCCGACCGCCGTGCTGCGCAGGATGGCCTGCTCGGCAGAGGTGCCGGAGTCGGGCATGCCGACCGGGGCGTAGATCGCGCGCGCCAGCAGGTCGTGGAAGGGCAGGCCGGTCACCACTTCCAGCAGGCGGCCCGCGACGATCATGCCGCCGTTGGAGTAGCTGAGCTGCTCGCCGGGTTCGAACAGTGCGCCGCAGTTGCTCGCCAGGCCCTTGACGTAGGCCCTCAGGGCGTCGCGACCCTTGTCGTCGGGGAAGTACAGGTCCGCATCGATGCCATTGGTGTGCCCGATAAGGTGCCGGACCAGGATCTTGTCCGCGGCGCCGGGCACGGCCAGCGCGAAGTCGGGAAGGTACTTCACGACCGGCGAGTCGAGGTCCAGCAGCCCGCGGTCGACCTGCTGGAGGACCAGGGTGGTGGTCAGGACCTTGGTGACGGAACCGAAGAGGAATCCGGTGTCCTGCAGCATCGGGGCGCCGGTGGCGACGTTCGCGGTGCCGTTAGCGACGACGGTCTGCTCGCCGGCGTGGTAGACGCCGGCGACGAACCCGGGGACGTTGTTGGACTCGCAGTAGGCGGCGACCTGCTCGCGGATCTGGGCTTCGACGGTGTGCAGTGCGTTGTTGTTCATGCGAGCCATCGTCGAGCCTTGACCTAGGGGCAAGGTCAAGGGGTACTGGCGCTCGTTCGCGGGCGGACCGCATCGATGAGGAGGTCGAGCAGGCGATCGGTCCGCTCCTGGGGGGCGCCGGCTGTGATGGCGAGGAACACGCCGATGAGCATCGTGGTGACGTCGTCGGGGTCGACGTCCGCGCGGAGCGTGCCCGCTGCCACACCGTGTTCGAGGATCGTGGCGATCGTGCTGGTGACGCGTTCCCGTGAGGGGGTGCGATACGCGGAGGCGAAAGCGGCGCGCAGCGTCTCGATCATCCCGCGTTTGGTGGCGACGAATGTGGCGTAGCGGCCCATCCAGGCCAGGAGCGCGACGTCGGCGGGGTGCTGTTCGAGCAGGGTGGGGACGCTCGTGGTGACGTCGTCGAGCTCGGCGGCATATGGCAACCCCGACGTTCTCCAACTCGTCGACCGCACCCTGCCCACGCCCGGCCCTGGCGAGGTTCGCGTCCAGGTCGCCGTGCCCGGGGTCAACCCGACCGACTGGCAGACCCGCTCCGGCGCCCACCCCGGGCATTTCCCCGAAGTCACCCCGCACCTCAACGGCGCCGGCGTGATCGACGCCGTCGTGCCGCTTCCCGCTCGACCGTACCGCCGACGCGCACCGGGCAGTGGAGAGCGGCACGGTCGGCAAGGTCCTGGTGGACGTCACGTCGTGACGCTTGGACGACATCCGCGAACCGCTAGTCATCCGTGACGGCGGAATCCCGCCTTGCTCCATCGTCCGCTCCCGGGTCCCGACGGGGCGAGAGTGGGAGCGTCAGGCCAGGCCCTGGTCCTGCATCATCTTCATCGGGTCCTCATGGCTGAGCGCGAAGACCATCTTGGGACCGCCCTCCTTGAGGAAGAGGATGTAGGACGCGTCGTGCACCAGCTCGACGACCTCCCCGTCCTGCTTCTTGATCGCCATCCGGCCGCGCGTCTTGACCAGCGTGTAGGTCTCGTTCAGCGGCACCTCTTCGTACGGGTAGACGTTGACCGAGACGAACCCCATCGCCTCAAGGTAGTCCTTGCGCTCGTTGATGCCGGCGAGAAATTCGCCCTTCTCCAGCGCGAGCACCTCACCGTTCGGGTCGGCGCCGACCAGCGTGCCGCCGATGCAGTCGCCCAGTAAGTCAGGGTTGAAGGCGTTATTCGCCGCGTTGTACCGCTCGAAGAAGGCGCTGATCTGGTCACTCACTGTCGCCATGCCGTACCCTCCACATCGCGACAGCGGATCACTGCCGCACTCGATGAAATTTATCTTAGTCACTAAGATAGTTTGTACCCTAGGGACCGCTCAGACGGGATGTCAAGCAATGCCTGCCGACCGCGATGACCTGCTGCGTGCGCTCGAGGCGGAAGGCCGCCGGAGCACCACGGATGGTGTGCACTTCATGCAGGCGATCGCCGAACGAAGCGGCATGAGCCTGACCGACCTGCAGTGCCTCAACATCCTGGCGGGCACCGGCCCCATCACCGCCGGGCAACTGGCACAGGAGATGCGGCTGACCACCGGGGCGATCACCGGCCTCGTCAACCGGCTCGAAAAGGCGGGCTACGTCCGGCGCGACAAGGATCCCGCGGACGGCCGGCGCGCCGTCATCAGCCTCGTCACCGAGGCCATGGAACGTGACGGCGCCAACCTCCTCGGCCCACGGGACCAGATCATGGAAACGCTCTTCGACGGCTACGACGAGCGCGAGCTGGCCGTCATCCTCGACTTCCTGCGCCGGACGAACGCGATGCGAGAAGCCGAGACGGCGCGGATCCGCGCCGAGATCAGCGCGAAGATGAACGAGCAACCGACGTACTGAGGCGGCCCAGGGGTCAGCGGCTCACCCGGAAGGCCACCGATCCTTCGTCGAAGCTCCCGCCGTGCTCGCGGAGTCGCCACAGCCACCTGCGGCGAATTCGGTGTTTGCGAAGGAGCCATCGGGCGATCCGCCATGGTGAGATGTGATGGTGCGCGACTCACGACGTGACCGGGTGATCGCAGCGTGCGGCGCGCTGCCAGGATCCGTAGAGGACTACCCGTTCGGCGATGAGGTGGCGGTGTTCAAGGTCGCCGGCAAGATGTTCGCGCTGGTGATGCTGGGCCAGCCGCCCGGTAGCGTCAGCCTCAAATGCGACCCGGACCTCGCGGTCACCCTGCGCGGCCAGTATGCCGCGATCATCGCGGGCTACCACCTCAACAAGCGGCACTGGAACACCGTCACGCTCGACGGCTCCGTACCCGACGATGAGCTTCTTGACCTGATCGATCATTCCTACGAGCTCGTCGTGTCCCGCCTGCCCAGGGCCCAACGGGACAACCTGAAACCTGACCGGTAGTCCCAAGAGGCCGCGGCTAACCCGCTGGTCCAACCTCTCCACCGACAGAAGCCCTTCGTGTCCCCTCCGGATGAACTTCGCTTGGGGCGAGTGCCGAGCTGTGGCACGGCGCCTGGTGCAACACTCGGCCAGGCCTCGAGCTGAACCCGTCGGCACGGCTCATCAGGGGTGGCTACATGTCTGTCAGGCTGGATTGACGGCACCATGCGTGTCAATCTAGCCTGACAGACATGCGAACCATCACACCGCCCGCGCCCGGCCACGGCGCGCCACAGGCGAACCCCCATGACAGGATCACCAGACGCTTAGTGCTGTGCGGGGCGGTCACCGGGCCGCTGTTCGTCCTCGCGCTGCTCCTCCAGGGCGCAGTCCGCGCCGGCTACGACCCGCTGCGCCACCCGGGCAGCTCGCTCACGCTCGGCGAGTACGGCTGGGTCCAGGCGGCCAACTTCATCGTCGCCGGCGTGCTGTCGCTGGCCTTCGCCTTCGGGCTGCGCCGGGCGCTCGGGGGCGCGGTCTGGGGTCCGATCCTGGTGGGGATCTGGGCGCTCGGATTCATCGGCGCCGGAGTGTTGACCAGCGATCCGGTGAGCGGGTATCCCCCGGGCACCCCCGCGATGTTGCCGGAGCACAGCAGTCTGGAGGCCGCACTCCACGATCTCTTCTCACTGCTGGGGTTCGTCGCACTCGTCTTGGCGTGCGTGGTGCTCGCGCGGAGAGGGGGAGCCGGGTGGGCTGTCTACTCGGTGACCAGCGCGGTGGCGTTCCTGGTGGCCATGGCGCTGGCCTCGGCCGCGTTCGCGCAGGATCCCGCGCTGGTCGCCTACGGCGGGCTCCTGCAGCGCACTGCGGTGATCATCGGGTGGGCGTGGCTCACCGTGCTGGCGGTGCGCATGCTGCGAGGCAGCACTAGAGCAGGACGGTCACGAGAATGATCGCCATAGCATGGACCGTGTCGACTCAGAGCGACCTGCTCGCCTTGACTCCCTCGGGTCCAAGGACGTTCAGAAGAGCCAGCGCCTCGGCGCCAGAGGATCCTGGCGGCGCGCTGTAGAGCACGAGGTGCTGGTCGCGGTCCGTGAGCGTGAGCGCGTCGCAGTCGACGGTGATCTCCCCGACGACCGGGTGACGGAACGTCTTCGTGAGCATCGGCGCGGCCTGCACGTCGTGCCGCTCCCAGAGCCGGGCGAAGTCGGGGCTGGCGTCGCGGAGCTCGTCGACGAGTCCGGTCACCGCGGGGTCGGACGGGTATCGGGCGAGGGTGGAGCGCAGCTCCATGACGACGTTCAGCCGGAACTCCGCGGCGTCGGAGATCCCGTACATGGTCGCATCGGCGCGCGCCGACCCGAGGAATGCCCGGCGCGCGAGATTGCGGTCCTCCGGGGCGAGCTCGGCGAAGTCCTCCATCAGCGCGGCCGCGAGGCCGTTCCACGCGAGCACCTCGAACGCGGCGGACGTCACGAAGGCGGCCGTCTGCGGCAGCCGCTCGAGGAGCGCGAGGATGCTCGGGCGTACGTCGCGCCGGTGCAGCCGGGTACGGCTCGGCGCCGTGCCCGCCAGGACGTGGAGGTGATCGGACTCGGCGTCGGTGAGCCGCAGCGCGCCTGCGATCCCGGCGAGGACCTCGCCCGACGGCCGCGGCGCCCTGCCCTGCTCGAGCCGGACATAGTACTCCGTGGAGATGTGCGCAAGAACCGCCACCTCCTCCCGGCGCAGACCCGGTGTCCGGCGTCGCGGGCCCGAGGGAAGGCCGACGTCCTCCGGCCGGAGCCGCTCGCGACGGCTGCGGAGGAACGCCCCAAGTTCCTGCTTGTTCATACCTCGAGTCTGCACGCTGCACGGCGACGGATCCTGGTACAGCTTGTGCCTGCATCCGGTCTGGAGGCCGGCCTGACACTGGCGTCATGACGAACAACATCGGCATCGCACCCATCGGCCTGCTCACCGGCAAGGTGGTGTTCATCACCGGCGCCAGCCGCGGCATCGGGGAGGCAGCGGCCCGGCTCTTCGCCTCCGAGGGCGCCGCCGTCGTGCTCGCCGCCCGCGGCACCGACGCCCTCCAGCGGATCGTCACGGAGATCCGCGCCGACGGCGGCGTCGCCGACGCCGTCACCCTGGACCTCGCCGACCGTACGAGCATCCACGCCGCGGTCGACCGCGTCGAGGAGCTGCACGGACGGCTCGATGGCGCGTTCAACAACGGCGCGACGATCCAGCAGCCCGGCCCGCTCCACACCACGAGCGACGAGGACATCGACGTGCAGTTCGCCGTGAACTTCCGCTCGCACTGGACCGCCATGACCGCCGAGGCCGCGCTCATGCGACGCAACGGTGGCGGGGCGATCGTCAACACCTCGAGCATCGGCAGCCGCCGCGCGAACCCCGCCCTCCCCGCGTACGGCGCCATGAAGCGCGCACTCAACAGCATCACCGAGACCGCCGCCGTGAGCTGGGCCCATGACGGCATCCGGGTGAACGGCATCACCCCCGGCGGCACCGCCACGGAGATGATGGATGCGTGGGAGGCGGTGACCCCCGGCATCGTCGAGCAAGCAAAGGCATCGATCCCGCTCGGTCGGATGGCCGAGCCTCGCGAGGTCGCCGAGGTGGCCGCGTGGCTGCTCAGCGACCGGGCCTCGATGGTGACCGGCGCGATCGTGCCGGTGGACGGCGGCGCCGGTGCCTGAAAGACATCCCGGGAGCTAAACGGATGAACTAAGATCTTTTTGGCTGAACCGGAGTGAGGAGACGGCATGACGGAGCACGAGCAGGCGCCGGCCGGGGTGGACGTCACGGTGCCGAGCGTCGCTCGCATGTACGACTACCTGCTCGGCGGCAAGGACAACTTCCCCGCCGATCGTGAGGCCGCCGCCCATATCATCCGGCTCTCCCCCAATGCGAGAGAGGTCGCGCGGGCCAACCGGGCGTTCCTGGGGCGAGCCGTGGCCGCGGTCGCCGAAAACGGGATCCGCCAGTTCCTCGACATCGGCACCGGCCTGCCGACCCAGGAGAACGTGCATCAGGTGGCCGGGCGGGTCTCCCCCGGGTCCCGGGTGGTCTACGTCGACAACGACCCGATCGTCCTGGTGCACGCTCGCGCCCTGCTGGCGGAGACCGCGGACACCATCGTGGTCGAGGGCGACATGCGGGACCCCCAGGCAATCCTCGGCAATCCGGACGTCGCCCGCCACCTCGACTTCGGGCAGCCGCTGGCCGTGCTCATGGTCGCGGTGCTGCACTTCATCCCCGACGACGACCTGGCCCAGACCATCGTCCGCACCGTTCGCGAGTCCCTGCCCTCCGGAAGTCATCTGATCATCTCCCACGTGGTCGTGGGCGAGCTCGACAGCGATGTGGTGGGCGAGGGCCGCGACGTGTACCGCAAGACCAGCGCGGGCAACGTGACCCCGCGCACGCGCGAACAGATCGCTGGCTTCTTCGAGGGCCTGGAGATGCTGGAGCCGGGTCTGGTCTCGACGAGCGATTGGCGCCCGAACGTCGCCCTGGACCCGTCCCTTGCCGGTCCGACCGGCGCCGACATCATCTGCGGCGTCGGCCGCGTACCCTGACGGTCTTCACGACGGCTCTGAGATCATCATGGGTGCCGGGGCAGGACCATCGGGGCAAAGCCGAGATCGGCGAGCGCGGCCGCGCCGCGGACGGCATGCTCGCCACCGGCGAGCACCAGCGTCCGCGCCGACTGATAGCGACAGCCGACGGCGTCAAACGCATCTACCGTGGCGAGCAACCGCTCCTGGTCATTGTCGAGCAGCGCCTGCGCCCGCTCCACAAGCGCACCGGCGACCGGGTTACCGGCCACGACGGTCCGAGCCTCAGCCAGACGGTCGCCGACATCGGAACCCCTGGCGAGCACGGCAGCCTCGGCGCGCAGCGCCACATACCAGTGAAGCCAGATCCAGGTGACCCACTGCCACACCTCGCCAGGCTCAGGCGCCATCCGCTCCAGCGCCTCCGGTGCCTGCCCACGGTGGAGCAGCAGCATCGCGTCGAAGACCGCCCCGTAGCCGTACGTATTCCCCGGTGAGGAGTCGAGCTGACCCAGCACCGCGCTCCATTCGCCCCGGGCATCCTGGTCGTCGCGCAGACCGTGGATCGTCGCCACCGCAGCCGCCGGCGGACCGAGGACGGACCTGGCGGGGCTGCCGGCCCGCTGCCAGGCGTCGAGGAACCGAACGCTGCCGGTGAGCACCTCGTCGACGTTGCCCGCCAACGTGTCGGCCACAAGGAGCCAGCCCGTGGCACGATGGCCGACCTCCGCCAGCAACGGATGATCCGCGAGTTGCCGCGCCCACCGGCGCGCACCTGGCAGGTCCCCCACGCCGAGGCTGGCCTCGGTGACCTCACCAAGAGCCTCGATCAGCTCATGGGTACCCGCCGGTGTATCCGGCGTGGAGGAGAGCAGCGTGACCCGGCGCCGGGCCGTGGCGGCGACGGCGAACGTGTCACCGGCCCAGCTCTGGGCGCCGGCGAGCGTATCGAGCGCGGCGGACTCGGCGAGCGGGTCACCCGTGCGGTGAGCGAGCTCGACCGCTCGTTCGGCGCGCGCGATCGTCACCGCGACCGAGTCGTCGTCTCGGCCCTGTGCGGCACCGATCGCGTCGGTGAGCGCCCGCCCGGCCTCGGCCAGAGCCACCGCCGCCTGCGCGGCCGGGTCGTCGCCGGCCAGTTCCCGCGCCTGGGTGATGAGCGCGATCGCCTCTTCCGGCGGCAGCTTCCGTACGAACTTGCCGGAGAACCGGTAGGCGTTGCTGGCGGCGGTCGCCAGGTCACAGGCGGCACCGGCGGTGTCGCCTGACCGGCGGGCGGCGTCCGCGGCCGCGCGGTGCAGGCGGTCCATGTCATCACCACGCATCCGGCAGCCGGCCACGGCCGCGGCCTGCCGGAGCATCGACGCGGAGGCGGCAGGGTCGTCGGCAAGCGCGGCGGCCTGCTCATAGCGCCCCTGAGACTCGCCGATCAGGCGACGGGTGAAGGTCAGCTCCGCCAGGCACCGGGCGAGACGGTACGCGTCCGCGCGCTGTTCCGGCTGGTCGGCCGCCCACGCCAGGGCGGCGCGCAGGTCGTCCGCCACCGCGTCGAACCGGGCCCGCCAGTCCGCCCGCGCCACCGCCAGCTCGGCGGCCCCGGCCAAGCACCAGCGAACGTGGCGGGATCGAGTCTCGACCAGCTCACCGGCCTCGGACAGCCGCTCCATCCCGTACTGACGGATGGTCTCCAACGCCCGATACCTGGTCCCGCTCGGGGACGCCGTCACCACCAGCAGGCTCTGTTCGGCCAGCCGGGCCAGGCCCTCGGCGACCAGGCCTTCCTCGTCCCCGGCCACCTCCGCCGCCGCGGCAGCGGTGAACGACGCCACGAACACCGACACCCGGCGCAGCAGCGCCCGGTCGGCCGGCTCCAGCAAAGCATGGCTCCAGTCCAGCGCCCCCCGTACCGAACGATGCCGCTCATCCGCGCGGGAGCCGCCGGTGAGCATCCGCAGCGGGTGGGACAGGGCGGCGGTGATGCCGTCCAGCCCGAGCGTGGGATACCGGGCGGCGGCCAGCTCGATCGCCAGCGCCATCCCATCCAGCCGCGCACAGATCGCGGCGATCTGGTCGCGCAGTGGAGGATCCATCGGCCGGCCGACCGCCGCCGCCCGATCCATGAACAACGCGACCGCGTCCGACTGCCCATCGACGGCCAGCGACAGCGGCGGGACCGGATACACCCGTTCAAAGGGCACCATCAGCCGTGCCCGGCTGGTCGCCAGCACCGTCACTCGAGGGCACGTCCCCAGCACCCGCTCGAGAAACAGCGCCACCCCGTCCACCACTTGCTCGCAGTTGTCCAGCACCAGCAGCGCATGACGGTCGGCCAGCGCGGCGACCACGGACTCGGTCATCTCGCGGCCGGGCTGCTCACCGAGGCCGAGCGCCCCGGCGACCGCGGTCGCGATCATGCCCGGATCGGTGACCGGGACCAGGTCGACGAACCACACCCCGTCGGAGTAGTCCCCGGCTGCGTCCGCGGCGACCGCCAACGCGAGCCGGGTCTTGCCCACTCCGCCGGGACCGATCGCGGTCACCTGGCGCTGCGCCTTGATCATCTCGATCAGCTCGGCCCGCTCGCTCACCCGCCCGATGAACGAGGTCAGCGGGGCCGGCAGAACCGGTGCCGGTTGAGACGGGCCGGCGCCGACGGGCTCGGGCGCACGCTGGGCGAGCGCCCGCCGATCCGGCAGCTCCAGCTTGCACAGCAGCGAGGAGACGTGACTCTCCACGGTACGCACCGAGATGAACAGCCGCGCCGCGATCTCAGCGTTGCTGAGATGGGCCCCGACCAGTTCCAGTACCTCGGCTTCCCGAGGCGAGATCTCCGCTGCTGCCAGCACTGTCCCAGTTTGCCGCATTTCCTCCGCACCACCCATCCGTAGTGGCCACCGTGCGCGATCCGTGTCCTCGATCCGTGGTCGTTCCGTGGTCACCACGGATGTGGGTCGGCCGGTCCGGAAGCAAAGCTGTGAGTACGCAGACAGCGGGTCGATGAGACCCACGACCGACAGGAGTGACCGTGACCGGCTCGTCCACCCAGGGAATCAAGACCGTGCTGCACCCCGTGTCCGACCTGGAGAAGGCCAAGGCAGTGTACGTGGCCCTGCTCGGTGTCGCGCCGCAGCACGACTCGCCCTACTACGTGGGCTTCGAGGCCGAGGGCCAGCACATCGGCCTGGTGCCGGGCGGTGGACCGCAGGGCATGACCTCGCCGGTGGCCTACTGGCACGTACTGGACATCGACGCGAAGCTGGCCGAGCTGACCGCCGCGGGCGCCATCGTGAAGGAGGCCGCGCACGAGGTCGGCGGCGGCCGTCTGGTGGCCACCGTCACCGACCCCGATGGCAACGTCCTCGGACTGATCCAGGACCGCTAAGCGCCGGCCTCCCCTGCCATATCCGCCGCACAGCGGCCACCGACAAGACGACAAACCCCCTTCACCCAAAGGACCTGCCATGACCTCCTTCGCATCCATCACCCTGGAAGTTCCCGACCCCACGGCCGCGGAGGCCTTCTACAAGGCCTTCGGCCTTGAGGGCTTCGTGAACGTACGCGCCTCGGATGCGCCGGCGACCGGCTTCCGTGGGTTCGCACTGTCACTCGTGGTGTCCCAGCCGGGCAACGTCGACGCCTTCATCGCCGCCGCCCTCGACGCCGGCGCCACGACGCTGAAGCCGGCCACGAAGAGCTTCTGGGGCTACGGCGGCGTCGTACGCGCCCCGGACGGGACGATCTGCAAGATCGCGACCTCGAAGAAGAAGGACACCGGCCCTGCCGCCCTGCACCTCGACCAGGTCGCGCTCCTGCTGGGAGTGGCGGACGTCAAGGCGAGCAAGCGCTTCTACGCCGACCGCGGCCTGGCCGTGGGGAAGAGCTTCGGCGGCAAGTACGTCGAGTTCGACACCCCGTCGTCGGCCGTCACGCTGGCGCTCTACCCGCGCCGCGCCCTCGCCAAGGACACCGGCGTCTCCGAGGAGGGCACCGGCTCGCACCGGATCGTGTTCGGCAGCGACGCCGACCCCTTCACCGACCCGGACGGGTTCGTCTGGGAGACCGCATCCGTCTGAGACCCCGCGGCGGGGTGACCTCGACCGAGCCGTCCCTTCTCAAGATTCCGAAAATCAAGCTCCTCCAGGAGGAAATCGCCATGAGCAGCACCGAAAGCAGCACGTACGAGGGTTTCACGGCCGAGGAGCGGGCCGCGATGAAGGATCACGCCCAAGACCAGAAGAAGGCAGCGCGCCGCGCCTCACGTGCGGACAAGGCGGCGCAGGACCTGCAGGACGTACTCGCGAAGATCGCCGAGATGCAAGAATCGGACCGGATCATGGCCGAGCGCGTCCATGCCGTCATCACCGCCAGCGCCCCGGTCCTCGCCCCGAAGCTCTGGTACGGGATGCCCGCCTACGCGCTGGACGGCAAGCTCGTCTGCCACTTCCAGCCCGCGACGAAGTTCAAGACGCGCTACGCGACGCTCGGGTTCAGCGACCAGGCGAACCTGGACGACGGCGCGATGTGGGCTGCCGGTTTCGCCCTGACCGAGGTGACGGCCGAGGTGGAGGCGCGGATCAGCGCGCTGGTGAAGCAGGCAGTGAGCTGAGGCTCGCCCAGCGGGCTCGGTCTTACAACATGAGAACCGTTCGGTCCTGCGGCCGGGCCCGCCGTCCAAAGCCGACGACACCAGGAGGTATGCGCTGCGGACAGCAAGAAAGCGCCGGAAGCACGTGCGGCCATTGCTCAAATACGTACGCAAAACTCATCGAGAGCACCCAGCTCCGACGTAAAGCGATGAAGCAGAAAACGATGACCGCAGACGTTGACGTCAAGCCGTGCCCCACTCAATCATCCTTATGGCTCGTCGCGCCAAGCCTTGGGTCGTTCGGCCAGCCAGGTCTTGAACGCCTGCTTGGAGCGGCCCTCGACTATGTCCAGCAGCCGCACCGGCCCGGTGCCGTCACGGATCCCGGTGAGGTCGATGATCATGGTGACGTACTTGTCGCCGCGGCGGGTGTGTCGCCACACGTGCTCGTCGACCCCGATCACGTGGACGCCGTCGAAGCGATGCTC
>NZ_JBQQBQ010000124.1:0-12791 GCF_052245915.1 Nonomuraea sp. 10N515B
GAAGGACGCGCACGAGGCCCGGGTTGCAGCCCGGCGAGAACTACGCCAGGATCCCCTATAACCCCTCCCGCGACTGATGGGTATTTAAGACCCGATCTGGTGCATTTTCTCTGACACACCTCGGACGGCTCGGTCATGTTGCCCACCTGGTGCGGGAATCGGACCCTGAGCGCTACGGCGGCCAGGGTTGCGGCCGCCACGATCACGCCCCCCAGCAGCAGCGGTACTGAGTAGCCGGTGCCCAGCAGAGGCTGGGAGACCAGTGGCCCGATTATCTGCCCGATCCCGTAGCCGGCGGTCAACAGCGCCACGGCCCGGGGCAGCTGAAGGTGCTCACCGAGGGCCAGTGCCAGGGAGCTGATCCCCACGAATGTGCCGCCGAACGCAACCGCCGCGACCAGCGCACTGACCTCGCCGGGAACCAGTCCGGCCAGGGCGATCCCGACGGCCTGGAGCATCAGTGCTAGGACCAGCAGGGTGGGCCGGCTCCACCGGCGTGCCAGGGCCGTCCACAGTGCCGAGCCGGGTATGGCGGCCAGGCCGACGACCACCCAGGCACCAGCGCCGATCCACCCCGGGGCGGCCTGGGTGACCGACGCGACGAGGAAGGTCCCCGCGATGATGTAGCCGATGCCTTCGAGGGTGTAGCTGAGCGCCAGCGCGACGAACCAGCGGTGTGTACGCGTTCGGCCCTCCATCGCGCCGGCCGCCGGCGGGGCTGCGGGGCTGCGGGGGCCAGCTTCCATGAAGCTGCGGCCAGCAGCAGCGTGAGGGCGGTTGCGATCCACCACGCCGTACGCCATGTCGAGATGTCGCGGACTGCCAGGGCCCCCCGCTCGGGTCCGCGTCACCAGCCGCAAAGTAACGCTGAGTAGCTGTTGTCACTTTGTGTGGTCGCGAGTCTGGCCATCTCAGGGAAGGCTGGGGGCGGTGGCTTCTTCCGTCCTCGCCACGCCTGGGCGCAGAGGTACCGCGTGCCGAGACGCAGGTGGTAGCGGTCGTCGTCGCCGAGCACCGCGATCGGTGAGGCGAGCGCAATGGATCCGGTGAGGACCCGGCAGGGCTGAGCGGCTCGCGCGGCGACCAGCGCTGCCAGGGCCGCGGGCTCGTCGGTGCTGGCCTCCCAGGCCAGCCGGCGCAGCAGCGTGTCGCGACGGTGCTCGGGGAAGTCGGTGGGCCCCAGCCAGGCGATCACGACGCTGCCTGCGGGGCGGTGGGCTGCGGCGGTCGGGTATCCGCCGCTACAGAGATCATTCGGGCCGACCGCGGCATGCTGCCCAGCCCGGAGCGTCGCCAATTCGCAACGCGAGGCAGTTTTTCCGTTTACAGTGCGTCGATCGCCGGGACTGCCTGGGGTGCTGGCGGCAGACGGTGAAAGGGTCAGTACGCCTGGACGGCGGCTTCGGCAACGCGGACGTCCTGGTCGACGGTGCCGCCGGAGACGCCGACGGCCCCGACCATGCGGCCGTCCGCGTCCGTGATCGGCACCCCGCCACCGAAAGTGATCAGACCGCCGTTGCTGTGCTCGATACTGTAGACGGGACCGCCAGGCTGCGAGATCTCACCCAGGGCCCCGCTGGGCTTCGGGAAGAGTATCGAGGTCTTGGCCTTCTTCAGCGCCAGGTCGATCGAGCCGAGCCAGGCGTCGTCCATCCTCGTGAAGTCCAGCAGGTGGCCGCCGGCATCGACAATGGCGATGTTCATAGCGGTGCCCATCTCCTCAGCTGCGCTCTGGGCGGCGGCAGCGAGGCGAGTTGCGACATTCAGGCTGATGGTGGTCATGGTGTGGCCTTTCTTTGGGGTGAGCCGTTGCATGCGGTGGCCGACCATAACGTTCCTGGGGCCGCCACCCGCAGGAACGTTGTGGCCAGAGCTGCTTTTTCTCCTCAGTTGCTCCGGTCCTGGAGGGTGTGGGGAGGCCGGGGAGCATGAACGTGTGGGGGGCGCGACGTGGACGACTGCCGTGCCAGGCGGGACGGTTCGATCATGTCGCCCAGCCGGTGCGGGTAGCGGATCCTGAGCACCGCGGCCGCCAGCGTCGCGGCGGCCAGGACGGTGCTGGCCAGCAGCAGGGGTGCCGAGTAGCCGGTTCCCAGCAGAGGCCGGGAGATCAGGGGGCCGATGATCTGCCCGGTTCCATAGCCCGCCGTCAACAACGCGACCGCTCGCGGCACTTGGAGGTGCTCACCGAGGGCCAGTGCCAGGGAGGTGATGCCCACGAACGTACCGCCGAAGGCGGCCGCCGCGACGAGCGCGCCAGCGCTGCCGGGAACCAGGCCGGTCAGGGCGATACCGGCGGCCTGCAGCATCAGGGCCACCGCCAGCAGGGTGGGGCGGCTCCACCGCCGGGCCAGAGCCGTCCACAGTGCCGAACCGGGGATCGCGGCCAGCCCGACGACGACCCACGCACCCGCGCCGACCCAGCCGGGGGCGTCCTGGGTGATCGAGGCGACGAGGAAGGTGCCTGCGATGATGTAGCCGATGCCTTCGAGGCTGTAGCTGAGCGCCAGCGCGACGAACCAACGGTGGGCACGGGCACGGGCACGGGCCTTCGCCGGGCCCGCCGTCTGTGGGGCCGGCGGGGCGAGCTTCCAGGACACCGCGGTCAGCAGCAACGTGAGGACGGCCGCGATCCACCACGCCGTCCGCCAGGTCGCCACCTCGCGGACGGCCAGGACCAGCAGTCCGGAGAACATGATCCCCGCGCCGATGCCGCCGAATCCCCAACCGGCCAGGTGCGGGGCCGATCGACGCAGCCCGGACAGCAGCGCCCCGACCGTGTAGACGAAGGCGAGCGCGCTGGTGAACCCCGCGATGAGGCGCAGCCCTGACCAGAGGGTGACGTCCTGCGTGAGCGGCATCAGAGCGAGAGAAGCAGCCATCACGATCATCGAGGCACGCATCACCGGGCGGGAACGGACCAGCCGGGGTGCGAAGCTGCCCGCCAGTGCTCCGGCCAGGTAGCCGACGTAGTTGGCTGTCGCCAGGTTGGCCCCGCTCGTGGCCGAGAGGCCGGCCTGGTCGTGCATCAGCGGCAGGATCGGGGTGTAGACGAAGCGGGCGACCCCGTTGCTCGCGGCCAGCGCCGCGGCTCCCTGGAGCGCTGTGGCCCAGGCGGCGGGTCCGGGAAGCCGCCGTTCGGCCGCCGATGTTCGTTCGAGGGTGAGAGTCACGGAAGGGTCCTTTCGGGAAGTGCCTGGCACGGTGCTGCGGCCGAATCGGGCGGCGGCAGCACCGGCGCCAGTTCCGCGGCAGAAACGCCACGGAGACCCTTCGCGGTCATAAAGGGGCTGAGCAGGTTGGAAGGCGGATGTCGGCCGAAAACGCGCGACGGGGGCGCGCCACGCGGCTTCGCCACGAGCGTGAGACGAGAGCGAGCCGCGCCCCCTGGCCACGCGGTCTCAGCGGCCCCGGGTGTCGTCGACTCCTTCGACGATGAACACGCGGTAGTCCGCACCGGCCCGGCGGTGGGGCAGCGCCGCCTGGTAGGCCGGGCTCTCGTACCACGCCCGCGCGTCCTCGACGCTCGGGAAGCGATGGATCAGTACACCGTCGAACGGCGCACCCTCCAGGGTTTCGATCGCCCCGTATCCGACGACGGGTGTGATCTCGTGGCCTGTCCGGGCTGCCCGGGCCGAGCTGGCGTAGAGGGCCAGCTCGGCCGGGTCGGTCACGCGCTCGCGGAGCATGACCACGTAGGCGCTCACACGCCGCCCTTGCTGACCAGCTCGATCAGGGCGTCGGCCGCGGGGGCCGAGGACGCCGGGTTCTGCCCGGTGATCAGCAGACCGTCCTGCAGGACGTAGGGGGTCCAGTCGTCGGCCTTGGAGTAGACGCCTCCGAGCTTGGTGAGTTCGTCCTCGACCAGGAAGGGGACGACGTCGGTGAGCTGGACGGCCGCCTCCTCGGAGTTGGCGAATCCGGTGACGTTCTTGCCCGCGACCAGCGGGGTGCCGTCCTCGTTGACGGTGTGCCGCAGGACGCCGGGGGCGTGGCACACCAGTCCCACCGGCTTGCCGGAGCGCAGGGTCGTTTCGATCAGCCGTGCGGAGACGGTGTCCTCGGCCAGGTCCCACAGCGGTCCGTGTCCGCCGGGGTAGAAGACCGTGTCGAAGTCGCCGGCGGCCACCGAGTCGAGGCGCACGGTGCTGGCTAGTGCCTTGGTCGCCTCGGGGTCGGCCTCGAAGCGCCGGGTGTCGTCGGTCTGGAAGCCGGGCTCGTTGCTCTTGGGGTCCAGCGGCGGCTGCCCGCCCTTGGGCGAGGCGAGCGTGATCTCCCAGCCGGCCTCCTTGAAGCGGTAGTACGGCGCCGCCAGCTCCTCCAGCCAGAACCCGGTCTTGACACCGGTGTTGCCCAGCTCGTCGTGCGAGGTGAGAACGATCAGAACCTTCATGACACACTCCTTGGGTTAGTAGACCAGTCTACTATTGATGGTGAAAGGAGTCCCCATGACCGGATCGGGCATGGGGCGCGGGCCTTCTACAGGTGCAGCAGCTTGCGGGTCACCGCTGTGACGGTGTCGAGCGGGGCCGGGCTGCGATGGATCTTGGCCATGACGCTTGCGCCGAGCCACATGTCGTACAGGGCCTGTGCGACGTCGCGGGCCTCACCGTCGACCGAGAGGGAACCGTCCTCCAGGCCACTGGTGATTAGCTGCTCGATGCGGTCGACGATGGCGCTCGTACCCTCCTTCAGAGCCAGGCGCATCGACTCGGACAAGTCCGCGACCTCAGCGCCGAGCTTCACGGCCAGGCACTTGCCCTGGCACTCCTCGACGCTCTGCGTCTGTCGCCACTGCTCCCAGTAAGCCATCAGCCGCTCGGCCGATGACTGCCCGGAAGGGGCGAGAACGCGGTCCATGTCCGCGAGGTAGTCCGCGAAGTAGTCCTTCAGGAGCGCTTCGCCGAAGGCGTCCTTCGAGGCGAAGTAGTGGTAGAAAGACCCCTTCGGCACGCCGGCCCCCGCGAGCACCTCATTGATGCCGACAGCCGAGTAACCCTTGCGGGCCATGATCCGCTGGGCGGTGTCGAGGATGATCCGACGGGCGTCCGTGGTGCGCGTGGTGACCGGCATGCCTGAAACTATAGCACCCGAGTAGACCAGTCGTCTATAGCAAGTGCGTTCTTCCCTCTCTTCCCACGAAGCCCGCGCGAACAGTAGCTTCGGCATGGCGGAACCCTTCTGCCATGAGAATCCGCCTGTGCTCGAGGCTCCTGGCCAGAGGCAATCCCACACCCTTTGAGGAACGCAGCACTAGTCAAGCCGGACCATGATCAATCTCAGCCGCACTTCCTGTACCTCAACTACTCACACCCGTTCACCACACCGGTGGCCATGCACCTGGCGGTCGAGGGCGGCCGGATCGTTCGCATGCACCTAAACGAGGCACGCTGACCGTCGCCGAGGCGTTCAACGCCGGCTGAGCGGAGGGTACTCAGGGGCCCCGCGGCCCGGGGTGGCCCGGCCGGGCATGTACGTAGAGGGTCAGCCGAGACACGGCCAAAGCCGAAACGGATAGCAGAACTCCCCCTACGGCATGCTCCACGTCATCGTCGCGCTCACCCAGAACGGGCTGTAAGCGCAACAGGGGTGGCCCCGCACCCGGCGCGGGGCCACCCCCGAGATCGTTCGTCGCTCAGAGCGGACCAGCTGACGGTTGACCCTCAGCACTTGGCCCCGGCCCGAGGTCGAGTTGTTTGCTCATGTCGAGCTCGAACTTGCCGTACAGGTTCAGATGGGACCAGAACAGAGCCGACAGGGCGCGCCGGTCGGCGTCGGTGAGCTTCTTTCGCCACTTCGGCTCGGCGAGGACGATCTGCACCATCCTGGTGTTCAGGTAGACGATCGCGGCCTGGACCAGGTGAAGGGCCAGCGCGGAGACCTCGACGTGTTCGCGGTCGTCGCCGGTCAGGTCGCCGGCCTTGCCGTAGAAGATGTCCTTGTTGGCCGAGTTCCAGTTCTCCACCACGTTGAGGCCCTCGTGGATTTCGCGGCGCAGTTCCTCTTCGGCCAGGTAGTCGCAGATTATGAAGACGGTGCGGATCACCCGGCCGAGTTCCTCGATGGCCCGGTAGGTGGGGTGTTTGGGGCCGCCGCGGGTGAAGCGGCGCAGCATCTGGTGGGCCTCGACGGTGCCCAGCCGTAGCGCCGTCGCGTACTTGATCATCTGGTCGTACTGGTTGGCGATCAATTCCCAGTCGATGGTCTTGCCCGACAGGACGCCCTCTAGCTGCGGCCATGCCTCGACTTCGGTCAGGCCCGGCCGGTACAAGCGGGCCGAGCCGATGTTCTTCAGCCGGGGCAGCAGCTTGAAGTCCAGCAAATGCGAGAACGCAAAGCCAACGATCGAAGCTCCGTGCGTATCGGTGTACTGGCGATCGATCTCCGCGCTGGTCAGATGACGGAGCAAGCCCTCGATCATCGAGGCCACCTCGGAGTCCGTGGTGGATCGCACCTGGCTGTAGATGCAGACGTTCTTGCGTTCGACGTGCCAGTAGACCATGATCCCGGCACCAGTTCCGTACCGGATGTGGCTCTCGGCAAGAAGGTTGTTCTCCCACGTCTCGATCTGGGAGCCGTCGGCGGCCACGGTCTTGCCGTCGCCCCACACCGAGGCGATGTCGAGCTTGTTGAACTCGTTGATGACATCGGTGGAGGCTTTGGAGATCTTCTCGCTGGTGGAGTGCTTGTTCGCGGTCATGGCGATCTCGGCTGCGGAGACCTTGCCGCGCATGTGCGCAGCGACCTGGGCCGGGCCGAGCAGCGTCCCGTAGGTAAACACCATCAGCACGTACCGGCCGAGCGCTTCCTTGATCTTCGGGTCGGAGCCCGAAGCCGGGCCGAGGTGCCGGGTCCAGCCAGTCTGATAGGCGGTGCGGGTCAGGATGTCGAGCAGGTCCCGCTGCGGGAGCCGTTCGTGCACGACCTCCTCGAGTTTGAGCGCCTCCTTACTGCGCTCAGCGCCCTTGCGTCGTTTGAGCACCGGCCGTCCACCTTCCAGGGTCAGGTCGGTGTTGGCCGGATAGCCGGCGTCCACCCCGGCTACGGTGTCGGCCAGCAGCTGCCGGTAGTGGCGGGTCAGCTCGCGTGGATCGGCCGGCAGGCCGGCTTCCGCACAGAACTCCTCCACGAGCGGTTCGCATTCTTCCCAGGACATGAGCTGGTCGTGCAGGTTGGCGTAGGAGTCCGACCCGGCCACCGCGATGTCGCCCGACTTCAGCTCCGACGCCAGGTAGGAGAACACGCACACCTCCAGGTGGCGGCGCACCAGCAGGCCCGGCCGGTCCGGATCCTTGAGGATCTTCCGCCAGGCCGCCGAGGCGAACGCGTCCACGTCCGCCACCAGCTCCACCGCGACCGCGGCACCGTCGGGGCCAGCGCGCTCCACGCTGATCCGGTCGGGGACAAACGCCGCCCGCGCGTTCCGCTGAGCCTGCAGGTACTCCACCGCGTCCAGCACGCTGCGCTCAGCGTTGGTCGACTCCAGATCGATCGACTCGACCAGGGTGAACAGCGCCGACCGGTGCGACCGATAGTGCTGATCGAGCAGCGGCAGGTAGTTGTTGCCGTGATAGGCCGACACCGCCTCGTGCGCAGTTGCCAGCGCGTCCAAGCCACCGGCCTCATCCAGAGCCTTCAGTACGAGGCGGCCGGCGCGTTCGGCCACGTCCCCGGATCCGGAGGCGTCCGTAGCCGCAGGATCAGTGCCGCTGTCCGGCTGAGGACCGGTCGCATCGCCTTCGGCGGGTGTGACCGCCTCGCGGACGCCGTCCAGGACGTCGCCGAACACGCCCAGCAGTCGTTCGGACTCGGCCCGGTGCGCCTCCCGCAGTGCCTCCAGCTGGTCGCGACCCTTCTTGTGGATCGTGGCGATCCGCTTGCAGAACATCGTGACCACATCGTCCCGCACCCCGGTCCGCACCGTATGCAGCAGGCTCACGATCAACGTGAGGCGCTTGTCCTCATCCAGCACCTTCCGCAGGTCAGCGACATCGGTGACCCGCGCCTCGCCCGCGAAATGCGCGATCTTCCCCGGCGGGATGCCCTTCAGCCACTCCTCCGGCCCGAGGCCGTCCAGCTCGCGCAGGAACGCCAGGCGGCCTTTGAACTTGTTGAGCGACGCGGCCTGCGCCACGTCCTTCAGCCCGTCGAACTCGCTGCGCCGGGTGATCGGGTCGACCCGCAGCAGCCGGGCCAATCTCGCCCGCGCTCCGACGTCAACCCGGCCGGACACCAGCGCGAAGAACCCGCGATTCACCTCGGTGCGGATCTTCTTTGTCATCTCATCCAGCGTCGTGTAGCCGGGCAGCTCACACTCCGCGCGGACCAGCTCTTCCAACGCCACATTGATCAAGTCAGCGGGGTTGTCCTTGCCTTGCGCGGCCTTTCGGATCGCCTCATCGGCCACCTCCCGCACCCGGGCCGCGTCGTAGGTGACGCCCATCCGCTCGCGCACGAACGACCGGTGCCGCTTGGCCGACCGCTCAGCGGCATCCTCCAGCACCACCCCCTCCGGCAGACCGATCACCGACCGGATGTGCTCGGAGACCACCGCAGGAACGTCCTTGAGCTTCGGGAAATAGCCCAGCCGCTGGTAGGCCTTCAACCACACTAACAGCGCCAGCAGATGCTGATCATCCTGCGTCTTACCGCGAGCCCACTCCACCTCGACAGCCGACGGGGTGAACACCTCCGCCAACTCCCGCGTTGACACCGCCCGCGCGAACCTCGGGTACGCCGTCCGATCGATCGACGCCACCCGAACCCCCGCAAACCATCACCAACCAGCGCGAACCCCAGGAGTCTAACGATCAGTGATCAACAGCGCGGCCCGTTTCTGCCGTATTCCGGTGGCACCCCTAAGTAGGCGACGAAGACCTCACTGACCAGGCTCAACGTGTTCGGGTATACCTTCCTTAACGACAGGCCGCAATCGACGAAGTCACGTAGGCACCCCAGACGCACGGCCGCTACGAGCCCCACTACAACACGGCGGTTATGGATCGGAGCTGCGGTGCAGAGGGCTGCGCGACGGTCCGTGAGCGTCGCTATGCGGAGGCTCTCAGGGGCTCGAGGGCGGCTAGGACGAGGTCGAGGCCGAAGATGAACTCCTCCGCCGGGTCGTAGCCGGCAGCAGCGAGCGCCGCGGCGGACTCGTTGAGGTAGGGGAACTCGTCAGGAGGAAGCTGGGGCAGGTAGACGTCCTCGGCCATGTCCGCGAGCTCGTCGGCGCTGTCGAACGGGAGGCTGGCTTCCTGCAGGGCGTAACCGTAGACATAGCTGTCGAGCAACCAGTTGGCGTGCGTCGCCGTCAGGACCGGGAAGCCCGCCCTTCGCAGGCAGGCGGTGACCGCTTCGCGGTGGCGGAGGTTCGCGGGCCCCGGCGATGTCCGCGACTCCATCAGGCCGATCGCCCACGGGTGGCGTGCGAGAACCTGTCGGGCGGATACCGCCCGACGTCGCATCGCCGACTGCCAGTCGGTGTCTTCGGGCGGGAGCTCGATCTCCTCGAACACGACGTCGACCATGGCGTCCAGCAACTCCTCCTTGCTCGCCACGTAGTGGTAGAGCGACATCGCGCCCGCGCCGAGCGCGCGAGCCAGCTGGCGCATGCTCAGCCCGTGGACCCCCTCGCGGTCGGCGAGCCGGATCGCCTCGACCACCACCCGCTGCTTGCTCAGCCCCGCGTCTGACGCGATCTGGCGTTGTTCCCTCGCAGACACGGGTCTCCTCGCTCACTCGACGGCTTGACAATAGTACAGCGTACGTCCATAGTACAGCGTACGACGTACAATGTACGAGTCAGCGAGAGTCGCCGCTCGGACATGAGGAGGCTTCTGTGGGAATCGAACAGCGATCGAATGCCGGAGCAGGCCTAGTGCGGGGGGCGAGTCGGGCCGAGGCGGCGATGATGCGGGCCGCCGTCCAGCGCCGCTACGGCCCGCCCTCAGTGCTTAAGTCGTCCGAGGTCGGGCTACCGCTGCCCGGTCGAGGCGATGTGCTCGTCCAGGTCGGCGCAGCCTCGGTGCATCCTGGCGACTACTTCGTCATGACCGGTGAGCCGTACGTGGTGCGCCTGGTGTTCGGGCTCCGCCGGCCCCGCCACGGCATCCCCGGCAGGGACCTCGCCGGCGTGGTGGCAGCGGTCGGGAACGATGTCACCACTCTCCGCCCCGGCGACGAGGTGTTCGGCCAGAGCACCGCTGGAACGCTCGCGGAGTACGCCTGCGTCCCGGCGGACTACCTCGTCTCCGTGCCTGCCAACCTGTCGGTCGCGGACGCGGCAGCGGTGCCCACGTCGGCCATGACGGCATTGCAGGCATTGCACGAGATCGCGAACGTTCAACCGGGCCAGACGGTGCTGGTCACGGGCACGTCGGGCGGCGTGGGCTCCTTCGCCGTACAGATCGCCAAGGCGTTCGGCGCCGAGGTGACAGGTGTGTGCAGCACCCGCAACGTCGACCTGGTCCGGTCGCTCGGTGCCGACCACGTCGTCGACTACACGGAGACCGACTTCACCCGCACCGACAAGCGCTACGACGTCATCCTCGACAACGTGGAAGCCCAGCCCCTGGCGGCTGCCCGCCGAGCGCTGACGCCCACCGGCACCCTCATCCCCAACAGCGGACGCGGCGGCCGCTGGCTCGGTCCCCTCGGTCGGATCGTCAAAGCGCGCGTGCTGTCCGGGTTCACCCGTCAGCGGCTGAAGCCCTTCACGTCGGTCGGGAAGCGTCAGGACCTGCTCACCCTGGCCGACCTGCTCACGGCCGGGCAGGTCACGCCCGTCATCGACCGCACGTACCCCTCGACGAAGCAGCCGACGCCCTCCGCTACGTCGCGGCCGGCCACACCAGAGGGAAGGTCGTCGTGACCATCTGACGACCGGACCGACGAGAACGATCCAACCCGTGCGTACGCCCAGACCTGCCGCCACTCTGGCGGAGGGCCCGCTCCTCTCGAAAGAAGAACCGATGACCATCCGAACGAAAACCCCGAACCTGCTCGACAACCCGCCGGTCATCCGACCGTAACGAAGGAGTAAGAGATGAGATCCCCGAAGGACACCGCCACCACGCCAGCCCGCAGTTGGTTCGTTCGAGGCCGGCTCGTCGGCGCCGCAGCGATCGCGTTCGCGGTGTTGGTGATGATCGAGAACGTGTTGTTTGCGGTAACGGGCGCGCTGTCCTACGGCGCTCCGATCGACGAAGTGCTGGCCTACTACGCGGCCAACCGCGACGCGGTCGCGATCGTGTCCGGCCTGGTAGCCCTGTACCTGCCGCTGCTGCTCGTGTTCGTGACGGGCCTGCACGGCCTCGTGGAGCGGCGGGGCGGAGCGGGCGCCGACTGGGCGCGCCTCGCCGTGGCCGCTGGCGCGACGCTGTCGGCCATCTTCGTGCTTGTCAACGTCCTGCAGATCGGGCTCGCGCTCTCCGCCGGCGGCCTCGCCGAGCCGACGCCCGCGTTCGGGCTCGTCTGGCAGATTCACGCGGCGGCGTTCGCGCTGGCGCTGCCGATGCTTGGCACCACCTGCATCGGCTCGACCCTCGCCGCGCACGCGAGCGGGCTAACTCCGGCTTGGCAGCGCCTGCTGGGCATGGTGGGCGGGAGCCTGCTGCTCGCTGCGGGGCTGGGCAACCTCGCGATCGCCGGCGGCTCGCCGCTGATCTTCGTCGGGCTCCTAGGGTTCGTCGCCTGGCTCGTCTGGCTGCTCGCGACCGGCGTGCGCCTCGTCCGGTCATGACCGAGATGAGGGCGGTGCCGAGGTCGCGCACGCGGGCGAGGACCCCGTGGAGGGCCGCCCGGGGATGGCAGCCACAGCCTCGATCTCGACCACCCGTGCGTATGCACGCCCAAACCTGCCGCCACTCCAGCGGACGGACCGCTCCTCTCGAAAGAAGAACCGATGACCATCCGAACGAAAACCCCGAACCTGCTCGACAACCCGCCGATCCCCGTGCAGGCCAAGCTCGCCGCCGCATGGACCAGCTCCATGTTCTTCTACATCTACGTCGACTACTTCCACCTCTACAAGCCCGGCGCCATCGACGAAATCCGGGGTGGCGTCATCTTTGAGTTCGACATCAGCGGGACATTGTTGACCATTTTCCTCGCGCTCATTGGGATCCCGGCCCTGATGGTGATGCTCTCCATCACGCTGCCCGCCCGGGTGAACCGCGCCACGAACCTCGTCGTTGCATCGCTCTACATCCCCCTTCTCGGTGTTCAACGCGGTAGGGGAGTCCTGGGACTGGGCCCCCTTCTACGGCCTCTCCATCGGAATCGAGGTGCTGCTCCTGGCCTTCATCCTGCGCTCCGCCTGGACATGGCCTCGAACCCCCGTCGTCCCAGCCGGTCCCGCGACGACCGACCTTCGACAGGACCTTCGACAGTAGGTATCCGTGCAAGTCCTACGGCGTGAAGCCCGCCGCCGCGGACACCGGGCCGACCGTTACCAGCTCAGTCGCGGTATAAGCAGATAACCTGCTCACGAACGGTCCAGTGTCCGCGCGGGGGCTCACTGGCCGGTGGCCAACGCCCGTGATAGGGACCCTGACTCCCGTGCCCGGACGCCCCGAAAGGGAGTCAGGCGCCACCGCGTCGTCGGGCAGTTCGGCCCGACCGCGGGGGAAGCGGCCATGCAGCTGGTGGAACTTGAGCATCAGCGCGAAGCTTATCTTTAGCTTCGATTTCGATCATGGCTGTGACCAGCGGAGATTCGATGTGGACGGTGTCGTCGACGAGCTCATGGAGTTGTCCTGTCAGCAGGGTCCGGTGAGTTTGGAGGAAGCACG
>NZ_JBQQBQ010000125.1:0-12721 GCF_052245915.1 Nonomuraea sp. 10N515B
CGTGGAGAACGAGCCGGGTTTGTTCGCTCAACCGCTCCCGTAGCCCGGCGAACCCTGCCCTGACCAGCCTGCACTATCCAGCGCAAGCGACGAAGCGGACATCAACTCGCGTAACGCCCTCTCAGTGCAAAGTGACGCTTCGGGAACGATCGTTTGACAACGACCAGCCAATCCTGATTGGCGTGGCCGGCTGGGTTCGCCTGGATAGCCGGTGCGCCGTTATCCATCCTGGCGCGGTCGATACCGAGGTTTCTGTGTGAACCGGCGTTCTCGAAGGCGGCCGTCGCCGACGTCAAGGTGCAGCTGTTCACCCCAGGCGCGGGCCGTATCCCCTTTTCACGGCTCGCGCCCTTTCTTGTGCCCCTCTTCCCCGTTTCTGGAGGTCCCTCGTGCGACGTTCCGGCGTCGACGCCCGCCTGGGCGAAGAGTAACCTCGCGGTAGCCGTAATAGGCAAAAGGCCCGGCCACCCTCGCGATGATGGGTCTCGAACCCTGATCGCCCAGCTCATGAGAAGGCATCGTCCATCCCCACAAGTGATCTTTGATCACTGTGCTGTGGAGACCTTAAGGCCTTGCGTGCCTGCGAACAGGCTCCGGCTCGGTTAGTAACTGACGTAGATGTGGGAGAACCCAGCCCAGTTCCAGGCCCGGAAATCGGGCTTGAAGAGGTTGTCCCCGATCGGAACGCGGCAGCGTCCTCCATGCCACGACCCGCAGTTTACCCAGTACGGCTGACCGCGGGTGTTGTAGGTCTGCACCTGGAGGACTGCGTTGCGATTGCCGAACACCCTCCAGGTGAACGTGCGCCAGAGACCGGGACGTCCGAAGATTGCACAGTTCCCCTCAGCATAGAAGTAGCGCTTAGGGTTGGCGGGAAGGTTGGCGCCACAGGCCTGTTCTGAGGCGCCGGCCGGGCTCGGCGAGACAGTGAACGGCGCAACCGCCACAAGTGCTGCGGCACTCACCGCCATCGCCTTGCGGGCAAGCGCATTCATCCTTTCCCCCTTCGTTTCGATTCGGATGCGCGAACACGTAATGCCACGATCCGTCACGTCGGGGGGCATGTCATTGTCGCCGAGCGCACCGTCATTGCACATTCACGCACACTGGCCCTCGGGGCGCGCCGCGTGACTCGACGGCCAGTGGCCAACCTCTACGGTCCGGCCAGCCGCTACGTATGATCCCGGGCATGAGTGACGAGCTGGGCGAGCCACTCACCCCGCAGGAGATCGAGGCGTTCCTGAAGCGGTACGCGGCCGGTGACCCGGTCGCCGAGATCGCTGCCGACGTCAACGTGAGTGTCGGAACCATCGTCGCCTACGCCAGCAGGAGAAGGGTGTGGCGGCCGGAGAACACAGCGCGCCGGTCGCAGCACCACACGCTGACGGAGGAGCAGCTGGCGGAACTGCGCGTCGCTTACCCCGACCGGGACCGTCCGGTCGCGGAGATCGCCGCTCCTTCGGCGTCACGGTGGGGGCACTGGCTCGGATCGCGCTGGCCGAGGGCCTACGCCGCCCGACCTAATGATGGCGTTTTGTCAGGCATCGCTGGCCCAGCGTTGATCAATATTTGTGGCCAGTGAGCGAGCCGATAGGGGCTAGAGGCCAAGTCTCGGACTGTCCTCTTGAAGGCGTTCACGCAAAGCCTCTAAATCCCGCTCAGGGAACATGGTCCAACGAGCGTCAGCGCTTGTAAGGCGCTCACCTCACGGGCGGATTCCCAGACGCCCAGTGCGGGAGTCTCGAATGGCAGGACCTCGATCGAGTGGACCCGGAAGGCGGCGGGCTCCAGGTATCGCATGCCACCGGTCCCGCACAGGTATGTCGTCGCGCCGGTCAGCCAGGCGAGGTCCGCGAGCCGCTGTGACCGTCCGCCGCGGGCGAGCAGGTCGCTGCTATGGAGGATTCGCCCTGCCCACCCGACCTCCTCCAGCAGCAGACGCGTGGACAGCTCGGCCACGTCCGCCAGCCGGTCCGTCCTCTCGAACTCGGCGAGCACCGGCTCGAGCCGCCGCTTGAACGCTGGCCAGTAAGCGCTGTGCCGGTAGTGGTCGGCAAGGAGCTGCGCGACGCGGCGTCGGCAGCGGGCGGGATCGGCCAGACGTGCTCCGCGGATGGAGGTGGCACGGCCGTGCGGCAGATGGGTGGCGATCGAGAGCCACCGCGTCTGCCCAGAGCTGTCGAGCGAGGCGAGGCGCGTGCGGTGCTGATAGTCGCGCCGGGCGAACTGCACGTCGTCCAGCACGATTCAGTAGTCGGCGGCGAACAGCTTGGCCAAGGTGGCGAGCCGAGGGAACAGGTTGGGCTGGTGGATCGCGCACACCTCGCCGTACAGCGGCTCAGGGCGTGAGGAGTCTGCTGTCGAATCCTGCGCGGAGAAGAGCCTGGTAGGCGTCATGAACCTCTCCTGGGACGGGCTGCTCGATGGCGTAGCCGAGCTTGGGGTACTCGATCACGCGCTGGAGGTCACCGACGAGCATGTCGATGACCAACTTCGGATCGCCGATCGAGCTGACGTAGCCGTCCAGCTCCAGCGGCTCTGAGGCGCAAACCACCTCGACCTCTGGCCACACCTTGCGCGCGGTGGCGTAGGCCCGGCACTCCATATATGGCTTGGAGATCAGCAGGACGGACGCAGGGTGGTGTCCCGCATCAGCCAGGACGTCCCGCGACAAGCTGATGTTCTGGCCGGTGTTGGTGGCGTTCGGCTCCAGCAAGATCGCCTCATCAGGCATGCCAAGTTCCAGCGCGTGCTCGCGGTAGTGAACGGCCTCCCCGCGAGGGAAGCGTGCCGCAGTGGTGGAGCTGGTCGCGCCGGAGAAAACCAGCAACGGGAACCAGCCGGTGCGGTACAGCTCGACTGCCGCACGCGCAACCCCCAGATCGTGGCTGCCCCTACGGCGATCTCTGGAACTGGAGGTGGTGGTGCAGGAGATTCCTCTGACTCGTGATCACTTGGTCACCGCGCGGGCCAGGCTGGTTGCGAGGTCGTGGGCGAAGATGTCTCGCTCATCTCTGCGGAGTATGAACAGCCAGACGAACACCGGCCCGGCCAGCAGGGCGTGGACCCTGTCGAGATCGGGCTTGTCCTGGAGCTCTCCCCGGTGGACGGCGCGGTCCAGGACGGCGGTGATGCACTCCTGCTGGCGGGCCACGAATGTCTGTTGGAAGCGGGCGGTCAACGCGGGGTCGGCGCCGACGTCGGCCATCAGGCCGAGCACCGAGCCCAGCGCGGTAGGGCTGCCCATGGTGGCGAGAATGTCGTCGATCAGCGCCTTCAAGTCTGTGGTCAGCGAACCGGTGTCGGGCGGAATCTGCAGGTCCAGGTCGTGCACGGTGGCGGCGTAGACCAGTTCCTGCTTGGTGGCGTAGCGGCGGTAGATGGCGGCCTTTCCGGCACCGGCTTGGGCGGCCACGGCGTCCATGGTGAGGCCGGCGTACCCGGTCTCGACCAGGACGTCCCTGGTCGCGGCCAGGATGGCCGTGTCGACGCGTTCGTCACGGGGACGTCCAGTGCGTGGTGTGTCCATGATCAGACGCTCCCCAGCCGAACCCCGCGGCGCCAGATCGCGGCGATGGAGCGGGTGTCGGTGATGTCGGTGGTCGGGTCGCCGGCGACGAGGAGCAGGTCCGCCCGCAGCCCTGGGGCAATGCAGCCGCGGTCGGTCAGACCGAAGTGGTGAGCGGGGACGCTGGTAGCCGCGGCGAGCGCTTGGGGGGGAGTGAGACCGGCCCGGACCAGCAGGACCAACTCCCGGTGGATGCTGGCGCCGTGGACGACGGGGAATGCGCCGTGCGGGCCGTCGTTGGCGTCCGTGCCTGCCAGTAGCGGCACTCCGGTTTGGTGCAGTGCCTGGATGACCTGCAGCACGTTGTCCAGCACTCTCACCGAGGGTGGCGGGCCCACCGGCAGGCCGCGGCCGAGTGCGGCGCGGGTCGCAGGGGCCAGGCGTCGGCCGATGCGGTCGTCGTCGGCCAGCTCGAGGCCGCTCTGCGCGGTGACCGCCTCGATCAGCGCGAGGGTGGCGGTGACGAACACCCCGTGGCCGGCGGCCTTGCGGGCGAAGACCTCCGGATCGGGACAGGGCTCGAAGAACAGGTGCGCCAGGCCATCCACGCCCGCATCCAGCGCGATATCGGCGGCGGCGCGGGTGGTGACGTGCGCGATGATGCTCAGCCCGGCATCGCGGGCGGCGGCGACCAGGGCGTTGACCGTGCGTGGTTCCAGGGTGGGCAGGGAAGCGCTCATGCCGGCCCCGTCCTCGATGAGGATCTTGAGGTAGTCGGCACCGTCGGCGACCCTGTCGGCCACGAACGCCTTGGCATCATCGGCGCCCCGTACGGCCGGCAGCTCGCCGAAGATCTCGCCCATGAACTGGCCGGGATGACCGCCGGGCGCGTTGGCGCCGACACTGGCGCTGCGCACGTCGGCGACGTCGTCGCGGTCCCGGGCTTCCCGTCGCACGCCGGCGAACAGATGAGGTACGGAGAACATATCGAGTTCGGTGGTGACGCCGAAGCGCAGCGCTTGTGCCAGGCTGCCGGGAAAGGCGTGCGTGTGGGCGTCGATCAGGCCGGGCAGCAGCGTGTGGCCGGTCCCGTCGATCACCTCCCCGCCGGTCAGCGGGCCGGTCGTGACGGCTTCGATGAGTCCGTCGCGCACAAGGACGCTGGCTCTGGGGATGACCTGCTCGCCGTCGAAGATGCGGACGTCGGTGATCAGGGTCGTGCTCATGCGGACTTCCTGGCGGCGCGCAGGAGCATGACGGCGGGCACCCAGGTGAGGATGAACGGTGTCGGCTCGAGCAGCGCCGCGCCGAGCGTGCCCCAGCCGCCGAGCATCCAGGCGACGAACGTGGGCGGAACCGTTCCCCGGCGGCCCAGCCAGCCGACCAGCAACCCCAGGGTGAGCAGCGGGAGCCCGAAGGAGCCGATGGTCAGCCAGAAGGCGCCCTGCCCCGGCGTGAGATTGGCCAGGCCGTTCGTGGGCAACCACAGCTGCCCGGTGAACCAGGCTGGGACGTGGCCCATGCTCATGACGGTCGTAATGACCAGGTGCAACCCGCCGAGGAAAGCGGTGATTCGACCGGCCCACATGACCGGGCGCAGTGCGGGAACAGCGGCGCTAGCCGCGTTTGCGGGAAAGGTGACAGCCACATCGATCTCCTTTATGGAACGACCGGTTCCGGAACGACTGGTTTCGATAGTGGCACACTCTAACAGGGTGCGCAATCTGGGGCTCGCCGTAGTACAGGCCGAAAGACAGGCGGATATGGACCAGACGGCTTACAAAGTGCCCCCGTGTACAAACTGATCCCTGCGCTTGCTGCGTGGTGCTGACATCGGGCGAAAGTGTGACGTAGCGCGAATCTTCTGCGACATAGAGCGACCTTCCGATAGCAACGGTGGTTATCGAAGCCACGTCACCAACCGGAAGGTCTGCCGCCGTTGTACGCCACCGCGCCTGTCGCTGTCTCCCGTAACGATGAAACTGCCTGCTCATGCGTGGCCTGCCGGTACCGCCGCGGAGCCGATCACCCGATCCGGGCGCCCCGCTACACCACCGACATGAGTGACGAGGAATGGCAGGTCATCAAGCCGTTGATGCCCTGGCCGGCCTGGCTGACCGGCAACGGCGAACGACCCGAGAAGTACTGCCGCCGCCTGATCATGGATGCCATCCGGTACGTGGTCGACAACGGCTGCAAGTGGCGCAATCTGCCCGCCGACTTCCTGGTGCCCTGGCGCACCGTCCATGCGATCTTCACTCGCTGCTGGCAGGACGATGATCTCTATGCTTTCCACAATGACCTGCGCGAACAGGTCCGGATAAGCCGACGGTCGCGAGCCGGAGCCCAGCGCGGGGATCATCGATTCGCAGTCGCTGCGGGCCGCCGAGACCGTCGCCGCCGGCTCGCGCGGATATGACGCGGCCAATTATCAGGTGCAGGGCACCGAGCGGCACGTCATCGTGGACACCCTGAGCCTGCTGCTGGTCGTCATCGTCACCGCCGCCGGCGTCCAGGACCGCGACGGCGCCAAGCCCGCACTGGCGCGTCTGCACGACTGGTACGAGCGGATCACGCTCATCTGGGCCGACAGCGCCTACGCCGGCAAGCTCGTCCGCGCAGGCGATGCGTGCGGGACTATGAGCGGTTATCCGAGCACCACGAGGCCATGGTCTTGTGGGCGATGATCATCCTCATGGGACGACGACTCGCACGATCCACATCTCCCAAATCGACCTGACGATCAGTTTGTACACGGGCACTTAACGCATAGCTGCAACTCCACACTGTAGGCGGCAATGGCATCGCTGACCCCCAAGACTGCAAGATCCCTTACCGAACCCCGAAGAGTCAGCGGAAAGCTGGGCGCGGGTGGTCTGGCCGGTTCCGCCGCGCCTCTGGGATGATCTCGACGTCCGTTCCCGCCAAGCAAAGGGGCCCTGCTTGAACGCCGGACGGCCCCCGACCTGCGCGAGCACTACCGGCGACTGATGAACAGCACGCAGTGGCTCGGCGTAGGCATGTGCTGGACGGCGGTGGTGCCCGACGATGGGCGGGCGCTCACTTTGGACCAGGTCGCCGCCCGGCTCGCCGGGAACACGCCCTATCGGCTGCACGAGCCGGCGACGCTCGACGCCGTCGGGCCACCCGAACGCGACGCCTACCCCCTGTTCGTCGACGGGTTCGGCTCGGCCACCGTTCTCTTCGAGTGGGACTACCTCGTGGCAAGCCCCGCCGTGCTCCGGCGGCTCAGTGAGGGAGCGCGCGTCTACAGCGTCTGGTGGAACGTCAATGCCAACAATCTGCTGAGCTTCGCGGCCGGAGGCGAGCACGTCCTGGCGATCGACGCGCTATTCCCCGGGCGGCAGGAACACCATGCCGGCCTGACTCGATGGCCCGAGCTGCAGGCGATGACGGACTTCTTCGCCGCGCCCGCGTCCGAGAACCCCGACGAAGACGAGGAAGAGGATGAGGACGACCTCGATGACCGCGCCGACTACGACTGGAGGGCCGCCTGCCTCGCAGTCATCGACCGCACTACCGGGGCGCGGCTGACCGGCGAGTGGCTGGAACAGCCGCATCCCTACGTGACGGTCCGCAGGCCCGACGCGACGCGCTGACCCCTGAACGGTCAGCGCCCGAGCTGCGTACGCGGGAAGCGATCATTCTCTTTACGGGAAGCGATCTTCTCAACCCCCCTTGCGCCCAGGCCGGCCCTACTCGTGAACACCCCTCCTGCGACATCGTGCAGCAGCACGCCGACTTCACCCGGCGCCGCCTCATCGGCCTGACCAACGCGCACGTGAGTTGTACGGATTCGCGGCAGGTGACACACGAGCTGTGCCACCAGTGGCTTTACATGATTCAAGAAGCGTGGCGACTGGCCCGGGAGGGCGCCGAACAGCTTGTCCTCCCCTCGGGAACAGCGGACCGCACGCCCAGCGAGGTTCTGGGCGCCGCGCACGTCGCGGCGGCACTGGTCCGCCTGCACCGGATCGACCCGGCCGGGGCCGACCTGCAACACGCCGCTGACCACATCCGCTACCTGGTCCACTACGGCCGCGGATGCCTGTCCCTGCTCGACGGCATCGGCGACTTGACCGATGCCGGGCGAGCACTCGCCCAACGGCTCGCGCCTGCATTTGGCGTCGCCCTTTGGTGGCTTACTGACTCAACGCCATGTGACCAGCAGCAGGAGAATCCATAGCGCGACACACACCTCCTCTGCGGCGGTCATACACCACTGCGGGTATGTTGGCGTTGGCGCTGGTCACGGAGTCGAGTGCGCCGCTTGCCATGGCTTGACAACCGTGTGTACCCTCATGATCAGTCTGGGATTCATATAGGTACATCGGATTTCCTACCGCGCGTACGGTTCAGACGACGCGCTGAAAGCGCCTCTCCGCGCGAACGCGACATCCCCCATACCTCGGGTACCCTCTGAATCGATCACGTCTCAGATGCTTGATCACCAGCAGGGCCTGGATGTTCCCCAGTCCAGGGCCTTTCGGATGCCCTTTGACCAGCTCCGGAGCGGTTACCTCGCCGAGGCCATGCGGGGGCACTAGTACTTGCGGCAGTCGTGCTTGGCGAGAACCAACGTCATCCCGGCGACCTGGTTGGCCTTGTAGGACACGTAGAAGAGGTAGAGCGCCTTCTTGTTGCCCGGCACGCCGGCGGTGGGATAGCCGCCCGGACCACGCCGCAGGTCAGGGTAGACGGCCTTCAGCTGTGCCCTGGTGGAGCCGATGCCGATGCCCTGGGGCGTCTTGAGACCAGAAGGCGCGACGATCATGGTCACGCCGTACTTCCTGGAGATGTACATCCCCACCCGGTAGTTGGGGTACGGGTTCTCCTTCAGGTCCCAGCCCGTGCATCTAGCGTGGTCCCCGACTGATTTGCGGACGATTCTCCCGGTCGTCTTGGCCTTCGCGGCGCTCATGCCGAGCTTCAGGTTGCCGTACCCGTACGGTCCCAGCGTCGCCTTCCGGGCGGCGAACGCGGCGGGCGCGACGGCGACCGGCACGAGCCCGCCCGCCAGCGCCACCACCAGCGCCGAGCGGCCGACCCGTAGGGCATTCGTTCGGTTCATGCGCTTCCTCCTTGATCTTTGACTTGATCACTTTAGTGATAGTTCGGGCTGGTAGTTGGGGATTCGCGGAGTTGCGTGCGGGCGCCGCAGCACGCGGGTCACGAACCGGCGCCGACTTTCACGCAATCGGCCGTCTCGGAGATCTCTTCATGTGGTGGCATTCGATCGACTACCTCAAGCGGGACGGCCGCGAGCGCGGCATACTCGCGCCACCGCGGTTTCCGGCTGCACGAGGTGCCCCTGCTCATGCCGTGGTGCCGGATCCGGTCACCGGCCGGTGGTCAACGGGTACGGCCCGCACAAGCCCGGCCTTGATGCGGCCCGCTGGGCGGCGTGCGACCGGTGCGGCATACGCCTCGACCCACAAGGCAGCCTCGACCCCGAGCAGTACGACGTTGGCCAGCCGTACCCCGAGCCGATCCACACGTTCGGCCCCTCGACGGCGCTTCTCGCCGCTTTCGAGCCAAATAGGCCGGCCTCCGCCTGGCAGTCCCCTGCGGACGTCAGCGTGCCAGCGTCCACGGTCGCCCTCTGGATCGGTGACAGGTGTTCACGTGCTGATCGCTCGGCGCCGTATGGCGTTGCCCCTATTGTGATCACCACTGTGAAGATAATGAGGAGGCACCCCCAAGTGGGCAATATCAAGCGAAGTGCGGCCCTCGCTCTCGGCATGGCGGCCACGCTGGCAGCCTCCGCCACTTTGAGCGGTCCGGCCATGGCGGCGTCCTCGCCCATCGAGGCCTGCGGCGGCGGCAGCTACCATGTGATCGACAGCCACGCCTTCGGCTCCAGCGCCACCACCTACCTGCTCTACAACGGCAGCACCAACTGCGTGGTGACATGGAAGACGGGAGCGAGGGGCAATACTGCCTGGGTGCGTGCGATGGTGCAGGCGTACGGCTCGCCGGGGCAGGTCGACGCGAATTACTACCGCTATTACGCCGGACCGGTCAAGGCCTATGCGCCGGGCAAGTGCATCATGTGGGGCGGTTCCTACGGCGACCAGTGGTGGGAGAGCCCCTGGGAGCATTGCGGCTGACCCTCGACGCCTCGCAGCGGAAAGACTCTCCCGGCAGGAGGAGTCTTTCCGCGCGATCGGGGGCGCTAGCGTCGTGGCTTCTACAGGCGTCTTCATGACCTGAGCGGCGCGACGAGCAGGGGCCAGGACATCGCGTTCGGGCCCCTGCTCGTGTCTGGACCGTCGCTGGCCGCCGCTGGAGAGCACAAGCAGAAGAGCACAAACGCCGCGCCGACGTTCACACTTCATAGCCGCGCATGAGAGGAGGCCCCTCTCATGCTCGACTTACGTCTCGCCGCGTACGGGCCCCATGCGGGTCGTCTGGGGGTGCTGCCGACCCCGTTGAGCGTGGAGATCGCGTGCCCGTTCCTGGACGTGCTCGCACTGAAGCTGTCCTACAACACGCGGCCCTGAACGCGGAGCTGCTCGGCGGGCCGGTCGAGGTCGCCGTCGAATGATCGGAAGACGGCCAGACATGGACCGAGCCGAGCGACGGCCGGTTCCTGCTGATCCAGCGGCGCGCCGACCAGGTCGACGAGACCGGGCTGGCCACGCACCCTGTACGTGCACTACGCCGACGAGATGTTCGAGGCCGCCGACGACGCGGCCGGTCTGCCCAAAGCTGGAGGCAGGTGATGGTCGCCGTGCGGCGTATCCGCACCCCGCGCGAGGCCGAGAACTTCCGGGGCGTCGTGGTCCAGGCGCTGGCCATCCCCGACGTGTACGCGCGTGACGTGGCCGTCGCCGCGCTCACGGTCTACTTGGAGTTCGTGTCGATGTGCGAGGATCCCGAGGCGTTGCCGTCCGACTTGGCCGCGATCGTGGGCACCATGTCGCGTCTCAACGCGCGCCGCGCGGGTATCGCCCGCCAGCGTGCCGAGCAGCGGATGAAGCGCTACTTGGACTAGCGCCGACACGGAAGCCGCGCGGTTGCTGGCCGCGCGGCTTTCGCGTGTCCGTCTCGCCACCCCCACCCCCTCGCCGCCGGCCACGCACCCTCCTGCATTTGGCGTCGCCTTTTGTGCTTCATGCTGGTGGCGTGTGGGTTGATCTTGTTGAGGCCGCGGGCCGGTGTGGTGTGTCGGTGGGGTCGGTTCGGCGGTGGGTGGGGGAGGGGTGGTTCGTGCCGGATGCGGCTGGCCGGGTCACGACGCGGTTGGACGGGAGCGGCCGGCGCGTGGTGCGCCTTGATCGGCTTCTGGTGGTGGAGCGAGAGGTGCGGGCGCGGCGATGTAACCGTGGGGCGCGGCCAGCTGCGGGTTAGCTTTGTATGTGTTTGGTGCGCCGCCAGGTGATGTTTCCGTCGTTTGTCAGAGGGTCGTGCTCAGGAACATCGGGAAGTTGAAGCAGTTCGGGCCGATGAGCCTCTGGACCGAGGAGATGGTGTCGCCGAACTGCCACCACGTGTGGTGCAGGTCGTTGATGGCCTGGCCTGGGAGGATGCAGTAGGCGCGGCCACCGTTGTTGTCGTGCTGGTAGACGACCCAGGCAGAGTTGCCGGTTACGCGAATGGAGCTGGCCCGGTCTTCGCTGCCGGTGGAGGAGAGGTTGCGGTTGGACTCGGTGAAGTTCCAGTTGGTGCCACCTAGGGACTGGTTTTGGCCGAGTGTGAGGGTTCCGACCGCGGACTGGCCGCCGCCCAGGACCGTTACTGCGTGTGCAGAGCCGGCCTGCGCTGGCGCGGCGGCCGTCAGTGCCGCCACGGCGGCTGCCGAGGCCAGGATCGCGAGTATGTGCTTACGCATGAGGTACCTCCTGTAAGAGTGGCTTTCATCAGGAGGGCGTGACGTTCCGTTCCATGGCGCGGAACGGACAGACCCGAAACCGATCCACCGAGGCGACCAGAAAGACCGTGCTGGTGAAGGTGGTGCGGGGGCGGCGATGTCATCGGGGCGCCCGGACGCAAGGCGGTCCTTAGGGGACGGGAGGGAGACCCCGACGCGCAGGTCAGGCTGGAAGGAGATGCGGGCTCGGCGCGGGCCCGGCTGCAGGAGCAAATCGCGGCCTGCCGGGACAGGTACGGCCAGGTCCTCACCGACGCGCCCGCCGCCGCTACCGGCCGGTCCGCGCGAGCGGCGACCGATCCGCTGCAGGTGCTGCGCGACCGGGTCCGAGTCGATCCGGTGCGGGTGGCCACGACTTGGCTGGAGATCGACCGGCATCTGTTGGGGGGCGCGTGACCGAGAACCCGCACATGGACGTGCACGTGGATCCGCACGCCGTGGTGGCGGTGCTGCGCAGGCGGATCGATGAGCTGACGTACGAGAACGCGGTCCTGGCCGTCGCCGTCGACCAGCTCCAGACACGGCTCAACGAGTTGAGCCGCCACCAAGCGACTGAACAATGGCCCTCGCGCTGAAGGGACGTAGCGCCGGGATGAAGGCGGGAACAGTTTGTACTGCTAGGGCAAGTCCTGGCGGGACGTCGACTCAGGCTTCCGCGACCTTTGGACCATGATCATGGCCGCTTGGCCAGAAAGTGTCGCTCCCCGTGCGGCCATGATGCCGCCGACCGCAGCCAGGACTCCGGCGAGTGCTGCGACGGCGGCGCTCACCGAAGATACCCAGTCGGTCGGCTTCGCCACGTTCGTCTCTTCTGCCGCCGAGGGTTGTGCCGTCGAGGGTGGAAGGCGAGGCGTGGCCGTCACCGTAACGGTAGGACCCGGAGCAGGCTCCGACGCAGAATCAGTGCTCCTTCCCCATATCGCACCTGCGAAGAAGACGACGCTGAGGAGCACGGCTGCTACGAACACCCAACGGTTGATCCCGGAGCGGAGCTGTGGGCTAGGAAGTCGTGGACGAGAACGCAGTTGCCTGGCGACCACGACGCCAGCGACACCAAGCACGAGCACAACGACTACCAGTAGGAAAAGGTACTGCCGCTGGTAAGCGTTGACCGCTGGTGGTAAGGCAGACGACCGTAGGACGAGGCTCGTCAGTAGGAGAATCACGGTTAGCGTTCCAAGAGCCGCGGCAGGAGCAATCGTCAAGACCTGTGGATCAAGTTTCTTAAGCAGCTTTCGACTTACCCCCGATCGTCGGTGATTCCTCGGGCCGCTCGACGAGCTTGCCCTTGACGAACGTGGCCCCGGCGCGGACCAGGG
>NZ_JBQQBQ010000126.1:0-12456 GCF_052245915.1 Nonomuraea sp. 10N515B
TCGTGGAGAACGAGCCGGGTTTGTTCGCTCAACCGCTCCCGTAGCCCGGCGAACCCTGCCCTGACCAGCCTGCACTATCCAGCGCAAGCGACGAAGCGGACATCAACTCGCGTAACGCCCTCTCAGTTCGGCTTCGGGGTGCATTTGTGGAGTTCGCCGTACCGGGTGCGGGCGATGCTGAGCAGTTGCGTCAAGTCGCTCACCGGGTCGCGTCCCTTGGCCACCTCGGACAGATCGACGCTGATCCACGGTCGTCGGTCTCCGCATTGGAACAGCATCATGGTGTAGTACGGGTTGGTGCGTGGCGAGCGGCCGGTGTACGCGATGAGCCCTTTGCCGAGATCCGTCGGCAGTGCGGTCAGTTGATGGTTGCCGAAGTTCTTGCGCGCGAGGTTCATGGTGCTGTCGCCGTCCCGCACCGACCATACGACGGAGAGCCGGGTGTATTCATTGCGGAGCGTGCATATCCCGTGGGTTGCCGGTACCCCGCTCTTGTTCTCCTCCAGCGGGAGCGTGAGGCCGGTGATCGTGCGGACCGCTTGCTGTGGGAGGAAGTCGCACCAGTAGGGCGAGGAGTCGGTGACGGGGCTGGCGATGGTCTTGTTGCCCGGGCTCGGTGGCGGTGACGAGGCGTTTCCGGTGCAACCGGTCGCCATCGCGAAGACAAGGAATAGCCCGGCCACGGTGCCGGCGACATGCCTGACTGCTGGAAGCGTCATGTCAGTACTCGATGATTCCTAAATTGCCGTGCACGGTGTCCGTTTCCGTGTTCATGGTGTTATGCAGGTTGCTTGTGATCTCTTCGATGTCAGTGTATCGGAGCGTCCATTTCATGAAGTGATCATAGGTCACGGGATCAGCGACAATTTCCTGTATGGGCTTGATGGTAGGTGGATGGCCGCTAGTGACGAAGCGGGTGTTCTCGGCGGCCCTCATGGCTGCGCGAGACCAATCCCCGGCAGCGATCTTCGCGCTGGCGATGCCGCTCTTCATCAGCCATACGATCATCTCGTTTTGGTCGTTGGCGGTATTCAAGGCCTCGCCTGAGGTGACGCCTACTTTGATCAAGCGTTCGGCGGCCAATGCAGCAAGTTTGTCGAATCCTATCTCGGCGCCCTTCTCGCCGATCTTCCCGCCGATTTCTCCGGCCACTTTGGTGCCAAGTTGTCCGGTCGGTCCTACTAAGAAGGCGAATGCGGCATTAATTGTATCTTTCGCATCTTTTCTGGCCTGCTCATCGCTCCATGCGTTGGCGAGTAAGGCCAGCCTGCGGGCCTCCACCAGGTGTCCGAAGACTCTGGCCTCTGGACGTAGCGCAGAGTCCACCTGTTTCCCGCCGTTCGCCTTGAAGGAGTCGTTGATCGTCTTGAGCATGTGTGCTGCTTCAGCAGCCTGAAGTTCTGTGGCGGCGTCCCTGTCGCCGCTGATCAGTACGAGCAACCGATCCATGTCGGCCTTGCCGAGCTGTCGCTTGTCGGGCCCAAGGAAGCCGTCGCTCTTGGTCTCGAATGTGCCGTAGACCTTGTCGATATGGGCCGCCATGGCGCTGCCCATGGGATGCCTGAGGAAACTCAGCTGATCGAACAGCTTCCGATCGGCAATGGAGAGTTTCCCGCTGCTATCCGCTGCGAAGACCTTCTTGGCGTGTTCCTTGAGGGCGTTCACTGCCTCTGTGGTCAAGGCCAGCGACACGGGGTCTTTCCCGGTCAGTGCCTTCCGCAGTGCCTGCGCGAACGGGTCGGTGTTGCCGTGGAAGTGAAATGCTGCGAGGCGATCGGTCAGCATGTACGACAGAACCGACTGCTTCCAGCCGGCAGGCGTGTGATTCAGCAGGGCCTGTGAGGCCTTCGCGTCGCTCGCCGCCGCATGGAACAGGTCGTCGATGACCGCCGAGCCGAGCCGTTTTCGTGAATCGTCGACAGGCTGCTTCGCCGGCCCCATCGAAGGCGTCCTGGGAATCATCCATTCGGTGACGCCGAGCACGGTGGCGAGGTCCGCCATGGGCACCTGTTTGCTGCCCAGAACGCTCCCGATTGCGTCCTTGGACGCCTTCCAGCGGTCCTCGAACTTCTCCTTCTCGAAGACGATGGCGTCTCGGCCGACCACCTGCATGAACTTCTCGGAGAACGGCGGGTTGCCCTCGCTGGCCCGCCAGATCAGCGCCTGTGCCTGGTATCCGTAGTAGGACGTGCCGTTCACCTTGAACTCGCTGCGTCCGTGCTTCACCAGATCGTTGAGGAAGGCGTCGCCCATGTAGGCGGGATCGCGGGGGTTGGTGCCCTTGGCCAGTGCCGAGGCGAGTAACCGCATCGCCTCCCGGGCTTCCTTGGACGTCTGACCAGCGTCACCTGCCGAGGCGGCGGCGCGCAGTTGAGCGGCGATCGCAGCGGGCAGTTCCGTCACTCCCTTGGCGCCGAGCTGGGAGAGGAACGCCTTGACGAACTCGGAATCCCGCGCCTTCGACGCGTACGCCTGCAACTGCTTCAACGCATTCTTATCCCCGGCCGCTGCGGCCTTCGCCGCTTTGGCCGCGACCGTGCCGTCGAGTAAGCCTTGAGCCTCGGGGAGCGAGTCCGGCACCCCGATGAGGGTTCCCGTCGCTATGGGCGGCCCGATGGAGATCTTGAGCCGCTCCATCTCCCGGACGATGCGCTGCCGTTTGCGCAGGTCTTCGGCTTCCTGGCCGACCTGCGCCGCGAGTTTCTTGATCCGCTCAGCCGGGGCGGTGTCCAGCCCCGCACCGTTGAGCTCCCCGTACAAGAGCGAGCCCAGCTCCTCGATTTGCATGGCGGCTGCCGTGTGCCGTGTGACCAGGGTGTCGAACTCCGGCAGTTTGACTCCGGTGAAGCTCATTTCGCCCTCGCCAGCTCGTCCTTCGCCATGGTGACGGCCTTGGCCAGCATCTCGTGCAGCTCCCGCTGGCAGCTGTGCACGGTATGCCCGAAGCGGTTCCCGCTTGGTCCAACCCATGTATCGGCTTCCATCAGCGTGCAGGAGGCATGCAGGGCCCACCAGCTGTCGTCGGACAGCTTCTGGATGCGTAACATCGCTGCCTGCATCGCCTCGCGATCAAGACCAGGCATCCGAATCTCCTCGTACGGCTCTCAAGGCCCCCACCGACGATAACTCCGCCCGACTCGATTGCCCCGGTAACCAACTAATTCGCGATTCCTCCCGAAAAGCTTGACCCAAATGGCAGGTCTCGTGCGTACACGAATAAAGGGCGTGATGGGGAAACTCGCCGAGGTGCTCGGGGTGGAGGTCGCCGAGCTGACTGGCCATCCGTACCGGCACGAAACGGCGGAACTTGACTCTGGGCACCCCGCCGTACCGGGACTCCCCCGCGCTTCAGCAACCCTCGATCCCGAGTGGGATGATCCTGCCGATGCAGCTGCCGACGTGGGTGGTGGCCAGGCCCCGCGTCACACAGCAGGCTCCATAACTCGTTCCCGGCGCAGGGCCCCCGTGGCACACCGCGTCGGGGGTAGCACCGGGTCGGCCGGATGGTCAACGGCCGACAACCGGTGCAAGCGCCATCTCGTCACCCCCGGCGGATCAGAGCGCTGACCCGCTTCGTCAGGGGTGCATGGCGTCGCGGACCTTGGCGGTGTCGACGAACTGCTCGAAGCGCACGATCAGCCCGCCGCGCACCGTGAAGTGGTGGGCCACGCGGACGTCGAGCGGCTTGCCGGTGGCCTTGTTGGTGGCCGTGTAGCGGGCGAGGACGACGACGTCTTCGCCGTCGACGACGTAGGTGTCGTCGTGGACGATCCAATCGGACCACTCGGTGGCGAGCTTCTCCATCACGTTCGAGGTCACACCCTCCGGGGTGCGATAGGTGCCCGCGAGGGGGAAGCCGGCCATCTCCGTCCACTCCACGTCTGGGGCGAGAGTGGCACGCAGGGCCTCGAGGTCACCGGCCGCGGAGGCCAGATACTGGCGGCGTACCACGTCAGCGGGGGCGGCGAGGCCGGTGGTGTGCTCCGTCATGTCGCCTCAGCCCCAGGTCATCTCGCCCGTGGCGACCTTGGCGCCGATCTGCGCCGCGATCAGCATGCCGTGGGCGGGGTGGCGGGCCACCAGCGCCTCCGTCAGCGCGGCGCCGTCCGCGGCCTTGGCCAGCTCCTCCTCGAAGGCGACCAGGTACTCGCGCGTGCCGGCGATGGCACTGGCGTCGGCGGGGGCCGTGGGCAGCCGGTGTCCGGGCACGACGAGCTGTGGCTCGAGCGCGGCCATGTCGTCCAGCAGGGCGATCCAGGCGGCACGCTGCTCGGCCTTCGGGGTGTCGGCGACCCATACGTGCTCCCCGGCGAAGAGCAGCACGCCGCCGAGGATGGCGCGGTGCTCGGCCTGCCACAGGTAGTGGCGGTCCGGCAGTTCGGCGACGCCGCCCGTGAGCTCGAATCGGTGGCCTTCGAAGGTGATGTCGCCGGTCAGCGGGGTGAGGCCGACCAGCCGGGTGGGCAGGTTCGCGCCCGCGGCCGCCCAGGCCTTCAGCTTGCCTTCGTACGAGTGCTGGATGTGTTCGATGACGTGCTCGGTGGCGATGAACTCGGCGCCGGGGAAGGCGTCGGCGATGACTTCGGCGCCGAAGTAGAAGTCCGGGTCGCCGTGGCTGATGAAGACGGTGGTGAGCTGCTTGCCGGAGTCCAGGATTTCGGCGGCCAGCCGGTGGCCGTCGGCCCGGGTGAAGCCGGCGTCGACGAGCAGGGCCTCGTTCTCGCCGATGACCACGGTGGCCGTCTTGTTCTTGCTGCCGACGGGGAAGTCCAGGTCGAAGATCTTGAATTCGAGCGTGCTCATGGAGTCCTTCTTTAAGGGTGGGGGAGAGGGAGGGTCAGGATGCATCGCGGGTGCCCAGGGCTGACAGACGCCGGTCCACCTCGTCGGTGGTGGCGTGTCCGCTCGCCAGGACGACGGCGCGGTCGCCGTCAACGGCCAGCAGGGTAGGGAATGCGTCGACGCCGAGCTCGGCCGTGCGGCGGAAGTCGGCCTCGGCGGCAGCCTGCGCCGCCGGGGAGCGGAAGGCGGCGACGACGGCGCCGGCATCGAGCCGGGCCTCCTCGGCGACCTGCCGGTAGGTCGCCGGCTCGGACAGGCTCTGCCCATCGACATAGAAGGCGTGCTGGAGGGCCACGGCCAATTCCGCCGCCCGCTCGGGGGCGTTCTGGCGCAGGGCGGCCATGCCGCGGGCGGCGGCCTCGGAGTCCATCACGAAGGAGCCGTCGGCGATCAGCCGCTCATACCCCTCGCCGAACTCCGCGCCGGTCAGCTCGTTGATCTTGGCGTTGGCGCCCTTCACGTAGCTGAACTCCCGGATCGGTACTCGGCGGGCGCCGGTGAACAGGCCACCGGAGAGGACCTCCACCGGCAGGTCCGGATGCTTGGCGGCGACCTCCCGCAGCGTGCGGGAGAACCCGTGCGACCAGCCGCAGTACGCATCGAAGACGTAGACGAGCTTCATGGGGAACCTCTGATTGTCCTTGCGGTGCCCGCGTTGCGCAGGCGAACTATCTGAGGAAACAGTATCTGACTCCTCAGGTATTTCGGGGGCTCACGTGACTTGTGTCACACAGAAGGACATCGCGCCGGATTCAGCGCATCCGTGGCAGCATGTCTCGCGCCGTATGGCTGAGGATCCGCAGATCCTCGGCGAAGCGCTCGCGATGGGCGGGGGGAAGCGGTTCCAGGAAGTATCGCTTGATGTTCCCCACGTGTACCCGCGCGACCCGCACCGCCGCCTCCTCTCCCCGCCGCGTGAGCCGCACCAGCCGCCCTCGCCGGTCATGGGGATCGTCGGCCCGCTCCACCAGGCCGGCCGCCTCCATCCGATCCACGAGCCGCGTCGCACCCCCCGTGGTGAGCACTTGCTCCTGTCCGATGGCTCTCATCGACAGTCCCGGCGCACCGGCCCGGCCGAGGATCAGCAGCACCTCGAACATCAGATGGCTGATCCCGAACTCCTCCTCGATCGCCCGCCCGAGGATGTACTCCAGCCGGTTGGCCGCCCCCTGCAGCCGTCCGAACGCCAGAATCAGCTCGTCGTCCGCCGCCTCCTTCGCCGTCGAGATCTCCGCCTCGGCACCCACCGCACCGCCACCCTTTCTGCTTCGTACGAGAAATACGCTCCATCGATCATGTCGGCCCGAAGGACGGAAGCGTCTCGTAACAGTGAACCGGCTGCGGCATGTCGTGGTTGCATCGAGGGTGACTTACGGACCCGCGGGGCTTCGCCGCCACCCCGGGGGCGCCACTTCGATCGCATCGCCCGGCGGGGGCCGCAGGCGCAAGCCCTCGGCTCACGAAGGTCACTTGATCAGATCTTCAGGGCGGGTCTTGGGGTTGGCCTGGTTTGTGCTCGGCGACAACGTGAGCATCAATCGTTCGGGATCGGCCCTCGGTCACGGTGGCGGACATGGGCATCGTGCTCGGACCGCCTTACCGATGCCAAGAAGAAAGCAGAGTGATGATGCGTATCTGCGCCGTAGCATGGCAATGTTCTCCCGGCTGCGCAAATGATATGGACGTGCTTATCGGCGCGTGCTACATATGAAGGCAGCGAGGATGCTTGGAGAGCGTCTATGGCCGAAAAGCTTTGGAATGACGTCCTTAATGAAGTCCAGCATGTATGTGATCGCTACCAGCTTATACCGCTGCGCGGGCCGGTGGCTGTGGCATTCTCCGGCGGGAAGGACTCGTTGCTGCTTTCCCTCGCCCTTAGGGAACTTCGCGTTCCGATCGTCTGCATCGCCGTGGACATGGGCTATGAGCCGGATTGGGGGCGGCGTATCACTGCGTTGGCCGAACGCACTCACCTGCCTGTCGAGGTGGTCGATGTACGGCGCGAAACCGTTGCGAAGAGTCAAGAAGATCGGCGCAGGATCGGACGAAACCTGCGCGCGCTCAATGTCATCCAGCCCAACGCGACTCCTTGCACGCACTGTTACAACGTGAAGGTCGTCGCCCTGGAGAACGCCGTGCGCGACCATGGCGCATCCACCATCGCCTTCGGGCATCATCGCACGGATGCGCTCGCCTCACTGATCAAAGAGGCGCTCATGTATATCGACAGGTGGGATCGCGGCCATCCAGTATTTGTACGGGACAACTTCGCAGAGCTGGTGGAGCAGCTCAAGGGGGAGGCGGAGGCACCGCCTGACGTGGACCACGCGCTGAGCCTCCGGATCGCCGAACTGGTGCACGCGGACATCATCGATACGGACGAACCGGCTCGGCAGCCGTTGAACAGAGATAATCCGGGCGTCAATGTCATCCGGCCCTTATTCCTCGTCGATGAGAGAACGATCATAGAAATCATGGCGACTCGGCTGATTGACGTGGAGGGATCCGGGTGCGGGCACGGCTTGTCGGCGAACTACCTGACGCCGCGCGAGATGGTCCACTATGGTGTTCTGCGAGCCACCTACCACCCATGGTTCGATGAACACATGCAGCGTTTGCTGATGTATGGCATAGATGCGCAAGGCGGGGCGCGCTTGGAGGCGCGACGTCGTCGGGTTGCATTGCTCGGCGACCAATACAAGCCAAGTATCAACAAATTTTAGGATTGCCGTGACCACGATAACGATTTGCGGCAGCGCACGACACCGCGACGCCATTTATCAAACCGCCGAGCTCTTGGAAGAAGCGGGTTTCGTCGTTCTCAAGCCACCGCTGCACCGCATTGATGAGCTGACAGCCGGCCAAGCGGCCGAGCTCAAAGAGCTCGCTTGGAAAGGTGCCACATTCGCCCACCTCAATCGGATTCTGAAGGCCGATGTCGTCTTCATAGTCAATCCCGACGGTTATATCGGTTCCAGCACTACCCTTGAGTTGGGATACGCGGTGGCGCACCGCAAGCTCATCGCCGCTATGATGCCCGATGCCCACGAATTGGCCAGAAGCGTTCTCTTCGATCTGCTGTTGCACTGCCCCGACATCGAAAAGGCCGTGAGTGATCTGTCGAAACGGCTTGCACCCGCGGTCGAATCATGAACCGGGATCTCGGCTCCGTGTTAGCCGACGGATGGAACGACACGCATGACGGGCCGTCCGCGACGGCGGCGGACTTCGCCCCAGTCCTGAGGATTCTGGCAGATGCGGGGCTCGTCAGGGGCAATGAGGAGCCGCTGACGACGCTTCAGGTTGGACCGTTCCGCATTGCTGCGACCCCTTATGAGACGGCCACCAATGATTTCATCGACGTCCTGCTCCCGTCACTGATCGTCGGGCTCGCCGACGGCATCCCCGTCCACGGCGCTGTCGCCGGGACACTGGCCGGAGCCACGCGATGCTTCATCAATGTCCTACGCTGCGGAGTCATCTTCGGGCGGTCACCAGCCGATCGCCTCCGGTGGGCCGTGCTCATGCACATCAAACAGCGGCGCCCGAACATGGCGCAGATGACTTTGGCCTTCCCAGAGGAACAGATCGCCGAGACAATCGCATGGCTTGAGGGCGCATCTTTGATCCGGAAGAATTCCGACGGAACGCTCGAAAGCCTGGCGTGAGGGCCGATGCTTGGCAGCGCCACTCACCTGATGACCGATGGGGACGGCGCGGTACTCGGTGTCGCTTTTCAGGTGCCCGTGCTCGATGCGGCAAGCCCTGGCAGCTTCCTGCTTACCGCCGCGCATTGTGTGCGACCGTTGTTCGATCGCTCGCAGCGCGTGCGAATCCGCGCGCCGAGCGGCTCTCAGAGCGACTGCAGCATACTATTCTGCGCCACTGAGGACGTCGCGCTTCTCTATCACTCGGATTGGCTCGGCGAACCCTTGCCGTGCGTCGCGGACCGTGCGGAAGGAAACGCGCTCGTACGTGGCGCCCCTCACGGGGTTGCCAGCGAACAGGCCACGTTCGATGCGTATCTGGCTGGTGTCGAAGGTGGCCTGCTCGACATCGTGCTGAGATCGCTCACCTACGTGGAGTCGGAAGCCGGCCACGATCCACTCGTCCCTCTTCCGAGTAGCCCTGTCTATCGGGCGCTTCGAGGGTTCTCGGGTGCGCCTGTCGTGCGAAAACGGGCTGATGGGACCGTACAGGTCATCGGACTCGTCACCCACCGCAACACGAGAGGCATCGCCAATCGGATCTACGGGATTCCGACAGATCGGCTTGTGGAGATCCTGGCGGAACAGGACATTGCCCTGCAGATGACGACGGATCTCCGGCAGGCGACTTCGGACAGGACCATGTTGACCGGCTTGCTCGGCGAGTTACTCACAGAGCCGGGCGAGGACCTGATGCTGTGGACACGGTTGTCAGGACTGTTCTACTCCGGCGAGCCCATCGACCGCATTCTCGAGGCAATGCTGTTGGAGCCGCAGCGGTACGGGCTCGACGACCTCGCGCTGGCGCGAGCCGGGTTCGTCCATGCTCGGCTGCGGCTCAAACGTGACGTGGGAACTGCGTCGCTGAACCGGTTGCGAGAGGCCAAGGCGCGAGCCGACCGGGCCGACCCCCAGGACGAATCCGGCTTGTCGGCCCTGATGGGTCTCAGACTGCTGATGGAGAAACCGCGAGGGGGCGGCGATCTGGAGAGTCACGCCTATCTTTTCGAGCAGGCGATCGACAGAATCTCCAGAGCGAGTTCCATGACGGACCGGCAGAAAGCTTACGAGATAGCCTCCGCCGTAGGAAGGGAAGCCGTGCTGGCGTATCTGGGAAATCCGCCGCCCTGGCCCGCAGACAGCGTCACCGCCAGCTACTACAAGCGGCTTGAGGCCCAGCACTTGTCTCTTCTGCATGAATACGGTGCGACACTACGCGACAAGCAGGAGGTGGTGCACATTGGCCTGGCCATCGCGCCGGCCATCTGGGATATCTCCAGCATGGCAGAGCAGGTTGACGCCTTGGTGGTCTCAGGCAAGAACGCCGCAATACAGCGCTCAAATGCCATTTTCTACTGCCAGATGCTGCTCGTCGAGGCGATGCTCTGTCGACTAAAACACAGTGATCTTCATGCATTCACGCTAGCCTGTCTTAGCACGCAGGCTCTGAGCAACGCGGGATTGCTGCTGTCCCACGAGGGCGTCGCAGCAATTCTGCGATGTGTCAAGGCTGCCGATCCCTCGCTATATCGCCTTGTCACGCAAGTGCATCAGTTCGGTATCAGGAAGGGAGTCGAGATAGTGAAGTGCGTGTTGACCGACGACGTGGACGTCATTGACCGAGCCAGTAGGATCGCGGTGCCGTACTCGGAGCAGGTGCGAGATCTCAAAGGAATCTTGACGCTGCGGTTGGACGTCCTAGCAGAGTAGGGGAAGGCGATGACGATCAGGGCCTATCTCGCCGGTCCCTTCACGGCCATCGCCGCATCGGCTTCCGGCATTATCGATGCTGACTCGCCGTGGCGTCACATCTTGGAGGACACAGAGCGGGCGCTAGGAGATCGGGGATGGCATGTCTTCCTTCCTCATCGGGACGTGAGCGCCTGGGGGCGTCGTAAGGCGTCGCCTGAGCAGATCGCCACGGAGTGCTTGGAGGCGGTACTGGGCAGCGACTGCGTCGTCGCCGTCCTGGGCGAGAGCTTCGGGACGCATGTCGAGGTGGGGACCGCCATTGGCCGCAACATCCCGACCATAATCATCGACGCGGCCCAGGAAGCGGGCAGCTTCTTTGGAAAGGCCGTGACGGCGTCCGGGTTGGTCACCTCCATCCGCCTGGAGAATCTGCGCGAACTGCCGGCCACCGTGGCGAGCGAGCGTTTCGACCAGGCGGTGCAACGGGCCGGAGTCCTGTCCCGTTGTTCCTCCGGTTCGCTCGGCGGCGGATCGGCCGCCAACGGGGACATGGCCGCAGACCTGGCCTCGTCGTCGGGAGCTCACTAGCCGCGTCGGTATCTCACCTCAGGTACAGAGGTGAGAGGTGGCCAGCAGGCCTTCCAGGATGTCGATGACGTTTCGGCGCAATGCGTCGAGCGTTCCCGAATTGTCGATCGAGCCGTCCGGTGTGATCGCGCACAGATTACTCTCCGTGACGTGACTGGCTGATGCCAGGGACAGGTCTCCTCTCTCTTGACGCCGCGACAGGCAGATCTCGTCGGGCGCGAAGATCCTGACGAAAGTGAAGCCCAGGTTCCGCATGAACATGTGGTCAGGGAACCGCATGTCGTCGCAGACAACCAGTGATGGCGTCCCTCCGAAAGCCCGCCGGACGTCATGGAGTCTCGCCAGAAATCTGTCATGGAGAAGCATGGGATTGATTCTCCTGATGTGCCTGCCCAGCGAGTTCAGCAGCTCGCCGTCCTTTTGGTAGAAATCATCCAGCTTCCGACCGGCGATGTGATAGACGGCTGATTGGGCCTCGTAGAGCGGGTCGGCTAGCTTAACTAGAGAGCAGGGAAGGCCAATAACGCCGCAATATTCCTCCAGAATTCTAGCGGCCGAGCTCTTCCCGGAGCCGGGTGGGCCGTAAAGGGCGACTTTGACTGTTCCGTCCATGGGTCCTCCTTGTCCTCCCGGGTCACACGAGTATTCCGGAGATGGGGCCACGAACCAAAAATTCGTGTTGCAGGAGTCACAGTCGCGAAGTCACGGTGAGTCGCCGTCCAAGATGCCGGGTGCTGTTCGTAATGATGCCTCCGATCATCATCCATGGCCAACGTACAAAAAGCCACACATTCGACAGAAATGGGACCGAGCGAGTGCCTGTTGACGTGCACTCTTTTGATGGATGACGCCTCCTGCGGCGGCAAGGCCTGTCGAGGGTGAGCCGGCTCATCGCAGAAGAGGGTGTAGTCGGGGTTCGTCGGTTTTCGAGGTCGCCCGCACGGATTTTTCACGCTCGGCTGCACTCCTATCCGAGCGCGATGAGACGTGCGCCGGGGAACGAGCTATGCACCGTCGTTGCCATCGCGCAGGGAATGGATCATGCTCCGCAGGATCCGGAACGCGTCTGACTGCTCGGTCTCGGTCAGGCCGGCCAGCATTCTGACCTCGACGGACCGGACCGCTACGGTCGCCTTCTCGAGGCTCCGTCGGCCGCGAGGCGTGAGCCGCGTGGGAAGAACCTTCCCGACGGGTGCCTCCGCAGGCCTGGTCACGTAGCCGTCTCGTTCCAGGGCTTGGAGCAGCACGTTCATCGTCTGCCGGGTCACGAACGCGCCCCGCGCGAGCTCGGAGCTCGACAAGCCCGGTCGTTGAGCCAGCAGCTCGAGGCAGGAGTAGTGCGTCACGCTCATCCCGAGCGGCCGCAGCACCTCCTCCATAGCTGCACGGAGGGCGCTCGACGCCTCTTTCAGCAGGTAGCCCAGTGACGTCTCCAGGTCGACGCCGACACCGTTTTGACTCATGTCAGTATTCTGACATAGATTGGCCTGTGTCAGAAAACTGACACGAAGAGAAGGAGCATCATCATGCCCGCCACCGGCCCCGACTTCATCTCGCTCCAAGCGCGCGACCTCGACGCTTCGCAGGCGTTCTACGAGCAGTACCTCGGCCTCGTCCGCTCGCAGAC
>NZ_JBQQBQ010000127.1:0-12254 GCF_052245915.1 Nonomuraea sp. 10N515B
GTGCCCGTGGAGGACCTGGAACGCGTCGAGGGGCTGGCCGTCGGCGGCCTGCGCACCGTGCCGGTCCGTTGGTGACCGCCTGATCGACACCCGGAGGGAATCATCATGAAAGTCATCGTCGACGAGGGCAAATGCTGCGGCGCCGGCCAGTGCGTGCTGATCGCGCCGGAGGTGTTCGACCAGCGCGAGGACGACGGCATCGTCATCCTGCTCGAGCCCGAGCCCGGCGCTGACCAGCACCCCTTGGTCCGCGAGGCCGCCGCCGTCTGCCCCGGCGCCGCCATCGAGGTGACCGAGCAAGCCTGAGCCGCCTGCACGGGCTCCCCGGCGCGCAGCCGCTAGGCCACCGCCTCGTCGACCTGATCGCGCACGCCGCACTCGCTGGACACCGGCTTCGTGTGCGTGCGCTCCCTCCTGGACGTCCTGGTGGAGCGGCCTGACCTGCGACCTGCGCGCCGTGCTCGATCAGCGCCGGCACGTGGTCGCGTGCCCGGCTCCCCGACGACCGGAAACGAGGGCAGCGCCGCCTCGTACTGCCACCATCCGGCCACGGCGAGCGCGACGGCACCCGAGATCAGAAACAGCGGGGTTCTGGAAGTCCTCGCGGCGACCATGATTCGACGATGCCAGCTCCGGCGTCGGATTGCGTGGCCGAAGCCGGTGGCGTTGAGCGCCGGACGGGTGACGTCTGGAACTCCCGAAGCGGCATGCCGTCGTCCGTGCCGATCATGCGTGCGCCTCACCTGCCGTGAGGGGGTTGGCCCCGGCTGGCCGGTATCGGAGGCCGTCGACGAGCAGGGCGATCATGCGCTGGGTGTAGCCGTCATCGTCTGGTGCGACGATGTCGTTCATGGCCCGCAGCAGATCGTGCGGGGCGAGATCAGAGCGGATGTCGCCGGATGCGGCGGCTGCGTCCAGCAGCTTTGCCAGGACAGGGACGAAGCGCTGGTGGAAGTATTCGGGCAGGCTTTCGTAGGCGGGGTCGCCGGAGTGCAGGGCGGTCTTGAGGCCACGCTTGGCCGCGACGAACGCCGCGAAGCACTGCAGCCACCGGGTGAGGGCTTCGACCGGCTCGTACTGCTGTGAGAAGGCCGGCGCGGCCTCGGCGCAAGCGTCGACGTCGCGGCGGAAAACGGCGGTGATGAGGTCCGAACGGTGTGGGAAATGGCGATAGAAGGTGCCCGCCCCCACCCCGGCCTTGGCGGTGATCCGTCGCACGGGGGCGTCCACGCCCTCTGACTCGAACACCTCGGCGGCCGCGGTCAGCAGGGCGTCCAGGTTGCGCTGCACGTCGGGTCGCACGCGGCGGGCGGGCGGTTCTCCGGGCGGCTGATGGGTCATGGTGTGGGATTCCCCTTGCAATACGGAACGCTGTTCCGTATTCTTTGACTGAACGGTGTTCCGCTTTCAGTCTAGCGGGACCAGCATGCCCACACACAAGGAGAACCGTGCAGTACCGCACCCTCGGCCGGACCGGCATCAAAGTCAGCCCCTACGCGCTCGGCGCGATGATGTTCGGAGCCGCTCCCGGCAACTCCGACCACGACGACGCGATCCGCATCATCCACAAAGCGCTGGACGCGGGGATCAACTTCGTCGACACCGCCGACGCGTACTCGCGCGGCGAGTCCGAAGAGATCGTGGGAAAGGCGCTCAAGGGACGTCGCGACAACGTCGTCCTCGCCACCAAGCTGCATCTCCCGATGGGAGACGACCCCAATCAGCGAGGCAACTCAAGACGCTGGATCATGACCGCGGTCGAGAACTCGCTGCGTCGCCTGCAGACCGACCACATCGACCTCTACCAGATCCACCGGCCCGACCCCGACACCGATATCGAGGAGACGCTGTCCGCGCTCTCGGACCTGATCCACAGCGGTAAGGTCCGGGTGATCGGGTCGTCCACGATGCCCGCCTCCGACATCGTCGAAGCCCAGTGGGTGGCCGAGCGGCGTGGCCTCGAACGGTTCCGCACCGAGCAACCGACCTACTCGATCCTCAACCGCGGCATCGAAACCGAAGCGCTGCCCGTCGCCCAACGCTACGGAATGGGCACGCTGGTATGGAGCCCGCTCGCGAAGGGAATGCTCACCGGCCGTATCCGCAAGGGTCAGCAGACCGACCTCCGCCGCGCCACACTCTTGACGAGCTTCAGTGACGAGCGTCGGCTCGATGCCGTCGAACAGATCATTCCGCTCGCCGAAAGGGCGGGCTTGCCGATGACGCACCTCGCGATGGCGTTCGCGATCGCTCATCCCGGCGTGACCAGCGCGATCATCGGGCCGCGCACGATGGAGCAACTCGACGACCTGCTCGCCGGCGTCGACGTCACGCTTTCCGACGAGATCCTCGACCAGATCGACGAGATCGTTCCGCCCGGCACCGATGTCGGCACGCCCGACCAGTCCGCCTACCGTCCCCCGTCTCTCCAGCGCCCGGCCCTCCGCCGCCGCCCCGTCGGTGAACGAGCCGCCGCCTGACCGCATCCCCTCACTGCTCCAGCACGACGGGAGCATCCGCAGGGCCCGCCGTGCGTCCCGTCCCGAGGAAAGATCACTCGACTCGTCCCCCGCTTCGGCCTTCGGGGGTCAGCCCACATAAGCCCAAAAGCCACATTGAGATGATCTTGAAGGTTTGAGCGGGTGGGTTGATGAAGCTGTGATCTTCTTCGTCTGTTGCGCGCGTGTTCGTCTCGCTACGGTTTGTTCCGTCCGTTGGCGGGTTGAGCCGGGAGGCGCGTGCGGTGACGTCGGTCGAGCGGACCGCCTATCGGGTGTTCCCGCGTTTGATGATGACCCGCGAGCTGTATCTCTTCTACTCCCCCTTGCAGGAGGAGATGGCGTGGTCGCGGGATGAAGACCGACACCGATGAGCACCTGCTGGCGCTGACGCTCGCGCTGAAGTGTTTTCAGCGGCTGGGCCGTTTCGTCAAGGCCCGTGAAGTGCCGCCCGTGGTGGTGGAGCACGTACGACGGTGCCTGGAGGTGGGCGAGGACGTGGCCCCGGTGTATGCCTTGCCGCGTACGGCGGAGTCACATCGGGTGCTGGTACGGCGCCGGGAGGGGGGTGGCGTACGCGCCGGGCAAGGCTTGCAAGATCGCGGCCAAGGCGATGACCCGGGCGGCGTGGGTGAAGAACCATCCGCCGGATCTGATCAACGTGGCGTTGGAGCGGCTGGCGCAGGCGCGGTTGGAGCTGCCGGCGTTCTCGACGCTGGATGCCATGGAGTCGACGATCCGCGGTCAGGTCAACGGGCAGATCTTCCAGACGATCTGGCGGCGGCTGAGCGCGCACGACCGTGCTCGGATCGAGGCGTTGCTGGTGGTCGGGCCGGGTGGCAAGAGTGATCTGGACCGGTTGAAGAAGCCAGCGCGGCGGGCGAGCTGGTCGAAGTTCAAGGAGCAGGCCGCCCACCTGGCGTGGGTGGAGGGATTGTGCGATACCGAGGCGGTGCTGGAAGGCATCGCCGCCTCGAAGATCGCCGATTTTGCCGGGGAGGCCGATGCGGCCGACGCCGACGTGCTGGCCCGGACCTACACCGTCGACGCCAAGCGGGTCGCGCTGCTGGTGTGCCTGGTGCACACCGCCCAGGCGCGGGCGCGTGACGATCTCGCCGAGATGTTGTGCAAGCGGATGGCGGCCACGAACAAGAAGGCCAAGGCCAAACTGGAGGAGATCCACCTGCGGCAGCGGCAGGTGGTGGAGAGCTTGATCCTCACCTACCGGGGTGTGCTGCAGGGCCTGGTGCCGGGCGGGCCCGGTCGAGGCGGCCGAGGCCGCGGCCGCGCAAATGGTGATGATGGCCCTGGCCGCACTGACCGGCCCAGCGGGGGACGCAGACACCGAGGCCAGCATCGAGGCGGTCGGGGGAACCGGGGAGCCAGATCAGCGGGCCGGTCTGGAGAGCGCGGTCGAGGTGCTGGTCAAGGCGGTGCGGATGCAGGCCGCGGGGATGGGGTCGGTCCGCCAGGTGGTGGAGCGGGCCGGCTGCGCGAGCGCGCAGCCGGCCGACATCGAGGCGGTCACCGCCTACCAGCACGACAACCACGAGCTGCTCATCCAGCAGTTCTTCAAGGCCGATCGGTCCACCATGCTCGCCCTGACCGCCGTGTTGCGGTTCAAGGCGACCTCGGCCGAGCACAGCGTGCTGGAGGCTCTGGAGCACGCTTTGACCTACTGGGGCAAGACCTGCGACTTCATCCCCGCTCGCGGCACCGATGGCCGCCTACTGGATCTGGGGTTCGCCTCGGCCAACTGGCTGCGCGCGATCCGGGATCGCAAGCATCCGGGCATGCTGGTCAAACGGCATTTCGAGGCGATGATGTTCGCCTGCCTGGCCGAGGAGTTACGCACCGGGGACATCGCGGTGGCCGGGGCGGCGGAGTACGGCGACTGGAGCGGCCACCTGCTGAGCTTCGACCAGTGCCGGCCCCTGCTGGCGGCCTACTGCGCCGAGGCGGGCCTGCCGGGAAGCGCGGCTGAGTTCGTGGCCGAGCTGAAGGCGCGCCACCGCCAGGCCGCCGAGCGCCTGGACGCCGGCTACGCCGGCAACGAGGACCTGACCTTCGCCAAGGACGGCACCCCGACGCTCAAGCGGCCGGCCGGGCTCGGCACCACCGCGGCGGCGGCCAAGCTGGGGGCGGAGATCAAGGCGCGGATGCCCGAGCGCACGCTGATCGAGATCGTCTCGCGCACCGCCTACTGGCTGGGCTGGCACCGGGATTTCGGGCCCGCCTCCGGCCACGATCCGAAGCTGAAGAAGCCGCAGGACCGCTACGTGCTGACCACGTTCGCGTGCGGGTCGAACATGGGCCCGGCCGAGGCTGCCCGGCACATCGAGGGGATCACCGCGCACGAGATCTCGCTGGCCAAGAACCGGCACATCAGCCTGGCCAAGCTGAACAAGGCGATCACCGATGTGGTCAACGCCTTCGCGCAGCTGGACGTGGTGAAGGCCTGGGGGGATGACAGCAGCGTGGGCACCGACAGCACGCAGGTCGACACCTACATCGACAATCTGCTCGCCGAGACGTCGATCCGATATGGGGGGTTTGATGGTATTGCCTACCATTACGTATTGGATAACTATATTGCCCTGTTCTCCCGATTTGTGCCCTGCGGGGCGTGGGAGGTGATCTAGATCATCGACGGGCTGCTGGCCAACGCCTCCGAGGTCCAGCCCAAGACGGTGCACGCCGACACGCAAGGCCAGTCGTTCCCTGTCTTCACGCTGGCGCATTTGTTCGGGTTCGATCTGATGCCGCGCATCCGCAACTGGAAGGGCCTGACCTTCTTCCAGCACGCCGACCAGGTCGCCTACCACCACATCGACTCCTTGTTCCGCGCCGAGAGCGGCGCCCGTAATGTGATCGATTGGGAGCTCGTAGAGAAGATGTGGCCCGACCTCATGCGGGTGGCGATCTCCATCCGCGAGGGCAGGCTCAACTCCGTCACCCTGCTACGCCTGGCTCGGCTCCCACTCGCGCAAGAACGAGATCTACAAGGCCTTCCGGGAGGTCGGCCGCAGCGTGCGCACCGTCGCGCTGCTGCGCTTCCTGGCCGACCCCGCGCTGCGCAGGCGCATCACCGCGGTCACCAACAAGGTTGAGGGGTTCAACGGGTTCTCCGCCCGGCTGCGCTTCGGCAACGACGGCGTCATCGCCGACAACGACCCGGCCGAGCAGGAGAAGATGATCAAATTTAACTCTTTGCTGGCTAATTGCGTGATCTTCCACACGGCGCTGGACATGATGGAGGTGATGCGCCGGCTGCTGGCCGAGGGCTGGGAAATCAGCGCCGAGGACGTGGCGCAGTTGTCGCCCTACCTGACCGCGCATATCGGCCGGTTCGGCCTGTACGCCACCGACGTGCTGCGGCTGCGCCCCGACGACTTCGACCCCGACCTGCCCGAGATCGACTTCACCACTCTGGCTGAGGCTGCCTGAAAGGGGCTGGCCGAGCGTGCGACCGGCGGGGAGCGAGCGCTCCGCCCACTCCACCTCAGCCAGCGATGGGGTGAACACCTCCGCCAACTCCCGAGCAGACACCGCCCTCGCGAACCTCGGATAGGCCGTCCGATCGATCGACGCCGCCCGAACCCCCGGAAACCGTTACCAACCAGCGCGAACCACCAGATCCTAACGACCGGTGATCAGCCCGCGGCCCGTTTCGTCTTCCGGTGACACCCCAGGTAGGCGCCAGGCGTCGATGTCGGCCTGGCCACGGCTTGGCAGCTCACGATCGGGCTGGCTCAGCCGGAAGTTCTCGAGATGCGGCCACGACCAGCGAACCTTCCGCGGGGGCTTTGACGAAACTGCCCTGACGCGGCGGGTTTCTCAATCTGTGCAGCGCGTGGCAGCCGCATCGTGTAGGCAAGCTGTTCAGGGAAGGTCGGGGATGCGTTCGCCACGCTTCGCAGGGCGCTGGGTTGGCGATGAAGCCGGCCACGCAACGTCGTCGATCGCGAGCCACGGCGCGACTGCCAGGGCCGTGGGCGTGAGCCCGGCAAACGTCGTGACCTCGCGGTGGAGGTGGGACTGGTCGACGTAGCCGCTCTCGGCGGCAACGCGGGCGGCGGCGTGACCCGCCGCGAGTAGGTGGGCGGCGTGGTCGAAGCGCACCAGCCGGGCGGCGCGTTTGGGTGTAATGCCGAGCTGGGACCGGAAGCGGGACCACAGGCGCTTGCGGCTCCAGCCGACCTCGTCCGCCAGGCCGTCGACCCGCACCCGCCCCCGGCTGGTGAGCGTCCGCCGCCAGGCGTAGGCGACCTGCGGATCGACCGGTGGGTGGGCGCCCAGCCGTCGGCCGAGGATGTCCACCGCGATCGTGAACCGTTCGTCCCACGACGCGGCGGCGCGCAGCCTGTCCTCGGCTCGCTCGGCGTCGCGGCCCCAGACCTCCTCAAGGGCTACCACCGTCCCGCTGAGCTCGGTCGATGCGCCGAACAACGCAGCCGCCGCGACCGGCTCCAGCCGGATCTGGAGGCACTGGCCGGCTCCCCAGCCAGCCGCCCGGAGATCGCCGGGGAGGAGCCCGACGACGACACTGCCGTGCTCGTGCCGGCCATGGGTTTCGTAGACGACGCCTTCTCCCTCGCTCAGATCGACGAGCAGGGTGACGGACGGGTACGCGACCATGGCGATGTCCACCAAGGCCGGGGCACGATGGCGGAACCCGGCCATGCTGACCCCCGGCAGCCGAACCGACGGGCGTGGGACTGCGACGTCCACCCACGCCCGGTCAGGTGGCGTCCCGGTCGGCAACACATGGCCAGTCTAGGCATCAGGGGTCACGGGTTGTCGGCGGCCGTTGCCGTGAAGCGCAGCAGCAGTTTGCTGGTCGTCTCGGGCGCTTCCACCATGGGGAGGTGCCCGACGCCGGGCAGCAGCTCGACCCGTGCGTTCGGCACCGCGTCGTACTGGTGCGCCGACGACGGCTCCCAACGGGGGTCGGCAGAGCCGAAGATCACCTGAACGGGGACCTGGAGGGCGGCCAGACGCTCGGGCACGCTCCGTTCGGCGATGTAGGCGGTGTTCCGGCGCAGCACCGTCCTCATCACGCGGTAGGTGATGCCCCGTACGTCGGCGACCACGTCGTCCGGGAGGTCCACCGGGCGAGCAGCCATCGCGCTGATCCCCTTGCGGATCATCGCATCCGAACGCCTCGGCCACAGGAGCGGGCCCAAAGGCGGGGCCAACAGGAGCCGAAGGATGAACGGCTGCCGAAGGAGCGCATCCACACTTGGGCCGCTACTGATCAGTGCAAGCGAACCCACGAGGTCGGGACGTTGTTCGGCAAGCGCGGTGGCGACGTAGCCGCCGCTGGAGTGCCCGACCACGGCGACGTGACGAAGGCCGAGGTCGTCCAGCAGCGCCGCCACCTGGCCCGCCTGCGCAGGCACGTCATACGACGGCGCGGGCGGGGACTGGCCGCAGCCCGGCAGGTCGACCCGGATGACGTGATGGTGGCCGGCCAGTGCCGGGACCACCGGGCTCCAGAAGCCGCCCGAGGCCCCCGATCCGTGGATGAGCAACAACGGGGGCGCCTGCCGCGGGCCGTCATGGACCACGTGCATCCCATGCGAGTGCTCAATGTCGTACTCACTCATGCGGAGACTATGCACGGGCGGTCGACTATCAATCTTGGACAAATGTTCCCGCAGAGTTGAAGACCGACGGCCTGCCACCATCAACGGTTGTACCGATGTCCCCCAAGGCCGGAAAACGGGCCTAGCGGATCGCCCGATACTCCGGCTCATTTCCGCGCAGCGGGAGCCATGGAGATGTTCCAGAAGTCGGCGTAGTGGCCACCGTGGTCGAGCAGTTCGTCGTGGCTGCCTTCCTCCACGATCCGACCGCCGTCCAGAAAGACGATGCGGTCGGCGCGTTGGACGGTCCGCATCCGATGCGCCACCATCACCACCGTCCGGCCCGCCATCAGGCGCTGGATGCCCTCGTGGACGGCCGCCTCGTTGACCGGGTCCAGCGCCGAGGTCACCTCGTCCAGCAGCACGATGGGCGCGTTCTTCAGCAGCGCCCGCGCGATCGAGACACGCTGGCGCTCACCCCCTGACAGCAGCGCGCCGCCCTCGCCGACGTTCGCCGCCCATCCGCCGGGCAGTCGCTCGATCACCTCGTCCAACCGCGCCGCAGTCGCCGCCGCCCGCACCTCGGCAACGCCTGCGTCGGGACGGCCCAGGCGCACGTTCTCCTCGATCGTGCCGTCGAAGAGATAGACATCCTGGAAGACGATGGCGATCCGCGCCATCAACGCCTCGGTGCTGATCGCGCGCACGTCCACGCCTCCCACGCGCACCGCGCCGGCGTCCACGTCGTAGAAGCGCGCCAACAGCTGCAGCAGCGTGCTCTTGCCCGCGCCGGACGGCCCGACGACCGCGAGCCGCTGTCCCTCAGGGACGGTGAGCGACACCTCGTCGAACACCGTGTGCACGCCGTGCCGGAAGGCGACGGCGTCGAGCTCGAGGCCGTGGTGCGTCGGCTCGCGGGGTTCCCGCAGCGGCTCGGTGCGTAGCACCGTCTCGAGTCTGGCCAGCTCCGAACGCGCGCCGCGGAGTTTGCCGCCGATGTCCGACAGCGACAGCAGCGGGTCGGCGCAGCGGGCGGCCAGCACCAGGATCGCCAGGATCTCCGCCGCGCCGATGTTCCCGCCGAGCGCGAGGTAGGCGCCCAGGACCAGTAGCCCGGTGAAGATCGTCTGCACGGTGAGCGTCAGCCCCACGGCGCTGGGCAGCGTCGCCAGCACGGTACGGCGGGAGGCGCGCTGGGCATCCAGCAGCGAGTCGTCGAGCAGCTGGAAGCGTTCGCCGGTCCGGCCGCCGGCCCGCAGCACCGGCTGAGCCTGGAGGAATTCGATGACGCGCCTGCTGGCCTCCTGGTCGCGTTCGTGACGCTCGGCGTCGGCGGCGGCCGTCGCGCGTGCCGTCCAGGCCTGGATCGCCGCCACGACGGGTGCGGCGAGCAACGCGGCCAGCCCCATCCGCCAGTCGAAGGCGGTCATCACGGCCACGATGGTCAGGGGCGTGACCAGGGCGGAGATGAACGGTGCCAGCAGATGCGCGGCCACACCCATGGCTTGCAGGAGGCCGCGGCCGGCCAGGACGGACACCTCGCCAATGCGAGCGGCGTTGTACCAGCCGAGGGGGAGGCGGGCCAGATGCTGGCCGAGCCGGTGATACATGCCGCGCAACATGGTGGTCCCGACCCGCATGCCGGACAAGTCTGGCGTTGATCGAGATGCCCTGAGGTGTCGATGCGCCGGATAACGTGCGGGAGTCGCGCGACCGCCGTCGGGGTGGATCCGCACGTCGGCGCGGCTGGACGGGGCGATGCACGCGATAACGGCCCTTTATCCCGCACATGGCGCGAGACCTCCAGTGCGCCATTTACCGAGTACTGCGCGTCGTCTAGACTCGCAGGTCACATCGTGGCCCAGTCCACCCTTCTGGATTCGACGTCCCCACCCCCTCCGAACCTGTTCGACAGCGCTTGCGCCGCTGGTGGCTCTCGCTCAACGCCCACCACGGCGTTCGCTACTGGATATGGACCCGCGGACTGCCGATTCTGCGGATCGGCACAGCGTGAAAGGCTCGACGCCGGGCAGGTGGCGTGACCATTCAGCGGCGGTGAGTGTACGGCCCGCGCGTGCGCACACTGTCGCGGCCACGTGCCGCTCGTCCACGTCGTGCACACGGATGGTGCCGTCGGAGGCGGCGGTGTGGAGTTTCGTACCGTCCACAGAGAATGCCACCCACCCGCTGCCGGTGCCGTTCGCCACCTGGTTTCCGTCGAAGACGACGCCCAGCGGTCGCCGGCTCGGCACGTCCCAGAGACGTACGCGCGAGACCTGCTCGTACGTCGCGATCGTGCGCCCATCAGGCGACCAGGCCAGCATGGCGGCCTGGCTGCCCGGCACCGCGGGGAACTCGGCGATCCGGGTCCTGATGTCGCCGTCCCACAAGGTGAGCCGGCCGGTGGGCCCGGAGAATGCCACCTGCCGGCCGTCCGGGCTGAAGGCGAAGGCACCGGCGAGCTGCCCGGTGCCCGGCGCGGGAGGCCGGGTGACGCCCTTCGCCGGATCGATGAGCTGGAGCGGGTTACCGGTCACGAGCAGCCGTCCGTCGGGGCGGAAGGCGAGGTCGTTCGCGCCCGTCCCGGTCTCCGCTCGTTGAAATCCGCGTTCGAGGTCCCACAGTTCGACGCGATCGTGCTCCCCGTAGCGCGACACGGCCAGCGTGCGTCCGTCCGGGCTGAACGCCAGCGCCTGGGCGCCCTGCTTGCGGTCGCCCTCCAGCTTGAGCCGGGCCGACACCTTATGCCCGGTCAAATCCACGACGTGGACCGTGTCACCGGCGGCCAGGGCGAGCCGGCGTCCGTCGGGACTGAAGGCGGTCGCACTGCCGCCACTGCCTGACCAGCTGATCGGTTTCATCAAAGAGCGGCCCCTCGCCGTGTCCCTGACCTCCATCCGGTCGTTGTCCCAGATCGCGGCCAGCACGCGCGTGGAGGGGTCCAGCCGTACGTTCCCGCCCTCGATGCCACCGCTGATCGGCGGGTCGAACACCATCGAGACGTCCTCGGTGTGGACGGCGCCGTATCCGTCCAGATAGCGGACGGCCCGGTCGGGGAGGTCGAAGCGGAGCCCGCTGGCGAAGGCGGGCATGACCCGGCTGTACGCCGTTTCAAAGGTGGAGCGCCGCCGAAACGTCAGCCGGTCCCAGCCGCCCCAGTCGGCGATGAAAGCGTCGCCGAAGACGAAGCCGGCCTCTCGGCCTGTCTCGCCCTTCTGGCCCATCACTTCCTCTCCGGATGGCAGCTCGAGCACACGGAGCCTGGTCTCCGTGTCCGAATTCAGAAGCTCTATGGTCACCATCATCTTGCCGTCGTCGCTGAAGGCGGTCTGGTTGATGGTGCCTTTGTCCCGCCCGAGCCACGGGATCGGCGTCTTCTTGCCCCGGCGCAGGTCCCACAACTCCGCGTCATGGCCCTTCACCACGTAGCCGAAGCGGCCGTCCCGGCTGATCGCGTTGAGCGCGGCTCCCGAGGGGGCGGTGAGCTGCTTGCGCTTGGCGACGTCCCACAATTCGGGTATGGCTTTCGCCCCCCAGGGGATGGCCAAGTAGCGCCCGGAGCTGTCGAAGCTCAGTGTGCCGCTGCTCGATTGCCTGCCTTGACGGGCGATGGGGGCGCCGAGCGGTCTTCCGGTGCGCGTGTCCCACAGCCGTACCTCCTTGTCGTCGAGGAGGGCCAGGGTGTGCCCGTCGGGGGCGAGCGCGGCTTGGGCCACGTTCGCGCTCACCCCGGACAGCGCGCCGATCCGCCGTTTGCCGGTGACGTCCCAGATCCTGGCCGTCCCGCCGTCCACGGACACGAGCACGCGGCCGTCCTGGCTGAGGTTCAGCACGGTCGCGGCCGTGTAGTCGGGGTCGTGGAAGACGGAGGTCGTGGTCTGAGAGAGCGAATCGTAGAGCGCGCCGCGGGTCTCGGGCAGCTCCGGGCTCAGCCGCCAGCCGGCCACGCTCAGCAGCTTCGCGACCTGAGGATCGCTCTGCCGCAGGTCGGCGGCTCGCAGCGCGAGCTCCCTCGCCAGCGCGTCGTCGCGCTGGCGGTTCGACTCCCTGCGCAGGTATTCGGCCGTGCCCAGCCCGCCGAGTGTGGCCACGAGTAGCACGGCCAGGGCGGCCGCGACCAGGTTGCGCCGCCTGGACTGCCGGCGGGCCTGCCGGGAGGCGGCGTCGA
>NZ_JBQQBQ010000128.1:0-11590 GCF_052245915.1 Nonomuraea sp. 10N515B
GCATCTCGTCGCGCTGGTCCGCGCTGGGGCGACGTTCGTCAACGGCAAACTCGTCGAACGCCCTGAGGGGCAGCCTTCATCGGCAGCCGCTTAAGAACTTGATCCACAGGTCTTGACGATTGCTCTCTGGAGCCACTCCGCATGGGCCAAACACCGATGGGTACTCGCGCCGACGCTGGCCCCTTTTCGGTACCTTCCGTATCTACGATGACCATGGATGTGACTCCACCTCTGATGCGGACGGTGTTGGCCGGTACTTATCGCTGAGGCCCGCCCAGGAACGTTAGGAGTAAGACAACTCATGAACGGCCCCGCAAGAACCTGTGCCGCCCTCGCAGCAGGAGTCGCCTTAGCCGTGTCGATGACCGGCTGTGGGCCTATGTGCCGCACGCTAGCGAACGAAGAGATCAGAGATCTCAAGCAGATCGTGTCAGGGCTTCTCCCCGACTCTGTCGCCATTACTCTCGCAGAAGAGAACGACTGCGATTCTGGTTACGGTGGGTTTCTAACTTTCACAGCGAGTCGCACGATGACCAGTGAGCAGGTATTCGAGAAATTCCTGGCCAAGGGTTGGAGTCGCATCGATCAACCGTACAAGGAGGGATGCGTCCGGTGCGTCGACGGCCTCGACGGCGTGAGCACCGAATGGGGCAGCGAAGTCGTCTATCTCACGATCAGCAATTCTGAGGACGACTCAACCATGGATATCTTGGCAGCGTTCCAATAGCGCGCGGCACGAACACGACCGGGTGCGAGAACGACTCAGGCTGGAAGGGCCGGCGGCAACGCGGCTGATCAACACCGGGAACTCATGCCCTCGCGTCTTGGGCGGTGAGGGCTCCTGTAGCGCAGTCAGGTAGCCCCCACCAGCCTGTCCGGATCGCCTGCTCTTCCCGAGGGGAAGTGCAACTCGGCGGCGCACGTGACGGTGACGATGACGAGGGCACGGCGGGCGTACTGATCCCAGCAGGGTGATCGAGAGCTGCTGGCCCGTTAAGGCCCGCGAAGATCGAACAGGCTCGTACAACATCAAAGCCCAGGTGCCGAATCCATCGATCTACCTGGGCTTTCCTACTGAGAGCGGGTGACGGGAATCGAACCCGTGCTGTCAGCTTGGGAACTCTTTCAAGATCACACGGCTTGAGCTAGGGAAACGCTGACCTGCGCGTATGCCGGTCGAGTGACCGTGAGGTCCCCTGAGTTCCCGCTGATCGCCCTACGAGCGGGCACGCAACGGGCACGAGGTCGCCGAGGAAGGGTTTCACTGCACGAGGGGCGAGTTGAACCATTCGCCTACCTTGTTGACCAGGGAAAACACTGGCAGAATCTGGATTGATCTACACGGCGCGCTGCCGGTTCGAGAACTGGCCGATGTCCGCCGGAAGTGACTGATGGCTTATCCGAAATGACAGAGTGTGAAATTCCATTGCGAGACCCCGTGAGATCGCATAGATCACTCCTGTTAGAGACACGCGGCCGACACGCCGAGGGACACAACGATACATCTTCAACGCCAGTCCCATCGTCGGTCCTGAAATTGCCCCTGGTATAGCTGGAACCTCAGTTGGTCATCGGAACGTTTGACTGAGCACTAAGTGATCGTGAGAGGAACCCCTGCGTGTCGACACCCCCCGGAGATCAGCCGTCGCAGCCGGAAGAGTCCGTACCGCGCGAAGGTGACAGCGGGCAATTTCCTGAGACCTGGACAGCGCCTACGATATATCCCGTCCGTCGTAGACGGCTTCGCCCTCCAGGGATCACGCTCATCGTACTTGGGATTGCCGTTCTAGTTGCAGGATCGCTGCTCGCCGTCAGCGCCGTGATGCGCCAAGTCACGCGCACCGTTGTCTCGGCTGAGATGCCGGACCAGTCCGGCATACCCAAGAACGCCAAACCCGGCGACTGTCTAAAGGCGGGCAAGAACACAGAGCACGAGATTGTCGCCTGTACAGACCCAGATGCGATCCAGAGGATCACACATGTCTTCACCGACATGACCATGGCCACCTTTGACTCCAGAATGGCCAACGGCGGCGACATCTGCCCCGAGGGCGAGAGGACTACCGCCTACTCAGAAGGGGATGACAATGCCAAGGCGACCGTCTACTGCCTAGCATGGGCTGCTACCGTGGCAGCAAGTCAGCACGCCAAAGCGGAAGCCGACGATGTTAGTTCCCCAGCAGTCGACTTCTACCAAGCCGCTAAGGTAAACGACTGCGTTACCGGCGGCACCTACACGGACTACAAGGTGGTCCCGTGTGCTGACGCAACTGCTGCATGGAAGATCACTAAGAAGACCGTCGCGACCCGTGCAGAGTTGGATTCCGAGTCGCCGGCCAACAGTCGATGCGCCCAGAATGAGGTCATGGTTAGCCACTGGAGCAGCGAACATCCAGAGGCGCAAGCCAACGTGATTTGTCTAGTCCGCACACGATGACCTCTTCAGCGGATATGAAGCGCGGACGACCTGGCTTTTCAGTCTGAGAGAGGGTGAGGGAATCGAACCCGCGCTGTCAGCTTGGAACCATCTACTAATCTTGCCGTGTTGAGCTGGGAAAACGGGCGTGCAGGTCGAGGCTGGTCTAGTGCCCCTGAGTCCCCGTGATTCACCGCTGATCGCCGCTCGTTCTGGCACGGATCTGGCACGCGGTCGATGCCTCTGTGTTGTGGCATTTGTCGGTCGAAGCTGACAGCATGCAGCCTAATGGACCTAGACGACTTCTGGCTCTTCCTCCAGCGGTCCCCGTACGCGGAGTGCAGATCATGACCGAGGACGAGATCTTCGAAGCGATACTGTCAGCCCCTGGGCCCAATGTACTACCGGCGGCCTCGTCCGAGGCGGTCGCTGAGACTGAAGAGGCCATCGGTTATCCGCTTCCTCCGCTGCTACGGCGGTTGTATCTGGAGGTGGGGAACGGAGGTTTCGGTCCGCGCGGTGGCATCATCGGTGTACGGGGCTATGACTTCTGGAAAAGCGACATCTTCGCGGACATCACTGAATCGGCTTTGCGTTTCGAACCGAGTCCTACGGACGATGCGCGGGCATGATCCAGTTGTTGGACTGGGGGTGTGCAATCGCGTCACTGCTGGATTGCCGCGATCCCGAGGGCGCGATGTGGGGATGGGACCCCAATCTGTGTTGCTTGGATCACGCGCTCTTCCCTCAGGACATCACCTTCGCGTCGTGGCTCGCGGAGTCGATTGCCCGCGACTTCGCCGAACCGTTCTATGACGGTTACTTCGAGGTCTCGCCGCAAGATGAAGCAGAGATCGCGGTGAGTACCATCGGAGAAGAGGAGGAACCGTGCATGTGGGCGCCGCCTGCATGGGTGAAGGGCAGGAGGGCCGGCATCTGGGAGCGCCGTCACATGTCCGATGACTGACGGGTTGGCTTGGTAAGCGAGCACGCGGCCGAGTTCAGGAGGAGCGTTTCCACCAAGATCTGGGCCAAAGGCGATCAAGAAAGCCCAGGTCTCGGGTTTCGAATCCGACCCGGGCTACCACGCTGAGAGCGGGTGACGGGAATCGAACCCGCGCTGTCAGCTTGGGAATTGCAGCTATCCCAGGGGCCACACCTCGGGTTGCCTGGTCATCGGCGGTATCGGGCTGGTCGTGAGTGATCGTGGCTGACCCCTCGTCACCGGGGTTAATGGCACGCTAATGACACGACGATCGGGGGGCTGACATGGCATTTCATAAGGAGATCGCGGCGCACCTGGCCGATGAGCGGATGACCGAGTGGAAGACTGCCGCCACCTACGGCGAGCTGGTTGAGATGGAGCGGAACGGCGAACGAGATCTCCGCGAGGTGGTCGGGGAGGACAGTCGCACCTACAGTGTCGTTGCCTCCGTCCTGCCCGATGGCGACGGAAGCGTGCGAATGATGGTCGCAGTCGATGACGGTGGTTGGTCGGCGTTCAAGCCTCTGATACGCGGTGAGATCATGCGTCCGGATGGCACGTTTTTGGAGTAGCGCACCGCGCGCAACCCCCTGCCTGATCATCCCAGCCACCTACGGAACCCAGGCTCGACACGGCGACCATCCCGGCAAGTTCCATGATCGTGGTGTCGGGTGCGCTCGTTGCCTGGAGATCACGTACGTGGACCGCGTCGTGCCCTGTTTTGGTCAGCAGCTCGGCGACGCGGGGTGAGAGGTTCTCATCGACCAGGAAGTTCACGCTGGCTCTCGGAGACGGTAGAAGTGGACATTCGTTGACGCTGCAGCGTACTCAAGCGCCTGCTTGATGTCCTCGCGCTCCAAGTCCGGGTAGTCCGAGAGGATCTCGTCGAAGGTCCATCCGCCGGCGACGAGCCGTACCACCGTCTCCACCGTGATGCGAAGACCACGGATGGTGGGCTTGCCTTCGAGCTTGTCGAGCTCAAAGGTGATCCGATCGAAGTTCATGCTGTTTCCCTCCCCTCCTGATACTGCCGGGTTGGTCACGAGGGAGCGACCCGAGATACGCCGCAGGGAAGCAGCGGGTCGAAGTCCGGGACGTCTCTATGACGAGAACATCACATGTGCAGCGGGTGACGGGAATCGAACCTGCGCTGTCAGCTTGGGAACTGCCTGATGGGGTGCTGAGCTGGGCAGGAAGCCGGTCCTGAGTGACCGTGATTAACCACTCGTCGCTCCTCTTAATGGCCTGCCAAGGGCCCGACGATCAGCCCGCAAGCTGGTGCTTCTCGCGCGACGCAGGCACCCTGTCAACGGCCTTCCACCTCAGCTCAGATGTACGGCCCTTTGGCCGTGCCGCGATCATCTCCGAGCCAGAGGCCCTCGCCGCAAGCGTGAATTCACGGAGTGGGCCGCACCCCTCGTGGTGTCGCGCTGTTGGTGATCGCAATCGGAGTCGTACCTACAGAGTTGCACGAGGCGGTGATCTTGGTGCTGGAACGAATCCACCTACCGGGAGCCCGTGGCCGTCATGCCGACAGAAGCACCTCCTGCATCCCAGCCCGCGCAGCGGATTCGTAGAGTCGCCGTCCCGAAGGCAAGCCAGTTGACCCTCGTTTGTAAGAGAGCGCTCAGCCCTCGCCGGTGCGCAACCCACCGACGGCGACCCTCGACGCTAACAAGGCGGTCACGGCACCGAGGAGGATTCGAGGTAGGATAGAGAGCATGACAGAGCCTACTGGCAAGTATTCGATCACCATGCCGCGTGACATCGCCGAGGCCGCCCGGTCCCGGAGCGGCCCTTCCGGCCTGTCCGCCTATGTCGCCGCCGCCGTCGCCCGCCAGATCGAGCGCGACAACCTTAACGAACTCATCCAGGTCGCCGAGGCTGAACACGGCCCCATCACCGACGACGAGGTCCAGGCGCTGCGCGACCAACTCCACCAGGTCCGGCGGGGACAGGCCAAGGGCGGGGCGGCCGCGTGACCCGTTCTCCAGCTGCTCCCGGCGGCACCCTTGTCCTCGACAGCGAGGGACTGGCCAAGGCCGTCCTGCGCGACCGTACGGTCACGGCATGGCTCGCTCTCGCCCGTGCCGACGACCTTCGCGTCATCACCTCTGCCGCCACCCTCGTCGAGGTGGTCCACCCCCGCGTCAACCGGCCGGCCCTGGAGTGGACGCTGTCCCGCCTTGTCGTCGAGCCGGTCACCGAACCGATCGCCCGCCAAGCCGCCACGCTGTTGTCCGATGCCAGCCTGCACGGGCACAAGTACGCCATCGATGCCATGATCAGCGCCACCGCCCTCGCTGCTCCAGGTCCCGTCACGGTCCTCACGTCCGACCCCGACGACCTCGCCGCCCTGTGTGGCGCACGCGTCACTGTCATCAAGGTCTGAGTCGTGCTCCAAGCCCACTGGTTCCGACAGGGTGATCACCCGGCCTAATCGCACAGGGATCAACAACCCTGGACAACGTCAAAGCTCAGGCACCGGATCCATCGGCCTACGTGGGCTTTCTCGCTTGGGGCGGGTGACGGGAATCGAACCCGCGCTGTCAGCTTGAGGACTCTTTTGTTCGCGGACAGAAGACCTTCCCCAGCCGCGGACACGGGATGTAACACGTTCGCGGGCAGCGGTTCTCCCCGGCTCGGCTCAGGTCGATGGGGGGCGGGGGGATGGTGACTTGGCGGGTCGGGGGGTCTGTTCGATCAGAGTTTCGGTGGCTCGATCGAGGAGGTCGCAGAACTGCCGGTGCTCGACTGGGGTGAACGTGTCGATGAAGGCTTTCTCGAGCGCGTTGACTTCTTGGTAGGCCCCGTTGAGGTGGCGCTGGCCGGTGTCGGTGAGGGTGGCGATCATGACTTTGGCGTGCACGGGCGATGGCTGCCGGTCGATGAGGCCCTTGGCCTGCATGCCGGTGAGGACCGTGGCCATGCTCTGCTGGGTGACGCCGCAGGCGCGGGCCAGTTGGGCGCCGGACATGCCGTCATCGCGGGAGAGGGTGAGCAGCACCGTGTACTGGGTCATGGTCAGCCCATAGGTACGCAGGGCGGCTTCGTGATGGGCCATCAGGGCCTGTTCGGCGCGGCGGATCCTGGTGCACAGGTATTCCTCGGCGGTCATGTCGGCCATGGCTGTCACAGCTTCCTCACTTGACTCAGCATCCTGAGACTCGCTAGCTTTTGAGTATCAGGATACTGATTCAACCACGAAGGTTGTGAACCATGAAGGCTGTCGTGCTCGCCGCCGACGACCAGTTCCGTGTAACCGAGATCGCCGAGCCCACCGCGGGGCACGGGGAGGTGGCGATCCGCGTCGCCTACGCGGGCGTCCAGTGGGGGGATGTGCTGATCCGCGACGGCCACTTCCCGACTCCTCGCCCCTTCGTGCCCGGCTTCGAAGCATCCGGGCAGATCATCTCGGTCGGCGAGGGTGTCGATCCGGCACGCGTCGGTGAGCAGGTCATCGCGCTGACCAGTTCAGGCGGCTTCGCGGACGTCGTCGTCGTTTCCTCGGCGCTGGCGATCGCGGCGCCCACCGTGGACTCGCGGACCGCCGCCGCGTTCGGCTGGGTCACCCCCGCCGCCTATGACCTGATCAACACCGTCGCGGGGGTCCAACCGGGCCAGAGCGTCCTGATCCACGCGGCAGCCGGCGGGGTCGGCATGCTCGCGGGGCAGTTCGCCCGGGCCGCCGGCGCGGGGCGAGTCGTGGGCGTCGTGGGCAACCCGGGGCAGGTCGACTACGCGCGGAAGGTCGGCTATGACCAGGTGCTCAGCCGCGAAGAGTTCCCCCAAGTGCTGGACGGGGAGCACTTCGATGTGATTCTCGACCCAATCGGCGGACAGACCCGGCTGACCAACCTGGAACGCCTGGCACCGCACGGCCGGATCGTGGTCTACGGCAACATCGCCACCTTCGAGCCGGTCTCGGTCTCGGCCAACGATCTGCTGATGCAGGGCACGTCGATGCTGACCTATAACAGCAACCTGCTCAGCCAGACCCATCCCGAGCGGCTCGCCGACAGCGCACGCCGCGCGCTGGAACTGGTCGGTGACGGCAAGGTCGGCATCGACATCACCGCCGAATACGAGCTGGCCGACGTCGAGACCGCGATCGCCGATCTCGCCGGCGGAGCGACCCGCGGCAAGAGCATCGTCCGGATCGGATGACGCCAATCCGGGTCTGCCCGGGGCGCTGTCGGCTACCACAAGCCCCCGGGCCGCCGGACGGGTTCGATGAAGACCTACATGGACATCTCTCGTGGCGCCCTGCGATTCTTTCTCGATCTATGGGCCGGACACCGCAGTGGGTTTCTGTGCTTCCACCATCACGCAACGTCAAACTCGTTGCCTTCTGGGTCGAGCATCACGACATGACCAAGGTGCTCACCGTAGGACTCCTCGCGGACAGCCGTAGCCCCGGCGGTGACCAGCTCGGCTACTTTCGCACGGATGAGCTGCTCATGCTCGGCCATGTTCCAGGGCGGCTCGCCTGCCACCCGGATGTCGATGTGCATCCTGTTCTTGGCTGTCTTGCCCTCAGGCACCCTGAGAAAGCCGATGGCCGGACCCACGCCGTCCGGATCGATGATGGAAGCACCGTCTGGGTCGTCGTACCCCGGCTCAGCTACATACCCGAGTGCGATCGCCCAGAACGCGGCAATCCTGTGCGGGTCGGCCGCGTCGCAACCGAGCGTCCAATGTGTAGCCATGCCTGCAAACTACCGGCGTGCGCGCTCATCTGCATGACCGTGCGCCGGTCGACGCGCTGGACGCCCCAGCTGCGGCGGCTGAGGATGTTGGACTGGCTTGTTCTTCGGTCGGGGTCGCGCGGGAGAATCGTAGTCATGGGGATCCTGCGTGCGTCGCGCGGCGGTACAGCACTACGGCGAGCAGATCTGACCTACCGAGAACAGGGCGCCACGCGTGACGCGCTTCCGGCCGGTTACCACCATGTCTATCGCCGCGCACTGGTGGGCGTTGGCCAAATCGCCTTCGAACAGGCTGCACGCGCGCTGTCCCACTGGGACATGCACCGCCGAGCGGGACTCGGTGTCACCACGTCCGCCCCCGTAGCCGTCCCCGGTAGCGTCGTCCTGTTGACCATCGGGTGGCGTTGGCTGAGCATCAGCGCGCCGTGCCGCGTCGTGTACGCGATGGAGGAGCCAAACCGTCGTGGGTTTGCCTACGGAACTCTTCCAGGCCACCCCGAATGCGGCGAGGAAGCATTCTTCGTCGAACGGACCCCGGAGGACCAGGTCTGGCTCAACATCCGCGCGTTCTCGCGTCCTGCCCGCCTGCTCAGCCGTCTCGGCGGACCGATGACCCGCAAGGTACAGGGCCTGGTCACCGACCGCTACATCGACGCCCTTCGTGATGAGCGCTGACCTCTGGCAATGACGCGATACACGTGCAGCATGGCCCGGTGTTCCACCGGGAGCCGCCTACGCTGGGGCTGTGTCTGACGATAACGGAAGCCGGCCCGCCCGCGTCGAGGACGTGCACGAACTGGCTCTGGCCATGCCGCACGTCACCGTCGAGTACGGGACCGGCGGCAATCCGGTCTACCAAGTGGGCGGGAAGTCGTTCATCTTCTTCCGCAACCCACGGCCAGACGCGGTCGACCCTGACACCGGGGAGCGCTATGTGGATGTGATCGTCTTCTGGGTTGAGTCCGAGGCGGACAAGCAGGCGCTGGTTCAGGACGAGAGGTCGCAGTTCTTCACCACCGCGCACTTCGATGGTCACCCGTCGGTGCTGCTGCGGGCCAGTCGAATCGGCGAGCTCACCCGGAACGAGCTGGCCGAGATGGTCCAGGACGCGTGGCTGTCCCGCGCATCAGCTCGCAGAGCGGCAGCCTGGCTCCGCGAACATCCCCCGGCATGATCAGTGACCGTGAGTATCCGTGAATGGCCTTGGGTGCCCGTCTGTTCTGGCACGGATCTGGCACGTGGATCATGCTCGCTTCAGCGCAGAGGCAGCGCGCGGACACGGATACCTCCGGTGGAGAACGCCGCGATTGCGCCTGTCTGTAGGTGCTGTTCGAGAACCTCGAGATTGGCCAAGATGATGTCGACCAAGTCGGGTGGACGAAGCTCCACCAGTTCTCGCACGAGGATTACGGAGGGTTCGGTTGCGCGGGCGTGGGCCAGGAGCGCGCCGAAGTCGGTATCGGCGGAGATGATGATCCGGCCATCCGCGACGGCAAGTTGCATGATCGTGGTGTCGGGTGCGCTCGTTACCTGGAGATCGCGCACATGGACCGCATCGTGACCAGCTTTGGTCAGCTCTGCGACGCGGGGTGAGAGGTTCTCATCGACCAGGAAGTTCACGTTGGCTCGCGGAGACGGTAGACGTGGACATTCGTTGACGCTGCTGCGTACTCAAGCGCCTGTTTGATGTCCTCCCGCTCCATGTCCGGATAGTCCGAGAGGATCTCGCCGAAGGTCCATCCGCCGGCGACGAGCCGTACCACCGTCTCCACCGTGATGCGCAGACCACGGACGGCGGGCTTACCCTCGAGCTTGTCAGACTCGACAGTGATCCGATCGAAGTTCAGGGTGTCTCCCTCCCCTGCTGATACTGCCAGGTTGGCCAGGAGGGAGCGACCGAGATACCCCGCCGGTGGCAACGCGCTTAACTCCTCCACGCCATCATGACGACGGCATCGCGTGTGGAGCGGGTGAGGGAAGCCCTGCGCTTTCAGCCTGACGTGCGCTCTGGCGCTCGCGCTGTGGGGACGGCTGCGATGATGCTGCTCACTTTGAGGAAGGACTGAACGGTGCAGCAAGGATCAAGGGCTCCGGAAACAGATAGCGGTACGGGCAAGGCTGACCTCGATGTACGCGCCCGTGACAAGAAGGTCGAGGTCCGGCTGGCCGTGGCAGGCGATCCCAGCACACCCAACGAGATTCTCGAAGCCATGGCGGCAGATTCCTCCCGCACGGTCAGGCGTGCTCTGGCGGCTCGGAGCGACGCGCCGGTCGGCTTGCTTCGTGCACTCGCCGGCGATTCGGACCTGAAGACCCGTCAGATCCTTGTTGAGAATCCCACCTGTCCACCTGATGTGCTGGTCGCCCTGGTGGAAGATCCTCACTGGTCGGTCCGATGGTCACTGCCGGACCATCCCGCCGCCGATGCCGCGGTCCACCGTGCCATCTGCCGGTCCACGGACGAGGATCTGCGCCGGTTGCTCGCTGAGAGGCGAGGACTGGATGAGGAGACCAACGCGGTACTTGCCGGGGACCGCTCTCCAAACGTTCGAGCCAGCCTGGCAGCGCACACCGATGCCCCAGACATCCTCGCCATTCTGATGACCGACGCCGATCCCAAGGTCCGCGTCGGCACGACTCAGAACCCACTCACCACAATAGATCGACACCGCCTTCTCGCAAACGACAAGTCCGCAGCCGTGCGCGCGGCCGCAGTGCAGTCGGGAAGACTCCCTCACGACGAACTGCAGCGCCTTGCCCATGATCGCTCGGTCAACGTGCGATGGTGGCTGGCCACATGGCCCACCACACCGGAAGCCGTCTTGCCGGTTCTCGCAGAGGATCCTCATCCCGATGTGGAGACCCAAGCCCGAGCGAGGCCCAGGAAGAACGCCTAGCCTGTTAGTGGCCCGCGAAGATCCAACAAGCTCGCATACGACCAAGGTCCAGACACCGAATCCACCAGTCTACCTGGGCTTTCGTAGTGAGAGCGGGTGACGGGAATCGAACCCGCGCTGTCAGCTTGGGTCGACATCGACGGCAGCCCGCACACCATGTCCGGCCCAACGTCGCGGCACGAGCGGTGGGCGCGCGAGAAGGGCCCCAGGTTGCACGGGCAGCGTGGCCTCGTCCAATGATCGTAGACGTCAAGTCTGGATGGACGGCGTCTCTGACGTCGAGGACGCCAGACCGCGGTGGAACGAGGAGAACATGAGCCAGTATTTCCAGGTTGGCGATCAAGTCCTCTGGAACCCCTCTAACGGAGTCGCTGGTCTATTCATGCGATCAGCAGAGGCTCTTGCCCCCGAGACGGGATTACCGACAGGACTCGGCCCTATGGAGAGCGACGAGTGTGAGAGGGCGTTACGCGAGGCGAAGTCCATGATGTCGCAGTGTGATCGGATGGATTTGTAGCGTTACCGCCCGTCGGCGGGCTGCCCTGTGCTGGGATAGCCGGGTGAGCGAGCGCAAGCCGTACCC
>NZ_JBQQBQ010000129.1:0-11529 GCF_052245915.1 Nonomuraea sp. 10N515B
CTGAAGGACGCGCACGAGGCCCGGGTTGCAGCCCGGCGAGAACTACGCCAGGATCCCCTATAACCCCTCCCGCGACTGATGGGTATTTAAGACCCGATCTGGTGCATTTTCTCTGACACACCTCGGGTTCGCGGCTAACAGCCGGTATTGTCGTCGCTCGTCCTCGAACCGGCGCTGGTGGCGTCTTCGGAGCGGTGTAAATAGCTCGACGAGGTAGGTGCCGTGAGTGGATCTTAGGCAGCCTCGCTGGCGGCGGCGAGGCCCGCCGCGAGGTCAAGATCATCTTGGTGCGCCGTTCGACACCGTCACCATTGACACGACCGGCACCTACGGCATCGTCATCGACAACATCACCGGCAGCGCCACCTTCTCCAACACCAAGGTCTCGGGCACCCCGGGCGGCCTCTCCAACCCGACCACCACGTTCACCATCGTCAGAAGCCCCGGCAACTCCGGCTCTAGCCGCCTGATCCCCACAAGCGGCGAGCCGCGTTCTTATGCTCGGAGACATGACCATTCAGCGGATGGACAACGTCGCCATCGTCGTCGACGATCTGGACGCGGCTGTCGCGTTCTTCACCGAGCTCGGCATGGAACTGGAAGGCAAGGGACAGGTCGAAGGCCTTTGGGCGGACCGCACCGTCGGACTCGACGGCGTCCGGAGCGACATCGCGATGATGCGGACCCCGGACGGCCACAGCAAGCTGGAGCTGACCAAGTACCACACCCCCGCGGCGTCCTGCGCCGAGCCGGAGAACCCGCCGCCCAACACGCTGGGCCTGCATCGCGTCATGTTCGCCGTCGACGACATCGACGACACCATCGCCCGCCTGCGCGCCCACGGCGCCGAACTCCTCGGCGAGGTGGCGCAGTACGAGAGCATCTTCCGGCTCTGCTACCTCCGCGGTCCCGCGGGCATCATCGTCGCCCTGGCCGAACAGATCGGCTGACACGAGCCTGCCGCGTGGGGCGGGTGCATCAGCGATGCACGAACGGATCGCATGAGCATGCTGATACAAACCGTTCTCCGCGCGGCGCGACAAATGAAGGTCAGCGTGTGAATGCCGGTCAAAGGTTCGCGCGCCGCCACGATCCCGAACGCACAGCGCAGCAGGCCGGACGTCGGCGGCGCGGCCGCCGGGGCGGACGGCCACCGGTCTTCGACCCGAACACCTACCGACGCAGCTTCGTGTTCCTCGGCAAGTGCGGGGCCTTCCTGCGGGTCGGCAGCTGCTTGCAAAGCAAATCAAACTCCAGTTCCTATCGGTGACGCAAAGCCTGTGACTTACGCCTGACAGTGTGAGAAACGTCCGCTGATGTTCGTGATCACCTCTGCCGGTTGTCACGCAGACTGTCTATGCGGCTGCCAACCACGAACCGCTCACGAGTTCTTCATTTCCAATGAGACCCGGGAAACCCTCGTCGTCTCCTGGCGGTCGCACGGCGCGCAACCTCCCAGAAGATCGAGGCTTTGGACGCCAGGGCGCCCAGCGGCAGGACGTTCTCACGTACTGCCCCGATCTGCGCCGGCATCACGTGGCGGATCCGGCCCTGACCTCCGGTCTGGCCGTACGGCCGGTTTCGGAGTTAGGTGAAAGATCTCGAGAACGATTAGTGAGTTGTGCTACAAGGTAGCACCGTATGGCACCATGTTGTAGACTCCAGATGTGAGCACTCCTGAGCCCGACCGCTCCCACGAGATATCTCAACGCGACCTGCGCAACCGCTCAGCGGAGATCATGGATGGTCTGGAGCGTGGGGAGCGGTACGCCGTTACCCGTAATGGCCATCACATCGGTGATCTGGTCCCTCTTCGCCGCCGACGCCGGGCCGTGTCACGCGCCGAGTTCGCCGCCGTGTCGCGTGGCATGCCACGGCTGGACGACCGTAAATATCGCGAGGACATGGACCGCCACGTCAACGACGATCTCTACGACCCTTACGATCGCGCATACGGCAGACGCGAGTTCGCGGAGGACGAGGGATGACCCACGCCCTAGGGCTGCTCGACACCAACATCCTCATCCTGCGCGCCGGCATCGATCCCGACGAGCTCCCCGATGAGATGATGATCAGTGCCATCACCACCGCAGAACTCTCGGTCGGCGTCTTGGTGGCGACAGGGCCGCAAGAACTCGCCCAGCGAATGAAGATTCTGCAGACCGCCGAAGCCGAATTCGACCCACTCCCCTTCGACGACACCGCAGCCCGCGAGTACGGCCAGTTGTGGACGGCCGTCATCGCCTCAGGACGCAAACCGCGCCCCCGCACTGCAGATCTGATGATTGCCAGTGTGGCGATCGCGAACCGGCTACCCCTTTACACCTGCAATCCCAAGGATTTCAAGGGCCTGGACCACCTGATTACGGTAGTTCCTGTCACTCGTCCCCAGTGAATGGCACGGCATTCGCGCCTGGCCGCCTGCCTCGACCCGCGCTTCTGAGGCGCTCATCCTGAAAGATGCGCGGTGGCCCTGCACAAGATCGAAAAGACCAATTCCCGGCCTGCTCTAGTCGTGTGATGCTGTGCGTCGGAGTAAGGGTCGTGCGGTCTTGTTGCTGTACTTCGCTGCTGTACGAGCTAGCGATCACTCCAACGCTTTGGCCTCCTCCACTCGCCCCAGCGCTTGCAACAAGAGCGTCAGGCTGCCACAGCTGGTCAAACGTCCGCGTGCTTGCTGACACCGCCGTCTGTCTCTTTCCGGCACATGCACGAGCTCGCGTTGGTGCATGGCGGACCCGTTGGCCGCTGGCCTCATCCTCAAGGAGCGATCAGAACTGGAGTCCCAAGAGGCAGTTTTGCCAGCACCTTGAGCGCGCGAGCAGGCACCCTGATGCAGCCGTGCGTGACGGCCTTGCCGAACACCTTCCGGTCCGGCCAGCCGTGGAAGGCGACCGTGCCGGGACCGCCGCCGAAGGTGTCGAGCGTCGGTGAGTGCGTGCCGAGGGGCAGAATCAGCGGGCTGTAGGCCTTCTTCTCCTTCGGCGACATCAGGGCCAGCAGGAAGGTCCTGCCCACCGGGGTGGGCGTCTCAGGGCCGCCGACAGCCACCGTCCAGGTGCCGAGCTTCTTGCTCGCGTTCATCACGGTCAACTGCCTGGTGCCCAGCTTCACGATGGCGCGGTAGCGGCTGCGCGCCTTCTCCAGGCCCTTGGCCTTGATCCAGCCGGTCACGTGGTTGGGCTTGCTGGGCAGCAGCACGCGGTACCAGCCCTTGCGCGCCTCCACCACCGGGACCCAGGTCTGGCTGCCGAGCTGCTTCGCCGGGAGGGTGGCCGCGGGCTTGCCGCCGGGGTGGGCGTAGACGGCCACCGTGCGTGCGGGGTGGACCACGATGCCGCTCAGCTTGCCGTACGTGTCGGTGTCCTGCGGGAGGCCGCTCAACTCAGTGAACGTGGTGGCCTTGGGTAGTGCGGTCGCCGTGACCGAGGGGCCGGCGGCGAGGGTGACGGGCGACGCGGCAACGCCGGCGGAGGTCGAGGCGACGAGGCTCATGGCGACGAGAGAGGCGCCGATGAGTCGGCGGGGGGCATCGAGCGGCACGATCGGCTCCTGAGGTTTCTATGACACATACGACACGAACGCATAACCATCTGGCCAGGTAGATAACGGTTTGGAACGTTTGAAGATGCTCCGCCAACGGGTGTGACATTTTTACACACATGAGCCATCTGAGGCTCAAGTGCTCTCATACACCCCGAGGTGCGATCGTGACACCCCCCAGGCTTTCTTCGGTCCGTCGCTGGTTCACAGCGGCACTCATGTTCGCGGTGGCGGCGCTCGCGGTGCTCGCCATCTCCAATACGGCCTCGGCTGGAGCGGTCCAGGCAACGCCCGGCGACAACGGCGACGTCAAGATCCACAAGTGGACGACGCCGGAGGACGACCAGCGCAACGAGCCGCACGTCTGCGTGTTCTATCTAGTCGGATTCAACTTCGACGAGGCCGAGCAGGTGAGCTGGGAGATCAAGTCCTGGCCGCCCACGGGTGACAAGACCACGGTGAAGAGCGGCACCCTCGTGCTCGACAAGGACGGGCATGGCCGTACCGTCGACATGACCCTGCCGAACGGGCACTACAAGTTGTTCTGGGACTTTGCAGGGAAGAAGGGTGCGCCCAAGCACAAGGTGTTCTGGGTCAAGTGTGAGCCGACGCCCACCCCGACGGTGACGCCTTCCCAGACGCCGACGCCGACGGTCACCCCGACGGTGACGCCCTCCCAGACACCGACGCCGACGGTCACCCCGACTCCGACTTCCACACCCACTGCGACGCCCACTGCGACGCCCACGGTGACCACTACCCCCACGCGGACGCCCACCTCGACGCCGACGCCGAGCAACACGCCGACCCCCACCCATCCCGGTAAGGATGATCGCGAGACGGCGACCCACGACTGGTTCGAGTGGGATGGCAGCGTCACGCAGACGCAGGACGAGCCCAAGCCCGCACCCACCCCGACGCCGGTGAAGACCAACATCCCGGTCACTGGCTGACACGCGACACCGAACGACGGAGGGCCCGGATCAAAGCGATCCGGGCCCTCCGTCGTCTGTCAGCTTCAGACGAGCATGCGCAGCGGATCGGCGGCCTTCCTCACCGCCTACGAACGTCACCAGAACCAGCACAGGCCGCACCAGGCTCTGTCCCTACGCCCACCCACGCATAGACCGGCCGAAGTGGTCGATCTCTCGGTCGGGATACAGAGACGAGACGCCGTCGACGTCGGGATCGGCGCGGGCGAGACCGGCCTAATGATCGCGACCACCGGACTGGGCGGCATCGTCGGCGCCATGGTCGCGCGGCCGATGGCGGCACGGTTAGGCAGCGCGCGGGCCGTTCTGCTCGACAAAGCCGGCCTGGCCCCCACTGGCCTGCTGATCCCGCTGACGGATCGCGGGGCTGGACTGGCGCTGTTCGTCCTGGGCGGCGTAGTGATCGTCGCGGGGGTCGTGGCAGGAAACGTGGTCTTCTCCGGCTTCATCCAGACGTATGTGCCGGGCGAGCTGATGGGCCGGGTGACGTCCAGCGTCCAGCTGGTCAACTTTGGCGCGATGCCGCTCGGCGGCGTCCTGGCCGGCGCACTGGCCGGTGCGTTCACCGTCCGCACGGCGTTGTGGACGATGATGATCGGGTTTGTGCTGAGCGGCCTGATCCTATTGGCCAGCCCCCTGCGCCGCTTGCGTGATCTGCCGTCCGGCCGGCTGGGCACCCGCCTATGACCCATGCGTGCCGAGCCCTGGTGCGATGCTGTTCGGCACCACCACCGACGAGACGACGTCGTTTACCATCCTCGACCGGTTCATCGAGGCCGGCGGCAGCCTCATCGACACCGCCAACAACTACGCGTACTGGGTCAATGGCACTCAGGGTGGAGAGAGAGGCGCTGCTTGGCCGCTGGCGCCGAAGTCGCGGCGTTGGGGATGAGGTCGTCATCGCCACCAAGCTCGGAAGGCAGCCCAACATTCCAGCGACCGCCCTCACCCACGACCTTGAGGGCTTGTCTGCCTAAGTGATACGGGAATCTTCGGAGCGAAGCAGGGAACGGCTTGGCATGGACAAGCTGGACCTCCTGTACGCACACGCATACATCGAAGGTCCCAGGGGCTTTGGCAAAGCCTGAGCGAGGTGTGGGAGGCCATCCATCGACAGGGCCAACGCAAAGCAGTGAGTATGGGTATTGTTGGGTCGGAACATGCAAGAATTAACCATTTAGATCGTGAGAGTTTGCTTAAGATGATACTTATATCATTTATTGCCCGCTCAAGGCAAGAACTTGTGTGCAAAAATTTAGATATATTGATTCATCCCAATGACTATTACCACATTAACATGCTTGAGGTTGCTGCATTCTTGCGGACTTTATAGCACCTTGAGTCTTGTTGTTATTATGTTGAGCTTCTTGTCACTCAACGCGATTTTCCGACTCTGCCTCGCTGATCCAACCCTGGCTGCTTCTGCGGAGATTCTGTGAAGGCACAAGAGCGCGCCTCCCGCTTTTAAATACTACCGTAACTGCGCCATCTGGGTGGTGGATACTTGGGGCGTTCACGGCCAGCTTGACGACACCCTCTCCCAGAAGATCATGAACTACGGGCAGCCCGGGTCGCCCCACGCTTCCGTCTCCTAGAAGTGGCAGCAAGAAATCTTCGCTTGAAGGGCGACCCTGTGAAGTAGCTGGACCAACCTCGATTGAACGCTGCAGATCTCTAATCCGATCGAGAACTTCACCAAGCAAATCGTCGGCCGAACGTCTAGGCATATCCACTCCGACATCACTTGCGTGGCGTATATTGTCGATCTCGTCGACAAACGTTTGCCAATTTCGTTCAAAAGCTCGTTCGAGCCTTTTTATGTCAAGCGGTGCCGCGCATGCGTCGTTCAAGGAGCTGACTAGCTTGTGCGTGTCATTCTTATTAGTCGCGGCGGTTGCCTGAAACTGTGCGAGCGGTCCTGTTATTGACGATGACTGAACGCCTAGTAGCACAGGTCTTACTCTTGCGCTTTGCAAGGACTTCGCTAAGGCGCCGGCTTCAAAGTTAAGCCAAGGCTCTTGGAGATTTTCCTTGGTTACGCATATGATCCCGTGATCTACTTCGCTAAGCTGTGTGCCAATTTCTGTCGCCCACCGTTGGCCTTTATCAATGTCTTCACTGGACATCCAAGGTTCTACCTGCTGAATGACCTCGGGCAACCACGCCCGAAGAACGAGCGCCATCTGATGACTTAGCTGCTTCGACCAACTGAGGAAGATCTTCACGAATCGGCTCCGAACATGGACTAAGTGGCGGGCCCTCAGGTTCGCACCGAGTTTATTTTGGACCTATTAGATCAAGCATGTAAAGGTAGAGTCTTGTACCGAGGGTCCTGGCGCAGCGGAACAGGCTTGTCGACTAGCCGGAGAGAATGACTTAGCCCGGTGGCGGATGGCGACGGTGCTAACCAACATCATCTCTGGTCCGTCATCAGTGCAACCCCCGTACGAATTAGTGCAGAAACGAGTAGCAGGAGTCTTCGAGTGGCCGCCATTGCTGTCAAGCAGCGCGGCCCGAGTACGGCCGTGCGCGAGAACGGCCCCCAGGCCGCACGCGCAGCGTGCGGCCGAGCGCAGGGCCGCGCCGGCGGCGCGGAGCGCCGCCGCTTGATCCCCTATAAGAACAATTCGGCAATGCTCGGCATGGGCTGGTGGTAGAACGCTCGGTGTGGCAGAGCGACGGGATCGGCTGAGGGCGCTGGGCGAGCTGCTGCGGCGGCTGCGCAAGGACGCGGGTCTGACCGGTAAGGATCTCGCGCAGCGGGCACAGGTGGCGCAACCTACTATCTCGCGGATCGAGACAGGCCAGCTTCTCCCCACGCCTGAGACCGTTGAGCGGCTGGTCTCCGCGCTGGGTCTCGATGAGGCGGGCCGGGCCGAGTTGGATGCTCTTGTCGTACGGCTCCGTGATGAGGTGTCTCGGCTAAAGGGTGGCCTTGCTGGCCGGGAAGCAGCCAACGCCGCGCGGGTCCGGGCGGGGCGACGGGTGGTGTCGTTCCAGTCGGCAATGGTGCCGGCCCTCTTGCAGACCGCCGAGTACGCTCGGCTGGCGCTTGCGGTTGGTCGCGATGTCGACGAGGGTGACGCGGCCAAGGCTGCGGCGGTGCGCGTGGAGGGGCAAACGGTCCTGTTCGACTCGGTGCGAGAGTTCTCGTTCCTGTTGACCGAGGGCGCGGTGCGTACCTGGCCGGGGCCACCGTCGTTGATGTTGGCTCAACTCGACCGGCTGGCCATGGTAGCCACACTGTCGCACGTGACCCTCGGTGTCGTGCCCTGGTCCGTACAAGTGCCGGCGTTCCCCCTGCATGGATTCACGATCTACGACGGTTCGGTGAGTGTGGTCGAAACGTTGACGGGTGACCTCAGGCTCAGTGAGGCCGATGAGCTGGCCACACACATGGACACCTTCGAGCAGTTCGCGGCTGTGGCGGTGTACGGCGATGCGCTGCGCCGAGTGCTCGGGTCGGTGGCCGACGACTATCGAGAGCTGGCGAGCCGTCCAGAGAAGTGACGCATTTATGCGTCGAATAGCTTGAGCTTCTTCTAGCGTCGCTCATACGCTGGCGCCATCAGATGTATAGCCCCCTAGACGACGGAGCTTGCCCATGTCGGCCTGGCGCTTCTCCCGCTACTTCCTCGGCTCCGCCCCGTCCATCACTGAGGCGCGACGCTTCGTAGTCGCACTTCTGCGAGGCTGGCCCGTAGTCGATGAGGCCGAACTCATCGTCAGCGAGCTGGCCACCAACGCGATACGTCACTCCGCCAGCGGGCGTTTCGGAGGACGGTTCCTAGTGAGCGTCCAAGCTCATCCGGATCGCCTCTGGCTTGGCGTACTCGATGAGGGCGGCCTGTCCTCACCCAAGGCTTTCCGCCCGTGCCCGGAGGGCGAAGGTGGGCGCGGCCTGCTGCTCGTCGCCAGCCTGGCGATCGACTGGGGCGTATGGGGAGACGAACGCGGTCGGACGGTGTGGGCCGTGCTGCACGCAGGGTCGCAGGCGGCGTCATGCGTATGACCCGCTGTCTGTCGCCTCATGTTCCTCCGCCGCAGCCATCGTGCGTGAAGCTCGACTGGTACCCCGCTCATACGGGCGAACGGCCTCGGACGGTCGCCTGGACATGCGACTGTCGGGACGTCTATTACGAACTGTGCGAGTCTGGCGGCTTGGGCTTCATTCGGCGCGTCGCGAAGGAGCGGCGGCGGATCGTCGTCGAGACTCATCGGGTACGGGTCGGCGAAGCTCAGGCCTTGTGGGTTGCGCTACTTTCGGGCATGGCTCGATGAGCCCGCGGGGTGTCCCCAATCGGCGGCCGGTGATTCGTGCAGTTAGTTCAAAAAGCGGCGAACCGATCGAAATCGTACTGTCAAGGGGGATAGACGGCATACTGTCTAGGGGCCTAGACTCCCCTCAGTGATCAGAGGGGGATCCATGCCGCCGGGTGACGTCGAGCGCATTGCCGCGATAGAAGACCCGTTCCAGCTGCTGCGGGTCGCCACGGAGCGTCTCAACGCTGCTCAGCAGGAGGTCGCCGAGCTCTCGCGGCTACGGCGACGAGTGATCCAAGAGCTGCATGCTCAAGGACTCTCGTACGCACAGATCGCCAAGGAAGCCGGCCTCACGAGGGGGCGGATTCACCAGATCCGGCACACCGGTCCAGCCCCCGAAGGGGCTTTTCTCGGCACGGGCACGATCACCCTGGTCACGCCGCTCAAGCGCGAGGCCACCAACGCCCGGCCTGTTGTCGCGATGGAGGATGTCACTGCGGCCAAACGACTGGAGGACCTTGCCCGCGGCTTCGACCTACCAGTGGAGTTGGAGCACGTCCCCCTCGGCGGAGAGATCGACATCAATCGGCCGAATCTCATTGTGATCTGCGGCCCCAGACTTTCGACCGTCATGGGCGCGCTGTACGAGTCGGATCCTGTTCTGGAGTGGGTCAAGGACGACGTCTGGACGTTGCGCGATAGCCGTACCGGCACGGTCTACCGCTCCGGCTCGGACAGCGAACCGGCTCGGGCCGTGGATTACGCCTACCTCGGACGGCTTGGGTGTCCGGACGGCAAGGGCAACCTCCTGGTGTTCACCGGCATCCATCCTCAAGGCACGCTCGGCGTGGTGCAGCTCCTCCAAACCGAGGTCGCGACGCTGTGGGGGCAGGTAGGCGACAAGCGCTTCTCGACCGTCGTGGGCGTTGAATACGACCCAGCCACTGGGGAACCGGTGAAGGCGGAGCTTGCCAGTCCGCTGTACCGGCACGAGGAGGACTGAGACGTGCGGGTCACCTTCGCCACGGAAGCTGCACCCGGTCGGCCGAACGAGGACTTCGTTGCTGCGGCTCCTGATGCGGCCGTCCTCCTCGACGGCGCCGGCACTCCGCCAGGCTCCGACTCCGGGTGCTCGCACGGTGTGGCCTGGTACTCCCGTACGCTCGGCTCCACCCTCTTGACTGCCATGTCCCAGAGCGCCGGCACCTTGGCCGAATTGCTGTCAGTGGGGATCAAGTCGGTCTCGTCCCTCCATGACGGGACCTGTGATCTGGCTCACCCCGGGTCACCCTCGGCCACGGTGATCATGCTGCGCCATGTCAACGACACCCTGGAGTGGTTGGTCCTGGCCGACTCCGTCCTCCTCTTGGACGTCGTTGAGGCGGCAGAACCTGTGGTCGTCTGTGATGATCGCGAGGCCCAGGTCGGGGCGCTCCATCGCGCCGAAATGGACTCTTTCGCCTCCGGCAGCGACGAACATGTCTCGGCTCACCGGCGCTACGTCGAGACCCTGCGGTCGTACCGGAACCGCGACGGCGGCTTTTGGGTAGCCGCCACCGATCCCCTCGCCGCCGACCAGGCACTCACCGGCAGCATGCCCGCCGACCGGATCCGCGCCGCCGCACTCCTCAGCGATGGCGCATCACGCCTCGTCGACCGGTTCCATCTCGCCGGCTGGCGCCAAGCCCTCGACATCCTCGACCAGCACGGCGCAGCCGAACTCATCCACCAAGTCCGTACGGCAGAGCATTCCGACCTCCACGGCCATCGCTGGCCGCGAGGAAAGACCCTCGATGATGCCACGGCCTGCTACCTCGCTTGGTAGAGCCCATAGCCTGTGCCTGTGGAGGCGTACGAATGGTTCGACTGCGATGGCGACGACTTACCCGACGACCAACGCTTGTTCGTCAATGAACTCCGGGCACGCGCACAGCACTGGCCAGCAGCGCCAGTGGACACCTTCATCGTTCGACCGGGCACCGACAGTGGATTGGTCGCGTGCATGGACGTCGATGCACCGGACGAGCCGCTCAATCTCCTGGTTGCCGGCATCCATGTGTCGGGCAACCGTCTTCAGGGGGACCGCGTCCACAATCAGCTCTACACGCTGCCTGATAGGCCAACCAGCTTGGCCATCGTGGCCGACGGGTCGATGCCAGAGCTCGCGGAAACGGCCGCAGCATGGTTCGAGAGGATTCTGAGGCGCCCCATCGCCCGCCATGAGTGGACCCGGTTCGGCAGGGTGTACGCCTACGAATACCTGTTTTCCGACACGCTTGAAGGCCTGTGTCAGATGTACGACGACAGCCTTGCGCCGCGAGGGCTACGCAAGTCTCTGATGCGGTCAGGACATGTCTACGGAAAGGGCTGGGTGCAGGTCAGAGGCATAGGGAAGCCTGATCGGATCATCCACGTGCGTGGCGATCTCTCCTGATCCTTATGACGTTCGCGAGGATTATGTTTACCCCCGGCAACGGCTGTCGGTTTCGACTGCGGCCAAGGCCTATCGCCTGCTGCGGGCGGTCCTGATGACGGCCGTTGAAGAGGACAAGCTGATCGCCCGAAACCCACGCCGGATCAAGGGCGCTGACAACGAGCACACACCTGAGAGGGCGTTACGCGAGTTGATGTCCGCTTCGTCGCTTGCGCTGGATAGTGCAGGCTGGTCAGGGCAGGGTTCGCCGGGCTACGGGAGCGGTTGAGCGAACAAACCCGGCTCGTTCTCCACGAG
>NZ_JBQQBQ010000130.1:0-11185 GCF_052245915.1 Nonomuraea sp. 10N515B
CTGAAGGACGCACACGAGGCCCGGGTTGCAGCCCGGCGAGAACTACGCCAGGATCCCCTATAACCCCTCCCGCGACTGATGGGTATTTAAGACCCGATCTGGTGCATTTTCTCTGACACACCTCGACTTCAGGTGCTCTCCCGCGAGGAGTGTCTTACCCTGCTGTCCACCACACCGATCGGGCGCATCGTGTTCACCGATCGCGCCCTGCCGGCCGTGCAACCGGTCAATTTCCATCTCGATGGCCGGTTCATCGTGATCCGCACCTCGATCGGATCCAAACTGGCCGCCGCCACCCGCCAGGCCGTAGTGGCCTTCGAGGCCGACGAGTTCAACCCAGAGCTGCGCACAGGCTGGTCGGTCACCGCGGTGGGACACGCCCGCGCCGTCACCGACCCCACCGAGATCAACCGGCTGGCCGCGCTCCCCCTGATCACCTGGGCGCCCGGCAGCCGGGATCACTACATTGTGATCGAGGCCGAGCAGGTCTCCGGCCGCCGCATCGTCGGCCCCGCGACTCAACGGAGCGGCTCCACAACATTGACGCAGGGCGCCACCCGGGTGCTCGGCGTGGACGAGCACCCGGGACTAGGGCCTGTACGGGGTTCGGACCATGAGGTTGCGGATTCTCCCACGCGATGCCGTCCGGCCTGGTTGGCAACAGGGCAGGACGCGTGGTGACCTTACCGCCGACGATCCGCCGTTCAGGGTGGCCAGGGCGGCAGACGGACCCGAAGGCCGCCCCGGCATCGTGATAGCGGGGTGGTGACTGTCAGGGGTAGAGAACCAAGAGCTGGTAGTAGCGGGCCGACCCGGAATGGACACTGCTCATCCGCAACACGCCAGCTCAACCAACCCCTGAGAAGGATCCGCACCCAATTTGGCTTCGTGCCTACGCAGCCAGCGCTGCGAATGTGAGGTCCTCGTTGGAGCGGGGGGCATGCCCATCGGCTTTGGAGTTCTTGAGGCACCCTGACCGTGTCGATCCGGTCCATCGGGTTGGCGTCCAGGAGATCGTGGCCGACCGCCCACTTGGCGAAGGAGGCGCTGCCTTCCCCGCGGCCGGACCGGAGGACTGCAATGCCAGGCTGCCGCCGCCCGCATCCAGCAGGCGGCGGGTCAACGTCAGCTCGTCAGGTCGCGCCGGTGAGGCGGCGGCGGAACACCCAGTACGTCCAGGCCTGGTAGGCCAGGACGACCGGGGTGAAGATGGCCGCGACCCAGGTCATCACCGTCAGCGTGTACGGGGTGGAGGCGGCGTTGGTCACGGTGAGGCTGTTGGCCGGGTCGAGGGCGGGCAGCACGTTCGGCCACAGCCCGGTGAACAGCGCGGCCACGACGGCAATCACGGCGATCGCGCTGGCGGTGAACGCCCACCCGTCACGGCCGCGCAACGTCGCCACCACGGCGCCGGTCAGGCCGAGCGCGACCAGCGCCACCGCGGCCCACCAAGCCGGCCTGCTGCCACCGCCTGCGGCCAGCAGGAACGCCATCACCACCAGGATCGTCACCGGGGCAAGGGTCTTGGCGAAGCGCGAGGCGCCCTGGCGCAGCTCGCCCGTGGCGCGCAGGGTCAGGAAGATCGCGCCGTGCAGGGTGAACAGCAGCAGCGTGGCCAGCCCGCCGAGCAGGGCGAACGGGTTGAGCAGGGTGAGAAGGGTGCCGGTGTATTCGTGGTCGGCGTCCAGGGGCACACCGCGCACGATGTTGGCGAAGGCGACGCCCCACAGGAAGGCCGGCCCGAGCGAGCCCCAGAAGAAGGCCCGGTCCCAGCCGCGCGTGCTGTCGGATTTGCTCCGGTACTCCAGCGCCACCCCGCGTGCGATCAAGGCCAGCAGGATGAGGAACAGCGGTAGGTAGAAGCCGCTGAACAGGGTGGCGTACCACTCCGGGAACGCGGCGAACGTGGCGCCGCCGGCCACCAGCAGCCACACCTCGTTGCCGTCCCACACCGGGCCGATCGTCTTGACGATGGTGCGCCGCTCCACCTCCCCCTTGCCGAGGAAGGGCAGCAGGATGCCGACGCCGAAGTCGAAGCCCTCGAGAACGAAGTAGCCGGTCCACAACACGGCGATCAGTACGAACCAGACAGTGGTGAGTTCCATCGTGGCAATCCTTCAGTAGCTCAGGGCTGGGGCGGGCTCTTCAGGAGCCGTTTCCTCGTGCGGCCCGATGCGGATGAACTTGATCAGCAGCCGGACCTCGATGACCGCCAGCACGGCGTACACCAACGTGAAGCCGACCAGCGTGATCGCCACCGAGGCGACGTCCACGCCCGGCGAGACAGCCGCGGCGGTCCGCATCATGCCGAAGACGGTCCACGGCTGGCGGCCCATCTCGGTGAAGATCCATCCCAGGGTGTTGGCCAGGAACGGCAGCCCTATCCCGGCGATGGCCAGCCGGTAAGCCCAGCGACTCGCCGGCAACCGGCCGCGCCTGGTCAGCCAGAGACCGGCCAGCGCCAGCAGTGCGGACAACGCTCCAAAGCCGATCATCAGCCGGAACGACCAGTAGGCCAGGCCGACCACCGGCCGGTAGTCGCCAGGGCCGTAGAGCGCCTGGTAGCGGGCCTGGATGTCGTTGATGCCCTCGACCTTGCCGTCCAGGGTGTTGGTGGACAGCAGGCTCAGCCCGTACGGGATCTGCAGATTGATGTGGTTGCGGCCGTTTTCGACGTCGCCGACGGCGAACAGCGAGAACCCGGCCGCGCTCTCGTCCTCCCACAGGGCCTCGGCGGCGGCCATCTTCATCGGCTGCTGCTCGGTCATGATCTGCGCCTGCCAGTGACCGGAGAACGACACCCCGACAGCGGAGACGAGCGCGACGACCAGCGCGAGCCGGGCCGAGGTCCGGAACAGTGTCACATCCCGCTTCTTCAGCAAGAACCACGCGCTGATGCCGAGCACGAACGCTGCCGCCGTCAGGAACGCCCCGAAGATCACATGCGGGAAGGTGACGAGGGTGGTCGAGTTGGTGAGGACGGCCCAGATGTCGGTCAGCTCGGCGCGGCCGTTGTTGATGCGGTAACCGACCGGGTGCTGCATCCAGGAGTTGGCCGCGAGGATGAAATAAGCGGAGATGTTGGTGCCGATGGCGGCCAGCCAGATCGTGGCCAGGTGCAGCTTCGGTGACAGCTTGTCCCAGCCGAAGATCCACAGTCCGAGGAACGTGGACTCCAGGAAGAACGCCATCAACCCTTCCATCGCCAGCGGCGCCCCGAACACGTCCCCGACGAAGCGCGAATAGTCACTCCAGTTCATCCCGAACTGGAATTCCTGCACGATCCCGGTCACCACGCCCATCGCGAAGTTGATCAGGAACAGCCGTCCCCAGAACCGGGTCAGCCGCAGGTACTCCGGCTTCTTCGTCCGGTACCAGGCGGTCTGCAATCCGGCCACGATGATCGACAGACCGATCGTGAGGGGTACGAACAAGAAGTGGTAGACGGTCGTGATGCCGAATTGCCAGCGGGAGAGGTCGAGCACATCCATGCGGCCAGATTGGAGGTTGGCCGCTTCGCCGCGTAGGGCCGAGCGGCTCTGCCCTGAAGGACCTTAGTCCCATGCCAATCTGTGTGTCCTGTCGACGGTCGACGTTCTGCATGCCTCTCATACGTGAGGCTGGATCCGCGTGCCGCAAGCCGGTGACCATGAGCGTCGGCGTCTCGGAGTGGAGGCCAAAAGAGCCGAGATGACGGACCTTTGCCCCTATATGGCGGCCAGTGCCACGGGTGAGTGTGGGAGCGAGCTCCTCATGGTCCTGACCCACGAGTGAGCGGGCTGCGGGAGGTACGTCATGATCGAGCGGCTGAGCATCGGCGACCTGATGACGATCTGGGCGGAGGAGCCCGGCTCCGCGGCGAACATGAACATCGGCGTGGCAGGCGTGCTGGAGCATCGTGGCCGGGTGGACGCCGAATCGTTGCGGGCAGCTGTGGATGCCCGCTTGGACCGCGTGCCGATGCTCCGGCGGCGGCTCCTGCGCACGCGATTCGGGCAGGGACGGCCGTTGTGGGTGGACGACGACGGCTTCGACCTCGCTCGCCACGTGCAGATCACACCGCTGCCACCGAACGTGGACTTCCTGGACTGGGCCGCCACGCGCGTAGCCGAGCCACTGGTCCTGGACCGCCCGCCGTGGCGCCTGATCTTCGTCACCGGCCTCGACCAAGGGCTCGGGCTGGTGATCGCGCTGCACCACGCGCTCGCCGACGGCGCGGCCGCAGTCGCCCTGGCCTCAGCGCTGCTGGACACCTCGCCCGGTGCGCCCGTGACGCCGTCGTCGTGGACCCCGGTCCCGATGCCGTCCCCGGGCAGCCTGGTGCGAGACGCGACCGTGGCGAAACTCACCGCCCTGCGCCGGGCAGTGATCGGACTCACCCACGCCCCGCGCACGCTACGTACGGCACGCGCCGGCCTGTCGGCGATGTCGGCCGCACTCGGCACCCACGTCACCCCTCTCCCGTTGCCGGTGGCCCGCGACGGCCGCCGCGGACTCCTGGCCATCACCTGGCCGCTGGCCGATATCGCACGGATCGGACACGTGCTCGGGGCCACCGTGAACGACGTGGCTCTGACCGTCACCACCGCTGCGATCAGGCACATGCTCTCCACGGCAGGCGAACCCGTCACGGGCCGGACGCTCAGGATGACGGTGCCGGTCGCCCCTGCTCCCGGAACGCGCAACAGCCAGGGCACCGCCCCCATCATCGTCTCCGTACCGATGGACCTGCCCGATCCGCTCCTGACGCTCGCGCGGATCATGGAACAGACGACCGCCGCCAAGGCCTCCCCTGCCCGCTCCCAGGCCGAACTGGTCCCCTCGCCGCTCATCCCGCCGTTCGTCATGCGCCGCGGCATGCGCTGGCTGCGGCGGCACGGCGGGGAACGTGTCCATTTGTACGTGACCAACGTGCCGGGCCCGCCGACGCCCCTGTGGCTCGACGACATGCGCCTGACATCGGTCTATCCGATCGCCCCGCTCGTGGGTGGGATGCCCATGGCCGTGGCGGTGATGTCGTATGCCGGCACGCTGGCGATGACAGTCAACGCCGCGCCAGGCTTATCCGAATTACGTTCGTTCAAGGCGGGAGCTCGAAACGCCATGGAGGTCCTCGGCCGACACCTGCTCGTTCCGCACCCCCGGAACTGAGTCGTCACGTGCCCTTGGATGAGGACCGCCATTGCTCGTAGGCCGCCACGGCGGTCGGCAGGGTCGGGAAGAGGAAGTCCTCGCCGATGGCCGCGGCCAGGCCGAACGCGTCGAGGGAGGTCCGCAGGTCCTGCTTGACTCTGGCCATGGCGAACACGACGCCCCGGCGGGCCAGTTCGGCGCGCAGCGACTCGACGGCATCCAGCGCGGTGGCGTCCACCTCCACATTGGCTTCGGCGTTGAGCACGAACCACGACACAAGGCCTTCGTGCTCATCGACCGCGGCCAGAGCACGACGCCGGAAGTCCTGGGCATTGGCGAAGAACAACGGGGAGTCGTAGCGGTAGACGACCAGCCCGGGAATGGTCCGGGCGTCGGGATAGTCGTCGACGTCGTGCATCCCCGCCAGTCCCGGGACGATGCCCAGGATCGCGTCGTGCGGGCGAGCCACCCGGGCCAGCATCTCCGCGACCGACAGAGCCACCGCCAGCAGCACGCCGTACAGGATGTCGAAGACCAGCACCCCCGCGAACGCGGCCAGAGCCAGCAGCAGCTCACTGCGGCGAAAGGCCGCCAGCCGGCGGAAGGCAGCCACATCGATCAGCCGTATCGCGGCATAGATGACGATCGCGCCAAGCGCCGCGGTGGGAAAATCGGACAGTAGCGGCCCAGCGAACAGGACGACCGCAACCACGGCTGCCAGGGCGACAAGCGAGTACATCTGAGTACGGCCACCGGCCGTGTCGGCCAGGGCGGTACGGCTGCCGCTGCTGCTCACCGGAAACCCATGCAGAACGCCCGCGCCAAGGTTGGCCACGCCGAGGGCGAGCAGTTCCCGGTTGGCGTCGATCTGCTGGTCGTGCTTGGCGGCGAAGGACCGTGCGGTGAGCACGTTGTCGCTGTAGCCGACCAACAGCACTCCGAGCGCGGGCAGCAGCAGGTGCTGCAGGTCGGCGAGCGCTGGAAGGGCGGGCGCGGGCAGGCCCGCGGGGATCTCCCCCACCACCTTGATCCCGTACCGCTCCAGCCCGAACAGCGTGACGCAGGCGGTGGCCAGGAGGACGGCGAGCAGCGGAGCTGGGATCCATGGCAGGCGCCATTGGGTGAGGAACAGCAAGGCCAGCACTCCGACCGCGAGCAGCAGGGTCCCCGGATGGATCTCCGGCAGACCCCGTGCGAACGACAGTAGTTCGGCGATGACGCCGTCGCCCGACACCGGCACCCCGGTGATCTTTCCGGGCTGGCCGACAATCATGATCACTGCCACGCCCGCGAGATAGCCGACCAGAATCGGCCGCGACAGCAGGTCGGCGACGAAGCCGAGCCGGAGCAACCGGCAGGCCAGGCAGAGCAGACCGACAGCGACGGCGAGCCCGGCCGCGAGGGTCGCGTACCGGTCCGGATCACCCGCCGCCAGCGGTCCGATCGCGACGGCGGTCATGAGTGCGGTCGTGGACTCGGGCCCTACGGACAGCTGGCGCGAGGAGCCAAGCAACGCGTACAGCGCGAGTGGCGCCAAGATGGCCCAGATCCCTGCCACGGGCGGCAGCCCTGCCACGGTGGCGTAGGCCATGACCTGCGGTATCAGGTAGGCAGCCACGGTGAGCCCGGCCAGCACATCACCGCGCAGCCATGCGCGCCGGTACGGAAGGAACGTGAGCATGCCCGTCAGTGTCGCACCGCCCAAACCGTGCCAGCGCCCGGACTTGGAGCCTGCGGCCCAACGACGCACTAGTCGCTCCACCAGGTCAGGTGAGGGCCACGCTGAGGAATCCCTGAGCCGGTCCTGTCTCGTGCGCGCCACTTGCCGCTCGCCCTGCTTCGCATGCGCCTCGGGCACATAATGGCGCCGTCGAGCCTGGTCAGGCCCGGCGGTACCGAATCCGCCTGATGGCCACCGCCGCGCTGGCGGCGATGAGCGCGCCGCTGACCCACACCCTGGGGTTCGTCGCGGTCGGCCGCTTCTGCAAGGTCAGCGGCGCCAGATCGAGGTGGATGGATCTCGGCCCGGGTTCGCGGCTGAAGACCACGCGGGCGGTGGCGAGGCCGAAGTCGGACAGGTCGATCCGGAAGACATACGGATCCTCCTCGTCGTCGGGATGGAGGAGAAAACCTCTGTAGAGGGCCGGAATCGGGCTCAGCGCTCGAAGCCAGAGTCGGCCACGCCGCACGACGACTTCGGTACCGGCGCCGACCATGGACCACGTCTGCATGTCGGTCAGCTGGGCATGAGGCCGGTACCAGCCGACGAGGTCGCCCCAGATCTCGGGGTGGTGCGGGATGGCGGTGCGGATGGCCGCGTCGGGGGCGTCGATCGCGTGGCCGAGGAGCCGTCCGGTTTCGGCCGGCAACCACATGAGCGCGTTCCTGGCCCCGTTGGTGAAGGCCATGACGCCGACCGCCTGCCGGGGGGCCACGAAGATCTGCGCGTTGAAGCCCGGAAGTATGCCCTGGTGCTCGATGGCCGGGTGGCCACCGAGGTCGGCCCGGAAGAACGCCAGCCCGATGCCCGGGACCCGGGGGTCGGGTTGATAGTGAGGCTCGTACATAGACGCGAGCGTCGCCGGCTTGAGCACGGAGCCGTGCTCGTTCGCGCCGCCGCCTGCCAGGACCGCGAGGTAGCGGGCCATGTCCCTCGGGGTGGAGTACGCGGACGCGGCCGCCGCCGTGATCCACTGACGGTCGACGATAGGCTTGGGACCATCGGCGGCCAGACGGTATCCGGTCGCGAGGCGTGAGGTGATCCGGTCGGATCGGACGAGGCTCGTGTCGGTCATGCCGAGCGGCTCGAAGACGTGCTCGCACAGGTAGCCCTCCAAGGGCTGCCCGCTGACATCCGCGACGATCTGGCCCAGCGTGGCGAAACCATGGTCGGTGTAGGTGAACGTCGTACCGGGCTCGGCGGCCAGCCGCAGATCGCCGCGATAGTGCTCCGCCAGGGTTGGTAGCGGCCGGCCGATCTCGACGCTCTCCCCGAACCAGCCGCTCCGAAGCGCCTGGGTGGGATAGACCATCTGCGGAACACCGGCTGTGTGGGTCAGCAAGTGCCGCACCGTTGCCGCCCGGTGGGCTGGTCTGGCGGGAGTCAGCTGGTAGGCGCGCAGGTAGTCATCGGCGGGCGCGTCGAGGTCGATCAGGCCCTGCTCCCACAGCTGCATCACGGCGATCGCGGTGAAGGTTTTGGTGATGGAGGCGATCCGGAAGACAGTGTCCTCGGTGATCGGCGTGTTCGACGCGATGTCGGCGACGCCGTGTCCGTGGAAGAATTCCAGGGCTCCGTTGCGGACCACCCCCAGGGCCAGGCCGACGGCGGGCCGGCGGTTGAGGATCTCATCGACTATGGCTTTCATCTCGAGCTGATCCATGCTCTGTCCTTTCCACATCTTCTCCGGGTGGCAGGTCCCTCACATCGACGCTGCTCCGCGATCCGGGTTGAGAGAAAAAGGCAATCGACCCATACGCGGCGGGTCTTATGCTCCCGAGCACTCCATCGCGGAGGGATCAGGCCGAACCTTCGGGAGGGAGCGCACTGTGGGTGGCCGCAGGAGGCACCTGGTCTGTGGCATCGGGCTTGGGGACGGCGCCGGAGGGAGCCCACGCCTACCAGTAGCCGAGGATCTTGAACCAGACCGCGCCGGCCCCCATCCACACGGCGATGTTGACCGCGGCGACGACCAGGCCGTTGCGCCACCACTCGGTCAGCGTCACGTAGCCGCCACCGAACAGGACCGGTGCCGGACCGGAGGCGTAGTGGGTCAGCCCGCCGTACAGGGAGCTGATGAAGCCCAGCACCAGCGCGGCCATCATCGGCGGGGCACCGGTGGCCAGGGCTGCGGCCAGGAACGCGCCGTACATCGCGGCGACGTGCGCGGTGTTGCTGGCGAAGGCGTAGTGGGAGGCGAAGTACACAAGCGTGAGCAGGACGAACGCGACCTGCCACGACAGGCCTGCCGCGGCCCCGGTGATAGAGGTGCTGAACCACCCGACGACGCCCAGTTTCTGCAGCTGCCCGGCCATCATCACCAAGACCGCGAACCAGGTCAGGGTCGTCCACGCCGATTTGTCGCCGGCGAGATCGTTCCAGGTCAGCACCCTGGTGATCAGCAGCACCGCAACGCCGGCGAACGCGCTGGCGGTGGCCGACAGGGCCCAGAGCTGGCTGCCGAGCGACCACAGCGTCAGCAGCATCACGAACACGCCCGCCATGATCCACTCGGGGCGGGACATCGGGCCGAGTTCGGCCAGCTGGGCGCGGGCCTGCCAGGGCGCCTCAGGGGTATCGCGCAGCTCGGGGGGAAACACCTTGTACAGCACTGTCGGGATCACGGCGAGCGCGATGAGACCGGGTACGAGTGCGGCGACCGTCCACGTCAGCCAGCTGATCTCGACGCCCTGCTCGCCGGCGAACTTCTGCACCAGAGGGTTGGCGGCCATCGCGGTGGCGAACATGGCGCTGGTGATGACGTTGACGCCCATCGCGGTCGCCGTCAGGTAGGCGCCGAGCCGGCGGCGGGTCTGGTCGTTCGGCCGTGAGTCGGCCTGTTCGCTCAGCGAGGTGATGATCGGATACAGCACGCCGCCGGAGCGGGCGGTGTTGCTGGGCGTAGCGGGCGCCAGGACCAGGTCCGTCAGCGCGAGGCCGTAGCCGAGGCCAAGGCTGCGCTTGCCGAGCATGGCCACGAACCACAGCGCCACCCGCCGTCCGAGTCCGGTCTTGGTGACGGCGATGGAGATGAAGAAGGCAGCCACGATCAGCCAGATGGTCGGCTCGGCGAACCCGCTCAACGCGACCGCCGGCTCCAGGACACCGGCGACCATCGTGAAGGCGAGCCCGGTCAGCGCGACAGCGGCCAGCGGCATCGGCTGCGCTATCAGTCCGAGCACGGTGACGACGAAGATGGCCAGCACGGCCCAGCCGCCCGGTTTGACGGCTTCAGGCTGCGGCAGCAGGTAAATGATCAGTCCGGCGGCGACGGGTACGGCCCAGCGCAGAGCCGTCCACCACCATCCGTCTCGTTCGGCCGATACCGGGCTCGGGGGTTCTTCGGCTGGAGCCGTAACATGATGTTTCTCCCATCACTGCCGATCACGCGTTTTAGATTGCGTGGCCAGTGTGGGCCCCCAGACTCTTGGTGCACTTGAAGCGAAAGTCACCAACAGCAGGGTCTTTGGACCCATGCATCCCGCTCAAGATCGGTCCCAGATCAGCGGCAGCTCGAGCCGATCGTCCCGTTCCCAGACGAGACTCTCGCGGACGTCCACGACGCCGCCGAGTCCCTTCGTCATGTGCACGGCCGCCTCCGCCTCGGTGCGGGTCGAGGTATAGCCGGACAGCGTCACGATGCCGTTCTGCACCTGCACGACGATCCCGGTCCGGTCGTTCCATCTGGCCTGCTCGGGGATGGTCTCCTCGACCCAGCGCTTGAGCTCGGCGTCGTCGCGCACGTACGCCTTGAGCAGATCACGCCTGCTGACGATACCGATCACCCGCCCGTCCCCGTCCACCACGACGAGGCGCTTGACGCCGTGGGTGTCCATGAGCTGGGCGGCCGTCACGGTGGAGGCGTCCGGCGAGACTGTCACCGCCGGCGCCGACATCAGCTCGGCCGCCGTGGCGGCCTCGGCCTTCTCCTGACCGTCCTCACCGCGCCCGGCCAGCCTGCGGCGCAACCGGGCACGCAGCCGCGGCCGGTAGCCCTCACCGTAGTACTGCTCCCGGAACTCCTCCTTGCGGAGCAGATCCGCCTCGGACACCACGCCGGCGACCCGCCCGTCCGCACCCAGCACGGGCACGGCACTGACCCCGCGGCGCACGAGCAGCTCGGCGACCTCCTTGAACGGCGTGCCCGCCTCGACCGAGGCCACGTGCGTGGTCATCACGTCTCTCACACTGATCCGCACCATCGGAAAACGGGCGGAGTTGCATCTGATGAACCATTCAGCGCGCTCGAATACTGACGAAGCCACAGCTCAGAGGACTAAGCAGAGACAGCTTGTCGCTTGATTGGCAGATCTGCCAGGACCTCTTGCGCCT